>JAGXGJ010000044.1 GCA_024636875.1 Methylococcaceae bacterium | reverse complement strand
GGCTCTTACAGATAATTTCTCAAAGCCAACCGTAACCATTTTTTAGGCTGGATTTAAAAAAATATCAGGGAAACCTGAGGGGTCGTTGTGCCTTATGTTTGAACTGTTCACTACTTTTACCCCAAAATGAAGGGCGCCCTTGTTTGAGTCCGTAGCCTTTAGCCTTTAACCTTGTATCTTTAACCTTGTACCTGTGATAATTCACTTAGCGGCCAGCGTGGACGGGCAAAAATTTCCAGTCCTTGTTGTTGGCCGGCCATCAAGCGTTGACAGCCGGCGTAGGCAATCATGGCGCCATTGTCTGTGCAGAATTGGAGTCTGGGAAAATAGATTTGTGCATGTTCCTTCGCGGCCATTTCTTTTAAGGATGCGCGGATTTTCTGGTTGGCGCTGACACCGCCTGCAACCACCAGTCTTGACAAGCCGGTTTGTTGCAAAGCCCGTTTGCATTTAATGCTGAGCGTGTCCGCAACCGCATCTTGAAAGGAGGCGGCAATATCTGCTTTATCCTGTCCGGATTTTTCCGAGGCGTTGATGGTATTGAGTGCGAAGGTTTTTAAGCCGCTAAAGCTAAAGTCTAATCCGGGGCGGTCGGTCATGGGACGCGGAAATTTAATCCGGGGGCGGCCGCATTCAGCGAGCGCAGATAGTTTAGGGCCGCCGGGATAGCCCAGCCCCAGCATTTTTGCGGTTTTATCAAAAGCTTCTCCCGCTGCATCATCAAGCGATTCGCCTAAAAGCTGGTAGCGGCCGATTCCTTCGACTTGCACCAGCAACGTGTGTCCGCCGGAAATTAATAAGGCGACAAAAGGAAATTCCGGCGGATTTGCTTCCAGCATGGGTGCAAGCAGGTGGCCTTCCATATGATGCACTGCAATGGCAGGAATCTGCCAAGACCATGCCAGGCTTAGGGCTGTTGCGGCGCCGACTAATAATGCCCCCATCAATCCCGGACCCGCCGTGTAGGCAATGCCGCTAATGTCGCTGTTTTTGAGGCGGCTTTCTTGCAGGCATTGCTTGATAAGGGGGACTAATTTACGGATATGGTCGCGCGAAGCCAGTTCAGGAACAACGCCGCCATATTCATTGTGCATAACTATTTGGCTGTACAAAAGATGATTTATCAAGCCTTGCCGGGAATGATAAATGGCGACACCGGTTTCATCGCAGGAGGTTTCTATGCCTAAAACATACATTGAGTTGTTGAGATTTAAAGTAAGGTTAAAGTTAGTAGTGTTGTTTATTAGCGGATTGCATGTCTCTCAATGATTAAAAATACTTATTGAGTTTTTGAAAATTATAAAAGTAAAGGTATAATTAGCAGTTCTGTTTATTTAGTGGGTCGAACAACCCTCACCTTTAAAATATTAACATAGTTGGATCATATATAATGCCGTCAGTAAAAATTAAAGAAAACGAGCCTTTCGATATTGCAATTCGCCGGTTTAAACGCGCCTGTGAAAAAGCGGGTGTATTGGCTGAAGTGCGTCGTCGTGAGTTTTATGAAAAACCAACGGCAGAGCGTAAGCGTAAGGGTGCGGCTGCTGTTAAGCGGCATTTGAAAAAATTGGCTCGTGAACGTTATGCGCTGAAAAATTTGCGCCGCGGACGTCCAGTGCTGTAACGGCAAAGGTTAATGTGATGGATTTATTAACAGATCGTATCAAGGACGATATGAAGGCCTCCATGAAGGCAGGCGATAAAGTCAGGCTAGGTGTGATTCGTTTAATCCTGGCGGCATTGAAGCAGGTTGAAGTTGATGAGCGCATCGTGCTGGATAATGAGCGGGTGATCCAGATTCTCGATAAAATGCTCAAGCAGCGCCGTGAATCTATCCGGCAGTATACCGAAGCGGGCCGGAACGATTTGGCGGCAATTGAAGAGGGAGAAATTCTGGTTATTCAGGATTTTATGCCGCAAGCTCTTGATGATGAAGAAATTGATGCTATGATCAGCGAGGCAGTGTCTATGTCGGGTGCAAAATCCGTTAAAGACATGGGTAAGGTCATGGCATTGCTAAAAGCAAAAATGCAGGGTCGAGCCGATATGTCGGTTGTCAGTGCTAAAATCAAGACAGCATTAGCTGGATAATCTGTTTTTGTCCGGGTAACTTATGTCCGGTAGAATTCCTCGCGAGTTTATTGATGAGCTTTTGGTGCGGGTTGATATAGTCGACTTAATTGATTCGCACATTCCTCTAAAAAAAACGGGTACAAATTATGTTGCCCGCTGCCCCTTTCATACTGAAAAAACGCCCAGTTTTTCTGTCAACCGTAACAAGCAATTTTTTCATTGCTTTGGTTGCGGTGCAAGCGGTAATGCCATCGGTTTTCTGATGGATTTTAGTCATCTTGATTTTGTTGAAGCCGTAGAGGATTTGGCCGCCTTTGCTGGTATTGATGTGCCCAGGGAGTCGTTTGTCCGCCAGGCAGGAGTAAAGAAAGATGATTTAAATAGTCTTTATGGGGTGATGGAGCAGGTGGCGGCTTTTTATGTAGAGCAGCTAAGAGGCTGCCCTGAAGCGATTGATTACCTGAAAGCCAGGGGGGTTAAAGGTGAAGTTGCTCGTGACTTTATGCTGGGCTATGCGCCCGATAAGTGGAATGCCTTAGCCGGGCGGTTTAGTCAGAAACTATTGATAGAAGCCGGGCTGCTGGTCAGTAAAGAGGATGGACAGGCCTATGACCGTTTTCGCGGCAGGATCATGTTTCCCATACGTGATAAGCGCGCCCGGATCATAGGCTTTGGCGGGCGGGTACTCGATGATTCGTTGCCAAAATACTTGAATTCTCCGGAAACGTCACTATTTCACAAGGCTAGGGAAGTTTACGGCTTGTACGAGCTTCTGGAAAAGAATTCAAAGCCGCAGAGGATTTTGATTGTTGAGGGCTATATGGATGTTATCGCCCTGGCTCAGTTTGGCATTCATTATGCCGTTGCGGCCTTGGGGACGGCGGCAACACAAGCGCATCTCGATTTGCTATTCCGGCTTTCATCGGAGCTGGTGTTTTGCTTTGATGGCGACAAGGCGGGCAGGGAGGCGGCATGGAGGGCGATAGCATCGGTTTTTCCATCCTTAAAGGGTGGCCGGTCATGTCGCATCATGTTGTTGCCACACAATCATGATCCAGACTCCTTGGTGCGCGAAGAAGGACTTGATAAGTTCATAGAGCGGGTGCAAACGGCTCAAGCCTTATCGGATTATTTTTTTGAACATTTTTCTAAAGACTTGAAATTGTCCGAAATGGAGGGCCGTTCAAATCTGAGGACTGAGGCTGAGTCGTATTTAACGCAATTACCAATCGGTGCGTTTAGGGAGATGATGTTTGAAAAATTATCCAGCTTGGCTAAACAGCACATTTTGGATAATCAGGCTATACTTGCCTATAAAAAACAGCAAGGGAAGTATCGCCAGAAACAGGGTCGTCCTTCACTGCCTGGTTTTGTAATGGCTTTATTGCTTCAGAACCCCAAATTTATTGAGATAGTTGAGCAAAAAGAGATTGACTGGAATTGCCTGGAGTTTGAGGGTATCGAAAAATTTAAAAGCATCCTGCAAGTAATTGCTGATGAAAAACCGAGTAATTATGGTGTGTTGTTAGAAGTTTATCGAGACCATGCTGATGAAGCGATTGTTAAAAAATTGGCTGCATTGGATTTAATGATTCCGGATGACGGGGTAGAAGCCGAGTTTTGTGATGCGTTAAATGGCTTGCTCAAGCAGGGAAGAGAAGCTGGCATCACCAGATTGCAGGCGAAGGCGCAAAGCAAGGGCTTGGATAGTCAAGAGCAAGAGACGTTAGTTAAAATGTTGGCAAACAAATAGTTTGATGATATATAAATTTATAGTACAATTTTCTGTTAATTTGATTGTACTCGACAGAGCATCCAGTGAGTAAATGATGAATCAAGAACAACAGCATTCCCAACTAAAACAATTGATAGCTAAAGGCAAATTGCAGGGCTACCTGACTTATGCCGAGGTTAATGATCATTTGCCGAGTGATATTGTTGATCCTGAACAAATCGAAGATATCATTGGCATGATCAATGAAATGGGGATCCAGGTCTACGAAGTTGCACCTGATGAAGATTCATTAATTACAGATTCAGCTGCTGTTACAACCGATGACGAAGATGCTGAAGAAGTTGCCGCTCTGGCTTCTGTTGACAGTGAATTCGGCAGAACCACCGATCCGGTGCGCATGTACATGCGAGAAATGGGTTCAGTAGAATTATTGACCCGCGCTGATGAGCTGAAAATTGCCAAGCGTATTGAAGAGGGACAGCAGCAGCTTATTAAAGCCATTGCCCGATCTTGTGTTGTTGTCAACGACTTTTTGCAGTCATTTGATGCTATTTCAGATGAAGATGGCGATGTTCGGCTGACCGATTTAATTTCAGGCTTTGCGGATTTAAGCGATTCTGAAGATTTGGTCAGTACACTACCTGCCCAGGATCTGGTTGAAGAGGCCAGTGCTGAAGATGAATTGAAAGGACTCAATTATGAAGAGGTACAGGAAAAAGTTGAGGCGCTTAGAAAGCAGTTAAAAACAGCGTCAGCAACCATCAAAAAATATGGTTATTCCAGTGATAAAACTGAAAAAGCTTTTGAAGTATTGGCTGATTTGTTCATGGAATTTAAATGGACACCGCATTATTTAAAAAAATTAACGGCTATTATTCCCAATGGCATCACTATTGTTCGTGAACAGGAAAAACTGATTCTGGATGTTTTTGTAAAAGAAGCAAAAATGTCACGCAAGGATTTTATAGCCTCGTTTACTGAGCATGAATCCAGTGCGGAGTGGCTTGATCAGCACTTTAATGCAGGGCATAGCTACTCGGAAGCTTTGAAAGCACGTGAAAAAGAACTAAGAAAAGCGCAAAATATATTGTCCGATATCGAAACCGAGTATGGCTTGACTATTAGCGGTTTAAAAGACATAAATCGACGCATGTCTATCGGCGAAGCCAAGGCAAGGCGCGCGAAAAAGGAAATGATCGAAGCTAATTTAAGGCTGGTTATTTCGATTGCTAAAAAATATACTAATCGCGGCTTGCAGTTTCTGGACTTGATTCAGGAAGGCAATATTGGTTTAATGAAGGCAGTGGACAAGTTCGAATATCGCCGCGGCTATAAGTTTTCTACCTATGCGACGTGGTGGATCAGGCAGGCTATCACGAGATCTATTGCTGATCAGGCCAGAACCATTCGTATTCCGGTACACATGATCGAAACGATCAACAAGTTAAACCGGATTTCCCGGCAGATTCTGCAGGAAATGGGACGGGAAGCGACGCCGGAAGAATTGGCTGAGCGTATGGAAATGCCGGAAGACAAGGTTCGTAAGGTGTTAAAAATTGCAAAAGAGCCTATTTCAATGGAGACGCCGATTGGTGACGATGAAGATTCTCATCTGGGCGATTTCATAGAAGACGCCAAGGTGCTTTCTCCGGTTGAAGCGGCTACCATTGCCGGTTTGCGTGAGTCGACACAAAATGTTCTGGCGGGATTAACGGCGAGAGAAGCGAAAGTTCTGCGTATGCGTTTTGGTATCAATATGAATACCGATCATACCTTGGAAGAAGTGGGTAAGCAGTTTGATGTGACGCGTGAACGCATCCGTCAAATTGAAGCAAAAGCATTAAGAAAGTTAAGGCATCCATCCAGATCAGAGCAATTAAGATGCTTTCTGGATGGTGAGTAGAAAAAAACAAGGGGCCCTTAGCTCAGTTGGTTAGAGCGTCCGACTCATAATCGGCAGGTCGTAGGTTCAAGTCCTACAGGGCCCACCATTAAAAAAAGGCTGCTTATGCGGCCTTTTGTATACCTGGTTTTATCATTAATGTTAAGGTGGAAATGTGAGCAACAATTTTAGTTTTACATCAGAATCCGTATCAGAAGGACATCCTGATAAAGTCGCGGATCAAATTTCAGATGCCGTGCTTGATGCCCTATTGGAACAAGATCCCCGGTCGCGAGTCGCCTGCGAAACATTGGTCAAAACCGGTATGGTTGTTCTGGCAGGCGAAATTACAACCAATGCATGGGTTGATCTCGAAGCGCTGGTTAGAAAAGTGGTTTGCGATATCGGTTACGATCATGGCGATATAGGCTTTGATGGACAAAGCTGTGCAGTATTGAATGCCATTGGCAAGCAATCTGCGGATATTGCAATGGGCGTTGATGAGGCGTCAGACCATGAGCAAGGCGCTGGCGACCAGGGTTTAATGTTTGGTTATGCAAGCAATGAAACCGATGTGTTGATGCCCGCTCCGATTACCTATTCCCATCTATTGGTGAAACGTCAGGCGGATGTGCGTAAAAACAAGACTCTGCCCTGGCTGCGTCCGGATGCAAAAAGCCAGATTACTTTCCGCTATGAAAATCATAAACCGGTTGCTATTGATGCGGTTGTGTTATCTACCCAGCATTCACCCGACATTAATGCCAAGGTATTGCATGAAGCGGTAATGGACGAAATTATTCTGCCTGTATTACCCAAAGAATGGTTACATAAGGATACTAAATATTTTATTAATCCTACAGGCCAGTTCATTATTGGCGGTCCTGTCGGCGACTGCGGTTTAACCGGTCGTAAAATTATCGTTGACACCTACGGCGGGATGGCAAGACATGGCGGCGGCGCGTTTTCCGGCAAGGATCCGTCAAAAGTTGACCGTTCTGCGGCGTATATGGCTCGCTATGTGGCAAAAAACATTGTTGCTGCCGGTTTGGCTGAACGCTGTGAAATTCAGGTTTCTTATGCAATTGGTGTTGCTGAACCCACTTCCATCAGTGTTGAAACCTTTGGCACAAGCAAACTCAGTGAAAAAAAGTTGGTGAAAATTATCAGAGAACACTTTGATCTCAGGCCTAAAGGCTTGATTGCAATGCTGGATTTATTAAAGCCAATTTATCAAACTACAGCGGCTTATGGGCATTTTGGACGTACCGAAGAATCATTCTCTTGGGAAAAAACCGATAAGGTTGACGTCTTGAAAGATGCCGCCGGTCTTCAATAACAAACGCAGGATAGATAATGAACCAACAAGATTATAAAGTTGCCGACATCGCTTTAGCCGCATGGGGTCGTAAAGAAATCAATATTGCTGAAACAGAAATGCCCGGTTTGATGGCATTGCGTGAAGAATATGGTCAGGAACAGCCGTTAAAAGGCGCTCGAATCGCCGGCTGTTTGCATATGACGATACAAACAGCGGTATTGATTGAAACCCTGACCGCATTGGGCGCAGAAGTGCGCTGGTCATCCTGCAATATTTTCTCCACCCAGGATCATGCGGCGGCGGCAGTGGCTGCGGCCGGTATTCCCGTTTTTGCCTGGAAAGGCGAAACTGAAGAAGAAGCTGAATGGTGTATAGCCCAGACAATTGAAGGTCCTGAAGGCTGGAGACCCAATATGATTCTGGATGACGGCGGCGATCTAACCAACATGATGCATGACAAGTATCCTGAATTAATGGCAGGTGTTAAAGGCTTGTCCGAAGAAACCACCACAGGTGTGTTGCGTCTATATGAAAGGGTGACCAAAGGCACGTTAAAAGTACCTGCCTTTAATGTCAACGACTCGGTGACCAAGTCAAAATTCGATAACCTGTATGGTTGCCGCGAATCTTTGGTTGATGGCATCAAACGCGCAACTGACGTCATGATTGCCGGTAAAATCGCCGTGGTGTGCGGTTACGGCGATGTCGGCAAAGGTTGTGCACAATCCTTGCGAGGTCTGGGAGCTACCGTGTGGATTACTGAAATTGATCCCATTTGCGCCTTGCAAGCCGCTATGGAAGGTTACCGCGTAGTCACGATGGAAGAAGCCGCACCTATCGCCAATATTTTTGTGACTGCAACCGGTAACTTTAGCATTATTGCCCATGAACACATGCTAGCCATGAGAGATCAAGCGATAGTGTGTAATATTGGTCACTTTGATGCCGAAATTGAAATTGCTTCATTGCGTAAATATGAATGGGAAAATATTAAACCCCAGGTAGATCATGTTATTTTTCCTGATGGCAAACGCTTGATTATTTTGGCTGAAGGCCGACTGGTTAATCTGGGTTGTGCTACAGGACATCCCAGTTTTGTGATGTCCAACTCGTTCTGTAATCAGGTTTTAGCACAAATAGAATTGTGGAAAAATGCTGCGCAGTACGAAAAGAAAGTCTACATTTTGCCCAAGAAACTGGACGAAAAAGTTGCCAGATCGCATCTTAAACAATTGGGCGTGAATCTGACGGTATTAACGGATGTACAGGCCAAGTACATTAATGTTCCGGTTGAAGGCCCTTATAAAGCGGATCATTACCGTTATTGATTTATCATCGTTCCCATACTCCGGTTTGGGAATGCAGCTTGTAGAGACGCAAGATTTTGCGTCTCAATTACAGCAGCAAGGTACGCAGAGCGTCCACAGCGGTATTTCCACGGAAACCATGGGAACGATACATTTTAGATTCCCGTCAGTGAGACCAAAATGCAATCACATATAAAACATCCACAATTGTTCAGTTTTGAATTTTATCCACCTAAAACGGAAGAAGGTGAGACAAATTTGCAAATTGTGTATAGCAAACTGGCAGAACTTAATCCCGACTTTTTTTCCGTCACCTTTGGCGCGGGCGGCTCAACCCGAGATAAAACCTTCGATACAGTGGTCGCTATTCAAGCTAAAGGCATAGCCGCCGCACCGCACTTATCCTGTGTCGCCTCAACTAAAGACAATATCCGCGCAATTCTGAAAGACTACCAGGATCATGGTATCGCCAAAATTGTGGCGTTAAGAGGCGATTTACCCTCCGGCATGATGTCAGCAGGTGAATTCCGCTACGCCAATGAACTGGTCGAGTTTATCCGTCAGGAAACCGGCGATTACTTTCAGATTCATGTTGCCGCTTATCCTGAAGTGCATCCACAGTCAGCAAGCTGCATAGAAGATTTTAAAAATTTCAAGCGCAAAGTAGAAGCCGGCGCTGATGCAGCGATAACCCAGTATTTTTATAATGCCGAGGCGTATTTTTATTTCCTTGATAGCTGCGAGAAAAATGGCGTAGATATTCCTGTTGTTCCAGGTATTATGCCGGTTACACAATATGTACAACTGTTTCGTTTTTCTGAAATGTGCGGCGCTGATATTCCCCGCTGGATGAGAAAACGCCTGGAAGGCTATGGCGATGATCGCGCATCGATACAAGCGTTCGGTCTGGATTTGGTTACCAACCTGTGTCAGCGATTGCTCGACAGCGGTGCGCCCGGACTGCATTTTTATACGATGAATCAAGCGGGGCCTACGCTGGCGATTTTGCAAAATTTGAAAATCAAGGCGCAAGGCTAAAGGTGCAAATCAGGATTGGTGGATGATAGCATGCATCAATCCTGGTAACACTTGCCTGTAATACTCTGCATTTACCGCAAGGATATTCTCGTCCCCAAATCCACGCCCTTTTTTTTATACAAAAGTACTCGCTAGACGCTAATTATTTGATGCTGTTATTACCCAATAAGTGTTAGGCGCATTGCAAATATCTCTCAAAGTTGATAATTGCAGACTAATGTATAAGGTTCAGAGTCCAAGTTTGGGAAACGATCTGAATGCGAATTACTTCGCGCCTACAGTTTAATCTATTGCCCATGTCCAACCAATCTCTTTCCAACCGTGACCTCTCCGTTTTGTGGCATCCCTGTACACAAATGAAGGACCATGAGGCCTTCCCGATTATTCCGATAAAAAATGGGCAGGGCGTTTGGCTGGAGGATTTTGACGGCAATCGCTATCTGGATGCCATCAGTTCCTGGTGGGTTAATCTGTTTGGTCATGCCAATCCAGCTATCAACGCCTCTCTAAAAGACCAACTCGATACCCTGGAGCATGTGATTTTTGCCGGATTCACCCACGAGTCGGCCGTCAACCTGGCGGAAAAACTGGTTGCAATCACGCCCGAAGGTCTTAACCGTTGTTTCTATGCCGACAATGGTTCGGCGGCGGTCGAAGCCGCGCTTAAAATGAGTTTTCACTATTGGCGTAACCACGGACAAACGCAGAAAACCAAATTTATAACGCTGGAAAACAGTTATCACGGCGAGACCTTGGGCGCACTAGCGGTGGGCAATGTGGCGCTCTATAAGGAAACTTATGCACCGTTGTTAATGGACGTGATTACCGTGCCTGGCCCGGATTGTTACGCCCGCGAGCCTGGCGAATCGTGGGCGGATTATTCCATACGCCGCTTCGAACTGATGGCGCAGACCCTGCTGCAACACGCCGATAGCGTCTGCGCGGTTATTATCGAGCCTTTAGTACAATGTGCAGGCTCTATGCGTATGTATGATCCCGTTTATTTAAAATTGCTGCGCAGCGCCTGCGATAAATATCATGTGCATTTAATCGCCGATGAAATCGCTGTCGGTTTTGGCAGAACGGGGACGTTATTTGCCTGTGAACAAGCCGCCATCAGCCCGGATTTTATGTGTTTGTCCAAAGGCTTGACGGGCGGCTATTTGCCATTGTCGGCGGTATTAACCACCAACCAGATCTATCAGGCATTTTATGATGATTATCAAAACTTGACGGCATTTCTGCATTCGCACAGTTATACCGGCAACGCGCTGGCGTGTAGAGCCGGACTTGCAACACTAGAAATTTTCCAGCAGCTCAATGTCATCGAGAAAAACAGGCGGCTGGCTGAAATCATGGCGAAGTCGGCAGCGCGTTTTAATGAGCATCCGCATGTCGCCGAAGTCCGGCAGACAGGCATGATATTGGCAATTGAAATGGTCAAGAACAAACACACGCGCGAGCCATATCCATGGCAAGAACGCCGCGGGCTTAAAGTCTATCACTATGCGCTGTCCAAAGGTGTATTATTACGCCCTTTAGGCGATGTCATTTATTTCATGCCTCCCTACATTATTACCGGGGAGGAGCTATTGTTAATCACTGAGGTGGCCTGGGATGGCATACAGCGGGCGGTTAAGGATTAATATGCGTGTTTCCAGATTATACGTGCCGGTACTGTTAAACACCGGACAGCAAATCGAACTGGATGATGAGAATGGGCATTATGTCAGAACGGTATTGCGTTTAAAAAAAGATGCTGAAATCGTTTTATTCAACGGCGAGGGTGGGGAATATTTATGTACACTTACCGAAGTCAGCCGAAAAACCGTATTGATTGCGGTTCAGCAAAAACGCGAACGCAGTGTGGAATCGCCCTTGTATATTACTTTGGGCCTGGGCATTGCACGTGGCGACAGAATGGATTTGTCGGTTCAAAAGGCGGTAGAGCTGGGCGTTAACCAGATAACACCGTTAGTGACCGAGCGCTGCGTGGTGCAATTCAAAGATGAAAAAAAGCCGCAACGCTTGCTGCATTGGCAAAAAATAGTCCAGCATGCCGCGGAACAAAGCGGCCGAACCATGTTGCCAGAATTAACAGACATAGAATATATACAAAACTGGGTAGGCAATCAGCAGGGCTTGAAAGTGTTTCTCGATCCCTACGCAGAAAAATCATTGGCAGACATAACGCCGAAAGCTATGAGAGTAACCCTGCTGACTGGCCCCGAAGGCGGTTTTACCGATCAGGAACGGGACTTCGCGAAAGCGGCAGGCTTTATTCCGGTATGCCTGGGCAACCGGATATTAAGAACAGAAACTGCATCGCTTGCCGCCTTAGCCGCTGTGCAAATATTATGGGGCGATTTTGGAGTCAGATGACAGAAAAGCCCGCTTATCAATTTACTGTCTTCAGTCCTCTGTCCTCTGTCATCAGTCTTCTGTACGCCCTCGTGCCGCTGTTGGTATTGCTGGCCGCTTTGTCGCTGGCGTGCATTGTGAGTTATTTCATTATGCAGGGGATAAGTGATCAATTCCCTTTTCGTAGAGTCATCAGCAAGTCCACACAGCTTTTTCTGGTGCTGAGTATTTTCCCCGCCATGGCTTATCTGAAAATTGGCAAGGAAGGGCTGGGCTTTGCCGCCAGACCGGTATTTTTTAAGCAGTTATTGCAAGGCTTTGGGCTGGGGTTTATAACCTTGATGCCGGTGTTTATTATGCTGTATGTGCTTCAAATCAATATTATTGATGAGTCGCAATCATGGACGGTCGGGCTGCTGGCAAAAAAAATGCTCCTTTCATTATTACTCGCGCTGATCATTTCACTGATTGAAGAACCTATTTTTCGAGGGATTCTGTTAGCCGGTTTAGGCAAGAAATTGCCGGTTATGGCAGCCATCCTGATCAGCTCAATTTATTATGCCGCACTACATTTTTTAAACACAAAAACAGATATACCGGTTCAGGATATTAACCTTTTCAGTGGTTTTAAACTGCTGGGCGAGGCGTTTGCCAATTTAATTAATCCCGACATTCTATCGGCATTTTTTGCCTTGTTAATGGTAGGTATATTCCTGGGCATACTTAGAACCCGGGTAAAAGCCGGTTTGGGTTTGTGTATCGGTTGTCATACCTGCTGGGTATGGCAGATAAAAATGAGTAAAAGTTTGTTTAACACCGATCAAAGTTCCGAGTATCTTTATCTGGTCAGCAGTTATGATGGTGTTATCGGGCCGCTGGTAACCGGTTGGCTGATGTTTGCGATTGCGGGCTATTTTGTTTATCAGAGGATTAATTAGGCGCAGGACTCTCCATGTAGCATTACTCCAAGCTACCAAGCCGTGTGGGCAACGCTTTTTTGCCCATCTTTTATGGGCTACTTGGCTATGTTTTTTAGGAAGAATATATGACTTTAGAGCGGTTTCGCGCCGGCAAAACACTATGCTCAACATATAAACATAGTCAAAGAACCGGCGATTATAACTTCCTTATTTTTTACACAATTGCTGCAAATTGTTTGGGTTTTATATTGCTATAGTTGGCACTAAAAGTAGTCAGGCAACGTTCAATAAGCACACTCATTTAATCAATGACAGAATACCGCACTCGGGATGAAAAAAGGCAAAGCAGGATATCAGCACTATCTTCCGCTGATCATGCAAAAGCGCTGGCATTATTATTAATAATCATGACGAACCTATCATGTTCCGTTGCAGTCAAAGACGTGCCTGCGCCGGTCAAACTGCCGGACAAGTTTTCAGCCAGCGGGCAAACACCCTTGCCCGAAAAATGGTGGTTGGCTTTTAATGATGCCACACTGAACCGGTTAATCGATCAGGCGCTGGCTGATAATTTCACGCTGTCCGCCGCCTTCAACCGTCTTGATCAGGTCAGAGCGGTTGCCAAAATAAGCGGTTCGGAGATCATTCCGCAGTTAAACGGCGAGTTCAGCGCTTCGGAAAGAACCAATAACCGCTTGTCAACCAATGACTATACTTTCGGCCTGGCGGCCAGCTATGAACTGGATCTGTGGGGTCGTATCCGCGCCAATATCCATGCTGCGGAACTGGATGCCAACGCCGGCCGGGAAGATGTAGACAGCATCGCCATATCACTGACTGCCGAAATTGCCGGCACCTGGTACCGACTGATTGAGCAGCGCAGCCAACTCCAGCTGCTGGATCAGCAGATACAGATCAACCGCGACAATGTTGATCTTATCATGGCGCGATTTCGGGGCGGACAGGCGACCGCGGCCGATGTCTTTCAGCAGAGACAATTGCTGGAATCGGTTATCGGAGACCGGCATACGGTGCTCGCCACGATCAAGGTCCTGGAATATGCGCTGGCCGTCCTTATCGGCAAAGCGCCCGGAACGGTTGATCTTCCCGATCAGGACAATTTTCCCGTGCTGCCGCCTATCCCTGATACCGGCTTGAGCGCCGCCTTGATGCAACGCCGGCCGGATATACGCCGGGCCTATTTCCGGGTGCAGGCAGCCGATCAGCGCATTGCTTCGGCCATTGCCAACCGCTTTCCCAAACTCAGCCTATCGGCAGGGGTGAATACCTATGCGCCTGATCTACAGTCGCTGTTCAATAACTGGATGGCAACCATTGCCGGCAATCTGGTCATGCCGTTGATCGACGGCGGCCGCCGTATCGCTGAAGTTGAACGCAACCGGGCAGTCTCGGCCGAAGCCCTCGATGATTATGCGACCGCCCTGCTCCGGTCAGTTAAAGAAGTTGAAGATGCCCTGATTCAGGAACAGCAGCAACACCGGCTGATCGAACGTCTTGACAAGCAGGTCGGATTATCGCGTCAAGCGACCGAACAGATTCGCTTACGTTACAGCTACGGCGCCATGGATTTTCTGCGCGTATTGTCGGCATTGTTGAGTCAGCAAAGCATCGAACGCACTCGTTTGAGCGCCCAGCAGCAGCTGATTGATTTCCGCATCAATCTTTACCGGGCATTGGCCGGCGGCTTTCCTGTCGGCGACACCGTAGCTAAGGAAGATCACTACCGGGATTATAAGCCGTATGAGTAAACATTTAGTAAGACTGCTGCCGGCGCTGTTGATCATGATAGCCGCCGGCAGCCTGTCCTTTTATTGGCTGACTCATAAAGCCCGCGCCACCCGTATGCCGCCTATAGCGGTTGCGCCACTGGTTGAGGTTATGCAGGCGACGGTTATCGATCACCAAACAGTCGTCAACGCGATGGGCAACGTCATCCCTTCGCAAAGCGTCAATTTAACGCCACGAATTAGCGGCATGGTGATAAGAGTCAGCCCCCATTTTATTGAGGGCGGCATGCTCAAAAAGGGCGAGGAACTGGTCGAACTTGACCCGACCGACTATCGTTTAGCCATCAAACTACGAGAAAGCGAGCTGGCCAGAGCGCAATTCAACCTGAAATTGGAATTGGGCCAGCAGGCTATTTCCAAACGCGAATTTCAGCTCCTGGGCAGCGAACTGGCGCCCCAGGAACAGGAACTGGTGTTGCGCAGACCGCATTTGAATGCCGCCAAAGCTGCGCTGGCCGCCGCCGAAGCGGCATTGAAGCAGGCACATCTGGATCTGGAGCGTACACGTCCCTTCGCACCGTTTAATGCCATCATCACGACGCGAAATGCCAACGTAGGCGCCTGGATGTCGGCTTTCTCGACCGGTACGCCGCTGGCCAGACTGGTCGGCACGGACAGTTTCTGGATCAATGCTTCGATTCCGATCGATAAACTGGGCTGGATTCAAATCCCCGGCATCAATAGCGCACAAGGATCGCCAGTCAAAGTATCGTATGAATCCGGCTGGGGCAAAGGCGTTTACCGGTCCGGCGTCGTCAAACGCCTGCAGGCTGAAATCGAACCGGAAGGCCGCATGGCCAAACTGATCATCGAAGTCGACGATCCGCTCAGCCAGAAGAAATCCAACAAATTGGCGCCGCCTTTAATGCTGGGCACTTACGCCCGCGTCGAAATTGAGGGGAAAACGCTGCATGATGTTATCCGACTTCCCGAAACCATCGTGCATGACGGCCAACAACTTTGGTTGATGACCGATCAACAGACACTTGACATACGCGCGGTTAACCCGGTCTGGATCGAACAAGGCCATATTTACCTGGATAAAGACCAATTACCGGATAATGCCCGCATAATCACCAGTGACTTGTCCACGCCGGTACAAGGCATGCGTATCCGCACCAGCCAATCGGAAAGTCCAGACAGTCCAGAAAGGCAATAACTGCATATGCAATCGAAAAAAATCGAACACGCCGGCTCGATCAGCTGGATGGCCGGGCACCCGGTAGCGGCCAACCTGCTCATGCTGGCCTGCATTTTGGGCGGCCTGTTATTTATGCGCTCAATCAAACAGGAAGTCTTTCCCGAATTTGAAATCGATGCGGTCAGCATCACGATTGACTATCCGGGCGCCAGCCCTGAAGAAATCGAAAAAGGCATGTTGCTCGCCATCGAAGATGCCATCAGCGGACTGGACGGCATCGATGAAGTCCGCTCCATCGCCCGCGAAGGGATTGGCACCGTGACGGTCGAGGCCTTGGCTGATGCCGATGTTCAGCGTTTGACCCAGGAAATTCAAAAAGAAGTCGATCGCATCACCACCTTTCCTGTTGATGCCGAAGAACCCAAGATCATCCTGCTGACTCGCAAGCGCCAGGTTTTATCCGTGGTCATTCACGGTAATGCACAGGACCGTGTTCTGCATGAAGTGGCCGAACAGTTTCGCGACCGGTTGCTGCAGGATCCCGGCATTACCCAGGTCGAACTGGAAGGCATCAGGCCTTTGGAAATCGGCATCGAGATCAGCCAGGAAAACCTTCGCCGTTATGGCCTGTCGTTATCCGAGATCGCCCAGCGCATTCAAAACGCCAGCGTCGAGTTACCGGGCGGCAGCGTCAAGACCAGCACCGGTGAAATCCTGATTCGCATGAAAGAGCGCAAGGATTTCGGTCAACAATTTGCGCGCCTGCCCGTCATTACGGCGGCTAACGGTAGTCAGGTGTCGCTCGGCGATATCGCCACGATCAGCGACGGCTATGAAGATACTGATTACACTGCCGATTATAATGGTCAACCGGCGGTCATGGTGCAGGTTTACAGTGTCGGTCAGCAGACGCCGATCCAGGTTTCAGAGGCCGTCAAACGCCATATGGAGCAGGCCAATGCCCAGATGCCGGACGGCATACGCACCGAAATCCGTTACGATGCCTCCGACCAATACGCACAGCGTATTGACCTGCTGATGCGCAACAGCGCCATGGGCCTGGTGCTGGTGTTTGTGTCCCTGGCGCTGTTTCTGGAACTGCGCCTGGCCTTCTGGGTCATGATGGGCATCCCTACCGCTTTTCTGGGTTCGTTTCTGATATTGCCGCTGATGGGTGTGTCGCTGAACATGATTTCACTGTTCGCGTTTATTATTGCCTTGGGCATCGTGGTCGATGATGCCATCGTGGTCGGCGAACATATCTATCATTACCGACAACAGGGCATGCCGCGCTTATTGGCCGCCATACAGGGAGCGCGAGACATGGCAATGCCGGTAACATTCAGCATTCTGACCAATATCGCCGCTTTTGTGCCGCTGTTTTTTATACCCGGCGAAATGGGCAAAATATTTTTCATGATACCGCTGGTAGTGATCACCGTTTTTCTGCTTTCGCTTATTGAAAGTCTGTTTGTGCTGCCCAATCATACCGCTCATTTGAAAGATATCGAAAGAACAGGCCTGATGTACTGGATTCATCAAAAACAACAGCGATTCAGCTTCGCTTTTAAGCACTGGGTGCTAGAAAGCTATGGACCGTTTCTGGACCTGTTGTTAAGACACCGTTATTTAACGCTTGTTGCCGCGCTTGCTTTATTGCTGACAACACTGTCTTATGCAGCCAGCGGCCGTATGGGCATGTCCGTATTTCCCAAAACCGAGGCGGATTACGCCCGCGTCACGGTCATGATGCCCTATGGCACGCCAATAGAAAAAACCCAGGCAGTGGCGCAAAAAATCGTCGCCGACGCACGCATGACGGCTGGCAATATCAAAGGCGGCGATCAACTGATACGCGGGATTTTTAAAGAAATAGGCAAGGACGGTGAAAGCCACAAAGCCGTCATTAGGGCCTATCTTGCCAAGCCTGAAATACGTGAAAATATCATCAGTACCGAGCAGTTTAACCAGCGCTGGCGCGAACGGGTCGGCGACATTGTCGGGGTCGATTCGTTATTGTTCGAATCGGACGCCGGCGGCCCCGGATCAGGTTCCAGCCTGACCATAGAATTGAATCATCAGGACCTCAATACTCTCGAGAAAGCCAGCGTCCAATTAGCCGATGCGTTGCGCGACTATCCAATCGTGAAAGATATCGATAGCGGTTTCAGTCCGGGCAAACAGCAACTGGATTTCACGCTTCTGCCGGAAGGCAAAAATTTGGGCCTGACGGCGCAAAATGTGGCAAGACAGATGCGCAACGCCTTCTACGGCGCCGAAGTGCTGCGTCAGCAGCGCGGGCGAAATGAAATCAAGGTCATGGTCAGGCTGCCTAAAGACGAACGCATTTCGGAAAGAAATATTGAAAATCTGCTGATCTGGACCAGTACGGGCAAAGAAATCCCATTGCGCGAAGCCGTGCATATCGAAAGAGGCCGCGCTTATACGATGATTAACCGGCACCATGGCCGCCGCAATGTTCAGGTCAAAGCCAATGTCACGCCCAGAAGCAAGGCCGGAGAAATTTTAAATGATCTGAAAGCGGCCGAATTGCCAAAACTCCTGGAGCAATATCCGGGTTTGCAATACAGCTTTGAAGGACAGCAGGCGGATATGGCCGAAAGCATGGACGGCCTGAAATTAAGTTTCGTCTTTGCGATATTGGCCATCTATGCTTTGCTGGCGATCCCATTGCAAAGCTATGTCCTGCCGCTTATCGTCATCGTCAGCATTCCTTTCGGCATTATCGGCGCCATTTTCGGCCACTTATTGATGGGCTACGATTTAAGCATCATCAGCGTGTTGGGCATCGTGTCCTTGTCGGGTGTTGTCGTCAACGATTCACTGGTGTTGATCAACCATGCCCTTTATCTGCAAAAAGGCTGCGATAAACAACCGCCTGCCGAAATTATAAGAACGGCGGCCATTCAGCGTTTCAGGGCTATCATCCTGACCACGCTGACCACCTTCTGCGGCATCATGCCGATGATTTTTGAAACCTCGCGGCAAGCGCGCATGTTGATACCGATGGCCATTTCCATAGGTTTCGGTATCTTGTTTGCGACGCTGATTACACTGATCCTGATCCCATCCCTGTATCTGGTGGTTGATGATGTACGCAACCTTATTCGCAAAAAAAGTAGCGTCGGTAAAAAAGTAAATGTTGACGGACGCTCCCACGGTGCCGATAAATAAACAGCCCTGTCCACAACCTGTACAGGAATCGCCTTTAATTTTTGCCTGATGCAGAGCGCGAAAACACATAAGCCGTCACAAAGTCTGAACAAGGCGCCATGAATCGCGCAGCTGGTATGCGTCCGTCTCGGGTTCAGAAATTCATCGGATTTCCAGTTGAGCTCCACCACCCAATGAGGACGGGTGTTTTGATAAGCTTTTATCGTGTCCGCCGTTTTGCCAGCACCGCTTCAAGCAGGGCGCCCGGCGTATCTGTATAATTAAATGACCCGCCTTGGCCGCTTTCAAGAAAAGTATTGAGTGAGGATCCAGGCATCTGTCCGGCATATTTTCCGTTAGAAATTGGAACTCTTCAGATTCATTTTAGAGTGAAATGGACTACAGCTGGACTTTAATCTTCCAGCTGATTATTATGGCCGAACAACGCCTGTATGTGCGGCGTTATATTTCATTTAGTGTAAGTTTCATAAGGAGATTTCCATGTTAGAAAAACAACAAAACGCACCTGTTTTCAGATCAAAAAATCAAAATAATCAGCTGGTCAGCTTAACGGATTATATCGGTGAAAAAAATGTCGTCTTGTATTTTTATCCCAAGGATGACACGCCTGGCTGCACAATAGAAGCAAACGATTTTACCCGGCTTGCTGAAGAGTTTGGCAAATACAATACAGTCGTCATCGGTGTTAGCAAGGACTCTTGCGAGAGTCACGTCGATTTTATTAAAAAATACGGCTTGAATGTCGAGTTGCTCGCTGATACCTCGGGCGAGCTCTGCGAAAACTATGGCGTATGGCGGGAAAGAGAAAAAAATGGCGTTAAAAGTATGGCCATCCTGCGCTCCACCTTCATCATCAATAAAGATGGCGTTCTGGTGGATGTGGCTTATGGCGTAACGCCCGAGGGTCATGCTGAAGAAGTATTGGAAAAAATAAAGAATCTTGAAGGGCATGCCGAAGATGCATTGGAAACATAATGAACCTGCAGGTCAAAATTTGGTATAGCAAACTGAGTTTATGATGTTGGCTGCGCGCAGCTCTGGAGTTTAATCAGGCGTACGGTAATGACGGAATAAACCCTGTTTAATGCGCCAATAGGTCTGGAAGATTTCCGGGCGTGCTGGCGCTAAAAAAATTATCGGTTTGACAGGATTTCAAAGCTGTATAAATGCCTTCATACTTCAGAATGCAACAACTTTTCTGATTAGATACTTCAGCTGCCCGCAGAAACCATCATACCGGCAGGGGTGTTGCGCATTGGCTGAAGATACATGCTATTCAGGAAAACTTTTAATATAAGCCGGCACCTGAATAATCTGACTATTCGATTGGAATAGGACTTGAATCAAATGTTGCAGGTGAAAAAGCTAAAAATCATTTTAGGAGTATCAACATGATACCAGAGCAAACATTAAATTTAACGGGCAAGGTTGCCCTGGTGACTGGCGCCGGCGTTGGCATTGGGCGAGCAGCGGCATTGGCATTAGGGAAGGCGGGAGCTTTTATTGGCATTCACTACTATACCAGTAAAGAAGGCGCTGAAAGTCTTCTGGCTGAATTAAAAACACTGAACATAAAGGCCAAGCTCTTGCCCGCCGATCTTACAAACGAGACTGAAGCCAGCGCGGTCGTTGACAAGCTGGTTGCTGAGGCCGGGCACCTGGATATCCTGGTCAATAACAGCGGAGGTTTGGTCAAACGCGCCAAAATTGAAGATTGCACGTTGGAGAACTGGAACAAATCGATGGCTATTAATCTGACTAGCGCTTTTTTGGTGACCAAGCGAGCTATTCCCTATCTGCGGGCAACTGGCAGCGGCCGCATTGTCAATATTCTGTCGCTTTCAGTACAAACCGGTGGCGCTAATGGCGGCGGTTCTTATGCGGCTGCAAAAGGCGGGTTGATGGTATTTACCCATACCCTGGCTAAAGAATTAGCGCCACAGGTGCGCACCAACTCGGTAATGCCCGGAACCGTGGAAACACTGCATCATGAGATTCATTCTACGCCGGAAATGATGGAAAATTATCGTAAACAGACACCGCTGGGCCGTAATACCTTTGCCGAAGAAGTCGCAAGCTCGGTACTTTTTCTGGCCAGTGATATGTCGTCGCATATTAATGGCGCCTTGATTGATATTAGCGGCGGGCGATTTTTACGCTGAGTGCTGTAGCGGCGTGCCGGAAACGCCAGTTCCCGCTTGCGCTCGAACAGGCTTATTCCGGCTACAGGTCTATGTATATTTTCGTGCTTTTTGTGTTTTTCGTGGACTAATTGCTTTTTCCAGGATCAAGGTATCGCTTCGAATTTCAACGGTTCTTTTTCAATAATAGCCAGCTTTTCCGCTTCAATTCCCAGCAACAGCTTGCCTTCTAACAAGCCGACCAATTCCTTGCCAGCCATGGTAAAGCGCCAGCCATGCAGTAATGGACATTCGTCATCAGCATTGAACAACAGGACTTCAAGGTCTTTACGAGAGGCAAGAATACTTGGATTTAGTGAATTTTCTTCGGCGCGTATTCTGACTAATGCCGTTAAAATATCCAGTATGGCTTCCTGTTGCTGGGTTTTTTTAGCGGGCCGGTCTTTTTCATTCAGGGGCAATGGAGGACGGTTCTTGGCAGAGTTAATTAAATGGCACAGTTCCTTGCCATAACGGTTAACTGCCCGCTCATTGATGCCGCGTACATTGGCTAATTCCTCAATTGTTCCGGGCTGCAGTTTGGCTAATTCAAAAAGCATTTCATCACGCAATAGCCAGCTTTTGGGACGATCTTCAGTTTGAGCGGTTTTTTCTCGCCATTGCGCCAGAGTTTGAATAATCGACAACTGTTTCCCGGTGAGTTTATTTTTGCCTTTAATTTTAAACCAGGCTTTTTCGGGAGAAACGGTATAAAGAGCCGGGTTTGTCAGCTCGGCAAAGTCATGTTTGAGCCAATCAATCCGCCCCAATTCAGTCAGTTTTTGAACCATGATTTGATAGATCTGACATAAATAAATCACATCGTCGGATGCATATTCAATTTGCGCATCGGTTAACGGCCGTTTACTCCAATCTGCCCGGGTGTGAGCCTTGTTCAGGTTTATGCTTAACAAGCTGGAAACCAGCATGGCGTAGCCGGGATTATCCTGAAAACCCAGCAACGGTGCGGCGACCTGGGTATCAAAAACCGGTGCGGGTAATTTACCGGTCAATTGATAAAATATTTCCAAATCCTGTCGACAGGAATGAAATACTTTGACAATGGCAGGGTTGTATATCGCTTCAAATAGATCATCCAGCTTGGGTAAAGCTATCGGATCAATACAGGCAACCCATTCGGGAGTTGCTATTTGCAACAGACAAAATTTCGGATAATAGGTTTTTTCACGTAGAAACTCGGTATCAAGTGCCAGCCAAGGCTCTTTCTTTATCTGTTCGCACAGTTTAGCCAGCTGATCAGGGGTGTTTATATATTGGATAGTTGTCATGGGCTTAACAAACTGTTATTAAAATTAGCCGGGAATCATTGGCATACTCATCATAAATGAACGATGGTCAGGCAGAATACGTTGTAATATTTTTCCTGATCACATGGCTAGCACCTCCAGGCCGGCATGCAATGAAACAGTCTGCTCTTCGCTTTGCTGACTACGCATAAGTCCTGCAAAATCAAACAATTGCCTGTCGGCCAGCTGTGAAGGCGCAACGTTTTGCAGACTGGTAAAGATGGTTTCCAGCCGCCCCGGAAACTGCCTGTCCCAGCTTTTTAACATGACCTTCATGGCCTGTCTTTGCAGGTTTTCCTGAGAACCGCACAAATTACAGGGAATGATGGGGAAATCCTTGAATGCGGCAAAGCGTTCTATTTCTTTCTCACGGGTATAAGCCAGCGGCCTGATAACGATATTCTTTTTATCGTCACTTAACAGCTTGGGCGGCATGGCTTTGAGTTTTCCGCCATAAAAAATATTCAAAAAAAACGTCTCGAGGATATCATCACGATGATGTCCCAGGGCTATTTTGCTGACGCCGTTGGCTTCGGCGTAGCCGTATAATGTTCCTCTCCGCAAGCGCGAACACAACCCGCAAGTGGTATTGCCTTCTGGAATGACGCGCTTTACTACACTGTAAGTATCTTTTTCAATTATATGATAGGGCACGCCCAAGGCTTCAAGATAGGCGGGCAGCACATGCTCAGGAAAGCCGGGTTGTTTTTGATCCAGATTGACCGCTATCAGCTCAAAATCAACAGGTGCGGTTTTCTGTAAATTCATCAGGATATCCAATAGCGTAAAGGAATCCTTCCCGCCTGATAAACAGACCATGACCTTATCGCCATTCTCGATCATGTTATAGTCGGCAATCGCATCACCGACACTGTGCCGTAAACGTTTTTGTAATTTGTTAAATTGAATTCTGGATTTTTGTTTTGGATCTGACATGGTCAGAAATATACTGGGCGATGGGGGAGAAAAGGAAAATCGGGGCTCCTGGTTTGCTGAAGCCCTGACAAGTAAGCCTTAGCCGGTATAACGCTGAAAAATTAATGTTGCGTTAGTGCCGCCAAAGCCAAAACTGTTCGACATGATGGTGTTTAAAGTAACATTATCTTTACGTTCACGGACAATGGGAATGCCTTCGGCGCCTGGATCAAGCCAGGTAATGTTGGCTGAAGCGCTAAGGAAGTTTTCTTCCATCATTAATAGGGAATAAATCGCTTCATTAACGCCGGCAGCACCTAATGCATGGCCGGTCAGTGATTTTGTCGAACTGACCCAAGGCACATTGTTATTACCAAATACAGTACGCAGGGCCTCCAATTCTTTGGTATCGCCAACCGGGGTGCTGGTACCATGAGCATTGATATAATCAATCTTTCCGTTCACTGTCGCCATAGCCTGCTGCATACAACGGACAGCGCCCTCGCCGGAGGGTTGAACCATATCGTAACCATCGGAGGTTGCGCCGTAACCGGTTAATTCTGCGTAAATTTTAGCGCCGCGGGCTTGTGCATGCTCCAGATCTTCAAGCACCAATACGCCGCCGCCGCCGGAGATAACAAAGCCGTCACGAGTTTCATCATAAGGTCTGGAGGCTGTAGCGGGGGTCTCATTATATTTGGATGACAATGCACCCATGGCATCGAATAACACTGACATGGTCCAGTGTACTTCTTCACCACCACCGGCAAACACGATATCTTGCTTGCCCATTTGGATTAATTCCATGGCATGGCCAATGCAGTGGGCGCTGGTTGCGCACGCCGAACTGATCGAGTAATTTACGCCTTTAATTTTATAAGGCGTCGCCAGACACGCGGTATTGGTGCTGGACATGCTTCTGGGCACCATATAGGGCCCGACTTTTTTAATACCTTTTTCACGCAAGATATCAGCCGCCTCAACAATATTGGAAGTTGAAGGCCCACCTGATCCCATCACCAGGCCGGTTCTGACATTTGATACATCTGCTTCGTCCAGACCGGAATCATCAATCGCCTGCTGCATGGCAATATAGTTAAAGGCGGCGCCGTCGCCCATAAAGCGTTTTATTTTACGGTCGATGAATGCGTCCAGTTCTATATTAACGGGCCCATGTACATGGCTGCGAAAACCCAGGTCCTGATAAACTCTTGCAAAAGTGATTCCTGAACGGCCTTGTTTTAGGGAATCGACTACCTCAGTCCGGTTATTCCCTATACTTGAAACAATACCTAAACCGGTTACCACGACTCTTTTCATTACTATAACCCCTAGAAATCTGCTGTAGAAGTAAATAAACCAACGCGTAAATCGGTAGCCTCGTATATAACCTTACCATCTACTTCCATCGAGGCATCAGCGATACCCATAACCAACTTGCGCATAATCAGTCTTTTAATATCGATTCTGTATATTACTTTTTTGGCGGTGGGCAGCACTTGCCCTGTAAATTTAACTTCCCCGACACCCAAGGCACGCCCTTTACCCGGGCCACCCATCCAGCATAAAAAGAAGCCCACCAGTTGCCACATGGCATCCAGTCCCAGGCAGCCGGGCATGACCGGATCGCCTTGAAAATGACAGTCAAAGAACCACAAATCGGGCCTTATATCCAGCTCAGCAATGATTTCGCCTTTGCCATATAAACCCCCTTTATCCGTGATAAGGGTAATACGGTCCATCATTAGCATATTGGGTAGCGGCAATTGCGCGTTTGTGGGTCCGTATAACTCACCCCTGCCGGACTTCAGTAGTTCTTCGCGCGTAAAACTATGCTGTTTCTCCATACGTTTTGTTTACCTTGGTCATTTTTCCTGATTATAAAGTTATATATTATCCATCAGACACCGAAAAAAATCAGCTCAATTTTTAACCGGGGCGTACTTCAGACAGCCATTTCGTTATTTTTAACGTATTGCTCTGCAGCCGTTGCTGATAAATTATGCTGTAAAAAAGAACCGAGGCTACATATTTTCTGGTTTCTTTAAATGGGATTGTCTCTATCCAGATATCGGCGGGGACGGTCCTGTTACCGGGTAACCATTTGCTCACCCGGTTAGGTCCTGCGTTATATGCGGCTGTTGCCAGAACAAAGTGGCCATCAAACCGGTTCAATAGCTGCTTATAGTAAAATGTACCGTATTTAATATTAACAGCAGGGTTAAACAGGCTATTATCCGCTTGCCAGGTATCGCCGAGGGAGCGGGCTATTTGCTGCCCCGTTTTCGGCATAATTTGCATTAATCCTTTTGCGCCTGCTGGTGACTGGGCATTTTTATCCAACATGCTTTCCTGGCGAATCAAGCCAAACACCACAGCAGGGTCAAGACTTTGCCGATAGGCGTTGCTCTGAACCTGATTAAAATAATTGACAGGAAATCGCAGCGCTAAATCATCCCAGTAATCCGCTTTGACTAAAGTAATGATGGCAACCTGATGCCAATGCCACTGTTGAGCTAATTTGGCGGCAGCCATCAGGCGTTCTTTAGTCAATTTTTTTATTGCAAACCACCACTGCCGTTGCGCCTCAGTTTGCCGGTTTAGAAAATTAAGCTCCTGAGCGACTTTGAAATCGGTTTCACCAGCCAGGGTTTCGAGTTCATTGCCGGTCAAAAATACCGGTTTATCAGCCAGGCGGTACGGTTTATGGATGACGTCTGCCGCCATAAAGCCATAAAAGCTTCTATCTTCCGAGAGTTGATTGTAAGCGGCTTGCCCTTTTACGGCATTACCGGTTTCGATCAAAGATCGAGCTTGCCAGTATTGCCAGCGGGGTTCTTTTTGTTCATCAGGCGTTAAACCTGCCAGCGCTTCAGCAACATGTTGCCAGTTTTGATCGAGCAAGGCGGCTCTGACTTTCCATTCCCTGACATCCGCATCAGCAGGCACCAATTGATTCAGACGATCATAGGCCCTGATATCGCGCGCGCGCGCCAGCGCGAGCGCGAGCCGGCGCTCAAGTTTTTGAAAAGTCTGCTCATCTATGACGGCTGTGTGTTTTCTGCTATCCCAGATAGTTATCGCCAGGTCAAGGTCAGATCTGGCCATCCTATCTACACCGTGAGCAAAAATTCGTCCCTGTTGCATCATATTACTACTCCAGAAACTACTGTCTGCAATTAACGCAGGTTTGTTATGAACCTGCAACCAGATTTCTGCGATATTCTGGTCCGGTTTAGTCATCAAACGCTGCACATAAGCAGCTAACGCAGTATTATCCTTGTTTAACGCCAACTCAAAGCGCTGCCAAAGTAATTCAGGGCTGAGAGCAGGCGATAGCGTCAATGCCGCCAGCAGCGGGTCACATTCCTTAGGCTGAAAATCGCCTGTAGCCCAAAAGCGTTTTGCTGCATTCAACGCCAGTGCCTGATTGCCTGTTTTATACTGTGCCCAAAAGAACTGGCATTCCAGGGCAGTATTATTACTTGCTCGATAATACAGGATGAATTCGCTCCATCGATCATGATTAGCTAGATAATCCAGCCATTTGAAGCGCAATAAATCGGCATAACGGGTATCTTTGTAGCTTGATAAAAAAGTCAGAATCTTATAGGTTTGCGCCAGGTTATTTCGTAGCCACTGATACTGCAAATAAGGATAAAGCGGATAATTTACCAATGTGGCGCTCAGGTCTAAAAACGCAATCTCATAGCCCTGTTCAAGCAGACTTTCCGCCAGCAAGAAATCATGTCTTTGCTGTTCAATTGTCTTACTCGTTGCCATGTCAGACAACAATACCAGGCTGCATAACAATATCATTCGAAGCATGGATTTTATATTTATATTCATATTCTGTTGCTGATTAGCGCTTTTTATAAGCTCACATGCTACCTGATTTTGTCAAGGAATAGAATCAGGTAGTTTGAGATGGGCATATTCTCAATAAGGTATTGTGGCTAAATAAGGTAAATTAAACATCTCCGACAATTTATACTCCAATTCCGTTCATTCCGAGACCTACTGCAAGGTTCAGGAAGCTCTTGTCGAAGCATGAATAGGCCGAAATTATTGTGTGATCGTTCCCAAGAAAAGCAGGTTTTTTTAAATAAATCGGAGTATTTGAGATTATAATAACGCGGTTTGCCTTTTAAAAGGCGAGTTACGCAAAAAACCGGGGTAGAGGAAATGTTGGTGGGCTTTGTAGGGATATAGGACAAATCCGCCAATAAATACGATGAGCTATCCATTTACTCTCCCTGGATGGGGAAACTTCAGACGATAATAAACTAAAGTGGCTTACCGCGACACTTAACATTAGAAAATGTTGTGTTGCAATAATCCGGCAAAAACTGCTAATGAGAATGAAACAACAGAAAGGCATTACTATTCCAGGGATTATGAAAATGGAACCCTCTGGATTTATTGGTTTTATGCGTGATCGGCGGCACGATTTATCCAGCTTATACGGCTATTTCGGAACGGTGCTGCTCCTGGTTATTTTGGCGGGGTGCTCAGAGCCGACTATTCAAAAGCTGGAAGGCTCTGCCCAAGGGACAACGTACCATATCAGTTATTGGTCCGAATTGCCGGTGGACGAAAAAGAACTTAAAACCAGCATAGAAAAAGAATTCGCGGCTATTGATAAAGATCTTTCCAATTACCGCCCCGACTCTGTTATAGAGATGTTCAATAATGCCGAAAACACGGACAGTCAGGAGGTAGGTGACGAAATTGTGTCTTTGGTCCGCGTCGCACAGACCGTACATAAGGCCAGCCAGGGCTGCTACGATTTAACAATCAAACCCTTGTTTGATTTATGGGGATTTCGGGGCGATGCGCTGACCATTCCCGACGATTCCAGAATCCTTGACACGCTGACTCAAATCGGTATGGAAAATCTGGAAGTAGTAGACAAGACCCATTTGCGTAAAAAACAGGCGAATTTGAAAGTCGATTTATCGTCGATCGCGCAGGGCTATAGCGTTGAGAAAATCAGCAAAGTCCTGGAGCAAAAAGACATCAAGCATTATCTGGTCGAGATTGGTGGCGAACTGAAAACCCTTGGACACAAACCGGGGGCACAAGCCTGGCGCATTGCCGTGGAGAGGCCTCTCCCGGGTGAGCAGGTCATGCAAAAAATTATTACCATGCCCAGGGACTCACCGACAGCAGTCATGACTTCAGGCACCTACCGGCATTACTTCGATGATCAGGGGCAGCGGTACAGTCATATACTTGATGCCCGCAAGGGACGACCGGTAGCTCATGATCTGGTTTCGGTCACCGTTATTTATGAAAATCCTGTCATTGCGGACGCCTGGTCTACCGCCCTGCTTTGTCTCGGTCAAACAGACGGGATAAAAGCCGCCAATGCAGAAAAAATACCGGCGCTTTTCATCGAGCAACGGGGCAGCGAACTTGTCGAATCCCGAAGTAATTCTCTAAATAATCTGGATGGTCTCACCATTCATTAATGCCTGAATAATCGGATCATAAAAAATGTCGTTTAAAAGTATTAATCGAAGTCTTCTTTCTTTCTGGGGAAATTGGGCTCTCAGTCACTCCTTTGTGGTTTTGTTAATCGCCGGTTTCCTGACCTTTTTTGCATGGCACTATACTGTCAATAATTTAAGCATCAATACGGACAATACCGACATGATTGCCCCTGATGCGCCCTTTCATCAAAATCGTCGCAAATATGAAAAGGCTTTTTCGCAAAATGTTCATAAAGTATTGCTGGTGATTGAATCTGACACCCCCGAATTAACCAAAGCAGCGACCAAGCGGTTGGGGCGTTTATTAAGCGCCGACAACGTCAATTTTGAATCGGTTTATATTCCCAACGAAAACGAATTCTTTAACCGGAACGGATTGCTTTATCTCGATAGTAAAGATTTGCAAACCTTATCCACCAACCTGTCCCAGGCTCAGCCGTTTATAGGCAGAATTGCCCAAGAGCCCAATCTGACAGGCTTTTTTTCAATTTTTGAAGATGCCTTAACTGCTTCTGACAAAACTCAGGAATTACCCATCGATTTGCCGTCGATGATTGATAAGGTTTCACTTGCCCTGCATAAAAGCATGAATGGTGGAAATAACCTGCTCTCCTGGGAAACCTTGATCGCTGAAAAAAAATTAAGCGGGCAGGGTGGTTCTGACCAAGGCTTTATTAATGTCGCAGTCAGGTTTGATTACACACAAATCCGCCCGGCCGAGAGTGCGATTAAAGCTATCCGTAAAGCCATTGCTGAAATCCAGCAAGCTGATTTACCTAAGGTTAAGGTCTGGATCACAGGTGAAGTCGGTCTTGAAGATGATGAACTGGTGGGTATGAGCAGCGGTACTTTTAATGCCAGTATTTTTTCCGTTGTCCTGGTTTTGTGCATTTTATTAGTTGCCTATCGCTCAATTTTGCTGTCCGCGGCCACGCTGCTCACCCTGGCTATAGGCATGGTCTTTTGTGGCGCATTCGCTGCCGTTTCGGTAAAAGAACTAAATTTGATTTCAGTTGCTTTTGCCGTATCCAATATTGGCTTGGGAGTTGAATATGCCATTCATTTTTGTTTACGCTACCGGGACAATCTGCTGCATCATGTTCACAGGGAAAGAGCCATCCGCAGTACCTTAATATCCACAAGTCCTTCTTTATTATTATGTGCCGGCACTACCTCCATCGGACTTTATGCGTTTATACCGACTGATTACAAAGGGGTGTCTGAACTGGGTTTGCTGGCAGGAACGAGCCTTTTTATCTGTCTTTTAGTGACCTTGACAGTTTTGCCAGCGCTGTTAAGATTCATTCCTGAGTCGGTTGGGTCCGAATCGTCATCTACCCACCCCGTCCTGGCAACATTGGCAGAAAAAATGGCGACCTTTACGCTGCATTACGCCAAACCCATTGCCATACTGACCTTCCTTGTTGCTGTTATATCCGTTGTGCTCGTTTTTAAGGTCAAAACTGATTTTAATCCGATTAATCTGCGCGATCCACACACTGAATCGGTTATTGCGTTCAAGAATCTGAATAAAAACACGGACACTACACCGATGACCTTGACGGTTCTGGCAGATGATGCCCAGAAAGCCAAGGCTATACAACAAAAACTTAAGGCATTGGGTTCGGTTGATAAAACAGTCAGTCTTTTTGATTTTATACCTTCCGATCAGGAAGAAAAATTGGCAATTATTGAAGACATGGCAATGATGCTTGGATCGCAAGAACAAGGCTTTCCAGCGCTAAAGCCCGATAATGATCCCGCTCCGGCCATTAACCGGCTAATAAAAGCCATAAATCATAGCTTGCCAGATAAAACCAATGCCCATGAGATAGCTGCGTTAAAAGCATTTAAACAAGAGCTGCAGGACATGTTGGTCGAACTAGATACCAGGCAGCAGCCCAGTCGACGCATGTTTATCGAGAAAATACAAACTACACTGCTCGGTACCCTGCCGAGCGTGATGAACGAACTGTTTGCCGGTTTAAACGCACGGGAAGTCTCGCTGGCTGATTTGCCAACCGATATCAAAGATAGATGGCTAAGCAAGGAAGGTTTGTACCGTATCCAGATATTTCCTGAAAAAGACTTGAACGACCTGGGCAATCTGCAACAGTTTATTACCGATGTCCAATCGGTAGCGCCTCAAACAACGGATTTGCCTATTATTTACTGGGAGTCGATGAAAGAAGTTGTCGGCGCCTTTAAAAAAGCGATTACGATCGCCTTGATCACCATTGCATTACTTTTGTTTGGCATACGACGCAATTTAACCGATACCTTGCTGGTCATGACGCCGTTGATTTTGGCGGGATTATTCACAATGGCGAGTACGGTGCTCACCAACACCCCGATCAATTATGCCAACATCATTGCCTTGCCGCTGTTGCTGGGGCTCGGCGTCGATAACGGCATCCACATGGTTGAAAAGCTGCATCACTCGCTTTCTGAAGAACAAAATATCTACCAATCCAGCACCGCCAGAGCCATGTTCTATGGCGCATTAACTACGGCGTCCAGTTTTGCCGGCCTGGCTTTTTCGCCGCATCAGGGCATTGCCAGTATGGGCTTGATAATTACGATAGGCATTTTCTGGATCATGACCTGTACCTTTATCGTGCTTCCCGCGCTTAGCAAATTAGTTTTAAATGTGAATTAAGAACTAAAAATCCATAATACTGGAGAAATGCCCTCTCCAGCGGGACATATCGGTAGCCCCTACAAATCAATGCAGGTTGATTTTTATCAACGGGTTACCGGAATAGGCATCACGAATAAAAATCTCCAAGTTAATGCCTCTTGAGTCAATCCCATTGCCATGGCAGGTGTCCGATGCGTCCATTTTTTT
>JAGXGJ010000043.1 GCA_024636875.1 Methylococcaceae bacterium | reverse complement strand
ACATGGCGCTAGCATGAGCGCAATTCCAGGAAAAATCAAGATACTAGTATAAATGGATGGCACTACAAAAGAAAACGAAAAATGACCATTGATTTTAAAGGAATTTTTCGAAATAAAAACCGCCGGCAACGATAAATCAATAACTTAGGGAAGCTGGAGTCACGAAGATGGGTTAATGTCTAACGTAGTGTCGGCCTGGACTTCCGCTTCGCCACCGACTGACAGCAGCAACAACGTCGCGATAACAATCGCCATCCACTATTGCTCTGCCCGCGCTGGGTCATCCATACGCGTGTGTTGCCACTGCCAGCAACTCCGTTTGCTATGTTTGAAGCCCTGTTCTATCCAGGCTCTTAAACCGTACCAGCAGGTGTTAGCGCATTCGGGCGCCAGGTTGGTCAGCACCACAGCCAAGGATCTTGATATTCTTCGCCCCAGTAGCCCAGCAGCGTGCAGAACAATTGGCTTTTCTTGCTAACGCCTTACAACGCACGCGGGGCTTACTTCGCTCAACACGAACAGCTTACAATCGTCCCAGTTGCGGTTTAGTATTGATGGTGCCGACATAAAAAACACCGTCTAGTGGCGACATGCATTTCATTAGCATACCGTTGGAGCCCTCGCTTTCGCAAGGGCATGCGCTTCCGCATTTTGAACAACGAAAACCATCTGGCTAGAGCTGTTTAAATAGATCCGCTTTACATTGGCTTTCGCTGCCGTGCAGATTCATGAAATCCGTCAAACTCATGGCCTCTTCCCTTTATGAATAAATCTGACTGGCTGTCATGTATTTGAGATATTCAGTTTGACAGAGGGTTCGACGTAATCAGGTAAGAGTTTCTTAAGAAACAAATTTTATACTGTTGCCGTTAAAAAACGCTAATTCTCAAAAAACATTCGCGAAATTTAATATAAAACAATAATAACCTCAACTTATTCAATTGACTACATAATGATAATAATAAATCGCATTCTAATACTTACTTTGAGTTTTTTAACCGCTAATATGGCGTTCGCCGCTGATTGCCCCGAAAATACGCTCGATGTTTCCAGCGCACAGAGTGATGGCGGCTACAGTTACTTAATCGAGGATACAAGCGGGACAACCGCAGACAATGAAAATAGCCCCGAACTATCCACCCTTCGCCTCTTTGAGGATGGCCAGGAAATAGGGCCTGCGCACTCTCTCCATGATGATATAAGAAATACCGGCCAAGGAAGTTTCAGTCATTGGAGCCTTCCGGATGGAACACAAGAGTCGCTTATCTTTTCGACTTCAGACAATACAGATCCCCGAATTAACGGAAAGAGTTACAGTTATTGTTTAACTGCTACTGCTACTCCGCTTGCAACTACGTCTTCCTTCCATGCACCCGCGCCAACTTCGTCACTTGTTGTCAATGTACGAAATACAGGCGCAACAGGGAATGACAATACGAACGATACAGCCGCAATCCAGGCAGCTGTAAATAAGGTAGCGGGGACCGGTGGAACAGTTTTAGTGCCAGCAGGGACTTATATGATTGATGTTCGCGCAAGTATAAACCTGGGTAGCAACATGACATTCAAGATGGAGGATGGAGCTACCCTTAAAGCGATAGCCAATAACTTAGGTAGCTATAATGTAATTAAGATTGCAGGCAAGACAGGTGTCAATGTGGTTGGCGGAACTGTAGACGGAAATCGCCAACAGTCTACTGCTAAAGGTGGTCAGTGGGGCTATGGTGTTACAGTCAGAGCATCTAGCAATGTCTATATTGAAAATGTAATTTCCAGGGATTGTTGGGGTGATGGATTTATAGTGTCAGATGCAAGCACTAATGTAAATTTTTATAATGTAACCGCTGACAATAATCGTCGTCAAGGCATGTCTATAGTCTGGGCTAATGGCGTAGTAGTAAGAGATTCTATCTTTAAAAACACTCATGGGCACAATCCGCAAGCAGGAATAGATTTAGAACCTGATTTAGGCAAATCAGTAACTAATGTAAAGATCTTGAACTCTCAATTTATCAATAACTATTGGAGTGCTATAGCTTTGTACGGTAAAAATGGCCCTATCAGCAATGTTACTATTACTGGAAATACCGCTACTGGCAATAAAACTGGGATAAGGCTCTCATATTCATCCAAAGTTACAGTTACTAATAACACTATTGTAGATAAATCTTTGGGCTTTTTTACTTGGGGCGGGTTGACGGGAAGCACAATTACTGGAAATACAGTAACTGCACCGACTTTGTTGTATGGTAGTTTTACTGGTAATTCTATTAGTAATAATACTTTTAATTAGTGGTAATTTTTAATTCTGCTACGTAATATGCCCTTTAGAAGGTTTATGAGGTAATTCAATTATGCTAACCCCAGGTTATTCCTGGGGTGATTTAACTGAATTATGTAAGTAGTATTTCTACCCCCATGCGCACTGTACTAACTGGAGACCAAATACATCTTTACCATTCACCGCACAATTTATTATAAAAACAGTGCTTTACAGGCGATCTAAAGTCTAAAGATCTAAAGTCCTGTAGGAAGCTATAATTTAACACGTGACTTCGATTTTCTTAAATTACTGTCCCTGTGTTCGATCAAACGGTTCGGGCGGCAGATAAATTAATTTTTTCTGGGGGCTCTACCTTGCTGGCGCGTAGGGCTTTGCAATCTGCTCGTTTTAAGATGTTGGTGAACTGCCAGTTTGTTGCGAATAATTTGCCAACTCGTGAGCACCGGTGACCTTAGAGCTTGTGAAAAAATTGGTCACCAGTAATTGCCCCAATCATTAGTCGTCTGAAAACCCAAATAAAACGTTTACGAACGACCCAAAACCTATTTTTGTTCTTGATCATAAAAATTACAACCTATGCCGCAACTGGACGCAATACGGCTTCACGCATCAAGTTATGCGCGAAAACAAACCACAGCATGGCTGCTTTCGCTTTCTTGAGTCCACGCACGGTAAATTGCCGTAAGCCTCGATTACGGGTAATGGCATTGACACATTCGGCAGTAGCCGCACGTTCCTTGTAAATTTCTTTGGCCGCATCGGTGCCCATGCGCTTCCGCCAGTCTGCAACGGATTGACTGTCTTTGGGCATGGGTTGATAGGGATCGCGGCTTTCGTCTTTAGGTTTTTGCACCGGCGCGTAGAGGGTCACATCTTTTTGGGTAGAATTTTCAATATCCGTTTTATTAACAAATCCGCCATCAACCAGCACATTATCAGGGTACTCGCCGGTGCGTTTGTGAATTTGTTCAAGCATGGGCGAGAGTTGGTTTTGGTCGCTGCCTTCATTCACCACATCAAATCCCACAATGATTTGACTGTCGGTATCGGTGGAAAACTGGACGTTGAATGCCGGACGAAAGCCGCCATCAGCCATCTTCATCACGCGTGCATCTGGGTCGGTGGTAGAGACCCTAGCTTTGTTGCGATCGCTCTCTTCCTTTTTCGCCTCCACTTCTGGCAGTTGCCGTTGCGCTTCACGGACACGCTCCTGGCGCTCCCGCGCTGCCCGTTCTTTAGCCGCCTGTTTGCCCTTGTCTACTACCTGCGGATTTTCCTCCCGTTCCTTGGCAAGTTTTTCCATATACGCCTCGGCTGTTTGCAAGCATTCCTCCAACGTTTCCCCACGCCGGAATGAGGCCGCCCCAGCACTTGCGCGTACCCGCATCCCGTCTTGGGCAACCGTTTCAAAATCCACCAAACCTTGATGTATCAAGCTCGCCAAGTGAAGAGTGAATTGTTTTTCCAACCAGTCTGCATGCGAGGTATAAAAGTCCGATAATGTGTGATGATTGATTTCTATGCCGCCACACAGCCAAATATAAGGGTTAAATTCTTTGCAGAACGTAGCTAACCGGCGAGCACTGATTTCACCATCCAGTGTCGCATACAGCCACACCGCCACGAGGATTTTGGCATCTATCGCCGGTCTTCCCGCATTTCCTTCCACCGACTTTACTTGTCCATACAGACCGGACAAGTCCAGTCCATCCACAAATGCCCACACTATCCTTGCTCTGTGAGTTTCTTCTATGAGTTCATCTATTCGTACAGGACGGAGAACTTCGCCTTCTCTATCCACACAGCGTATACGCGGAGATGAGTTTGTTTGTGGGTTCATTGTCAGTTTACCGTGGTCAGGGGATAGGAATCTACAGTATAATTTTTTATGAAATTTTTTCACAGCCTCTTAGTTATGGTTGCACCTGATGCATCGTTGCGCTGTTAGGTTTATTATTTTGTCACCTTTGCAAGGTGATTACTTTAGTATGTTCTTTCGTCGATTTGTAATCGAATTTCATAGTGTTGTGCTACACGAGCATACTTTTCCTGATTCGCCATATGGCGCTGATTGATTTCGATGATATGTTTGCTACGTATTTTTTACTCAGACCTGCCCCGGGTTTTTTACACTCTTGTTGCAAAATCTGCCTGATCTTGTATAAGCCGCTCTTTGCCTCCCTGTAACCGGGATTAGCGGTAAAATTTGACTTCACCGCTGCCCTCACCGTCCCGGCATTGGACCTGTGCGTTACTGTGGGTGTCCCGTTTGATGGTAACGGCCTGTTTTGCATCAGATTCCCGACGGCGTTGCCGACTGAGCGACAGATACCGGTATCCCTGCTCAACCAAAGAGTCAATGTTGGTTTGATTGGTGATACTGCCAGCCATGGCAATGAGACCACCCCGTTGAGTATTGAACGCCGTGAGCATCGTTGCCTGGGTCAGAATTTCACTGAAATTACCGGCAAAAATAGTACGGTGTTTTTCCAGAAATTGATTTTGAAAAAGCTTGGTGTTAATATTAGGCAATATTTTGTGGGCTTTATCTCGACAGATATTTGAGTATATCTGATAGAGAGTTTTCCTTTTATGAAATAAATTTTATAGAAGTCTATCGCATCAATACCTTGGATTTTAACTTTATGCCAGAGATCAAAGAAGTCCATAACTGCTGCAAAATCATCGATACAGAAACGGTTAAATCTTATAAACTGCATGATATTTATTGAACAACACTCCATAATATTTAGAAAATTTACCAGACAATACTAAAAATCATAATCGAGTTAGATAGTTGGAGCACCTTTGTAACCAAATTAGATAAACTCGAAAAAAATCATGTGCCGTAAGGACTGGCCTCCCAGCAAGCCATTGTAAAAGCCATCATTGGTAGACCGTAAGTTTGGCTAAGAAGAGCGTTTGCTTTACGAAATCCGAATACGATCTTTATAGAGGATGTAGAAAGCAAATTGCCTCTGCAGAAGAAAAGGGCGAGAAGGTGTAACAAAAGTTATTGCTCTCAATTTGATAAGCAAAGCCATAACTTTTTCAAACATGGCTGAGCTCACAGGCTTAACAGAAAGTTTATTGAAACATTCGTAACGAATAGAAAAGGAATAAAATGCCAAACATATATCAATTGAATCTGAGCACTTTGAAAATGATGGTCCCTTTGTGATTGAGGAAAGAATTGTGTATGCACCGGTACACGGCGTTTCTGAACAATTGCAAGTTGTATAATCCCTAATACTGAAGGTTAGATCATGAAAGCCGTCATCCTCGCCGGTGGCTTCGGAACCCGCATCTCCGAAGAAACCCACCTTAAACCCAAACCCATGATCGAGATTGGCGGAAAACCAATTCTCTGGCATATTATGAAGATTTATTCAGCCCATGGCGTGAATGACTTCGTTATCTGTTGTGGCTATAAAGGTTATCTCATTAAAGAATACTTTGCCAATTACTTCCTGCACATGACAGATGTCACATTTGATATGTCCAAGAATACAATGGAAGTTCACCAGCAAATGGCTGAACCCTGGAAAGTAACGCTGGTTGACACAGGTGAAGACACGCTGACTGGCGGTCGCCTCAAGCGTGTGGCTAATTATATTAAGGATGAGGAAGCGTTCTGCTTTACCTATGGCGATGGCGTAGCAGACATCGACATCACAGCCGAAATCGCTTTTCACAAGCAACATGGCAAGTGGGCAACCATTACCTCAGTTCTACCACCGGGGCGTTATGGCGTATTGCAAATGAATGGACAGCAAGTCGCAGGCTTTTCCGAAAAGCCGCGCGGTGATGGCAGCTCAATTAATGGCGGTTTTTTCATCTTATCGCCAAAGTGCCTCGACCTGATCGAAGGTGACCGCACAACCTGGGAATTAGATCCGCTCAATCAACTCGCCGCAATGAGACAATTGATTGCTTATGAACATGAAGGTTTTTGGCAGCCAATGGATACTTTACGTGAAAAAATCCATTTGGAAGAGCTTTGGTCATCAGGCAAGGCACCTTGGAAGATATGGCAATGACAGTTTTCGATTACATCTGCTACGGGGTTGTTTCGGGTATAATCCACATTTACTCTGGCGGCTTTAGTGACTAAATATCAGACCGATTTTCTAGTCATTGGCGGCGGCGTTATCGGGATAAGCGTCGCTCGTCGCCTTAAAATGCTTTATCCGGAGATGGCTGTTTCGTTACTGGAAAAAGAAGCGGATGTCGGCTTCCATGCGAGCGGTCGTAATAGCGGCGTGCTTCATGCCGGTTTTTATTACGCACCTGATAGCTTGAAAGCCAAATTGACACGAGATGGTAATTACGCAATGCGTGAGTATTGCCAACGCAGTCAAATTCAGGTTAATGCTTGCGGAAAACTGGTTGTCGCCAAAGATGCTGACAATTTGCAAGGTTTGGATATACTTTTACAACGCGGCCGAAGCAATAACATTGATTTACAGGAAATAAGCGCAGAAGAAGCTCGACAGATCGAACCGCGAGCTAAAACCTTTGAGCGTGCCATTTTCTCTCCTACTACCGCATCGGTTGACCCTGCTTGTGTAATGAAGTCGATGCGCAAGGATGCCGAAGCCGAAGGGGTTCAATTTCATTGCGGCATAGCTTTTAAAGGTCGAACCGAGCGCGGCGTACAAACCTCGCAAGGCGAATTTCGTGCCGCGTATATCATCAATGCCGCTGGTTTGTATGCTGATAGTGTGGCTAGGGAATTTGGTTTTTCTACACGCTATCGAATTCTGCCGTTCAAGGGTTTATACATCTATTCGGATGAGCCAGCCGGTGCTATACGCACTAATATTTATCCAGTGCCTGATATGCGTAATCCATTTTTGGGTGTGCATTTTACAGTAACTGCACAAGGTGCTATAAAAATTGGCCCTACTGCAATACCCGCTTTTTGGCGTGAGCAATATGACGGTTTCAGTCATTTTCAGGGTTTGGAAGTCCTGGATATTTTGTCAAGACAAGCGCGTTTGTTATGGTCGTCTGAGTTTGATTTCAAGCGTTTGGCTTGGGAAGAAATGCACAAATACTCCAAATCACACCTGGTGAATTTAGCAAGTGCCCTGGTTAGCGATATTGACAGCAAGCTATATCAGCGCTGGGGAAAGACCGGTATTAGAGCACAATTGCTGGACATTGAAACACAACGGTTAGAAATGGATTTTGTACTAGAAGGCGATAGCGAGTCAGTGCATATTCTTAATGCGGTATCTCCTGCTTTCACTTGCGCACTGTCATTTTCGGATTATGTGTGCGATTACATTCAGAAAAAACTAAACTAAAACTTGGATAAGGTGACGATGAAAATTTTGATTACGGGTAACATGGGATACATTGGCTTGGTTGTCATTAAAAGACTCTGGCAATCCTATCCTGACGCCACACTTGTCGGGCTTGACATAGGCTATTTCGCCCATTGTTTAACACAGCCTGAATTTTTGCCTGAAACGATGCTTGATATTCAGTATTTTCAGGATGTCCGCACATTAACTGCAGATTTATTGGAAGGTGTTGATGCCATTGTTCATTTGGCGGCTATATCTAATGATCCCATGGGCAATCAATATGAAGCGGTGACAGAAGAGATAAATTACCGTGCCAGCGTGCGGCTTGCTCGATTAGCGAAGGAAGCAGGTGTTAGTCGTTTTGTCTTTGCTTCCAGTTGCAGCGTGTATGGTTTTGCAGATGATGAGGCGCGCACCGAGCAGTCAACACTGAATCCGCTGACTGCCTATGCACGTTCTAAATTGGCGACCGAACAGGAATTGGAAAAATTGGCATCGCCTGAGTTTGTCGTTACCTGTTTACGTTTCGCTACAGCCTGTGGCGCGAGCGATCGTTTACGCTTGGATCTAGTGTTAAATGATTTTGTTGCGGGAGCTGTTTCCGAGAAAAAAATCACTGTCATGAGCGATGGAACGCCTTGGCGGCCGTTGATCGCCGTTCCTGACATGGCTAAGGCAATGGACTGGGCAATTAGCAGGACCTTAGATAAAGGCGGTGCTTATCTTGCGGTTAACGCGGGGAGTAATCGCTGGAATTATCAAGTTCGCGACCTGGCTACTGCGGTTGCCCAGGTTATTCCAGGCACAGATGTTTTCATCAATGAAAATGCGCCACCTGACAAACGATCCTACCGGGTCAATTTTGATTTGTTTAATAAGCTTGTTGCTACCGAATATCAGCCTGAATGTGATCTTGTTTCGGTTATCGGGCAATTGAAAGACAAGCTGGATTCGATGGGTTTTGATGATATCCATTTCCGTTCGTCTTCGTTAATGCGTTTGAATGTGTTAACTCATTTGAAAAAAGCAGGGTTATTGAGTGACACCCTGGAGTGGACACAAAATCGCTACTCATTTTAACAAATTGAATTTTTTCCATAGATAAGACTTATGAATGTTTTGCAAACATCACTGCATGGTGTGGTGATCGTTGAAACCACACCATTCAGTGATGAACGCGGATTATTTGCCAGGCTGTATTGTGAAAACGAATTAGCTGACATCATCGGGCAACGGCACATAGTGCAGATAAATCATTCTCGCACCCATTCGGTGGGTGCAGTACGCGGTTTGCATTATCAACATCTCCTTCACGCTGAAATGAAGTTGGTGCGCTGTCTGAAGGGACGAGTTTGGGATCTGGCGATTGATCTAAGAGCTAATTCTCCAACCTTTTTGCAATGGCATGCCGAAGAACTAACACCCCATAATGCCCGGATGCTGGTAATCCCGGAAGGATGTGCGCATGGTTTTCAAGTTTTGGAAGCTGACAGCGAATTACTGTATTTGCATACGGCTGCTTATCAACCTGAAGCAGAAGGTGGTGTCGCTTATAACGACCCTGCCTTGAACATTGCCTGGCCATTGCCAATAACCGAACTCTCACAACGTGATCGCCACCATGCCATGATCGGCACCGATTTTTTAGGATTAACTTTATGAAATGTCGCCATTGCCAAGCCAATTTGAACGTGCAGTTCATTGATTTAGGCGCAGCTCCACCTTCCAATGCCTATCTTGATATTGATGCCTTGCACGCACCGGAAAGCTATTACCCGTTGCGCGTACTCGTGTGTACTGACTGCTGGCTAGTACAAACTGAAGATTATGCCCAGGCAGAAGAGTTTTTTGCCCCGGATTATGCTTACTTTAGCTCGTTTTCCAGCACCTGGTTAAATCATGCTGAACAGTATGTCGTAAACATGATCGAGCGCTTTGGTTTAAGTCATGATTCCTGCGTGGTAGAGGTCGCCGCCAATGACGGTTATCTACTGCAATTTGCCAAAGCCCGTGATATACCCTGTTTAGGGATAGAGCCTACGTCAAGTACTGCAGCTGCTGCCCGAGCCAAAGGTATTCCAATCGTGGAAGATTTCTTTGGTGTGCGTTTGGCAGGAGAACTAATTGCGCAAGGCAAGCGAGCCGATTTGACCGCCGCCAATAATGTCCTGGCACATGTACCTGACATCAACGATTTTGTATCGGGGTTCGCGCTATTGCTTAAACCACAGGGTGTTTCTACCTTTGAATTTCCCCATTTATTAAAGCTGGTGGAGGAAAATCAATTTGACACCATCTACCACGAGCATTTTTCTTACCTGTCATTGACAGCGGTTGAGCGCATCTTTGCCGCTAATGGAATGAAGGTGTTTGATGTGGAAGAGCATCCCACCCATGGCGGCAGCCTTCGCGTATTTGCACAACGCGCCGATACCGGTCAACATCCAGTTAGCACAAAGGTAGATGAGTTGCTGCAACGTGAAACCAGCGCGGGTATGAAGACGGCTGATTATTACTCCGGTTTCCAGGCCAAAACCGATAAGGTGAAAGATGATTTTCTGAGCTTTTTGCTGGAGGCCAAGCGGCAAGGTAAAACTGTTGCGGCTTATGGCGCAGCAGCTAAAGGCAATACGTTGATGAATTATGCAGGTATCCGGCCTGACCTGATTTCGTTTGTCGTTGACCGTAACCCCGCCAAACAGGGCAAATACATGCCCGGAAGCCGGATAGCCATTGTCGATGAAAGTCGGCTACAAGCCGCAAAACCGGATTACGTGGTTATTTTCCCGTGGAATCTCAAGACAGAGGTGATGCAGCAGCTTGAATATATCAGATCCTGGAATGGGCAGTTTGTAACGGCTGTACCACATTTGGAAATAGCGTAAACATGATCGACCTACATACTGGTGTGCGAATAACAAACTGCGATGTTTCTGACACTTTTGTTGAAGATGTTCCTGCTGATGTTTTTCTTGATCGAGATTGGAAAGCAACTGATAACCCGAAAACACCAGTGTGGGAATGCTTGAAAAAATGTCCTGAGTTTGTGATTGATAAGCAGATGGGTTGTAAGCAGTTGTTTAGATACGTGCATACAATAATTTCGGCTAATTCATTCTTCGACAAGGCTCTCCTGAGCGAAGCCGAAGAGCTCAGGGCGGCGAACGGCATTGGCGATATAGGCGCCAACTTTATTTCTTGCACGTTTTAATGCGTTGCACCGGATCGGTATTTTAAGGAGGATTCGCCTGTGTCAGTGAAAAGAAACGTTATCGCCAATTATTTCGGACAGGGCTGGATGGCCGTGATGAACTTGGCTTTTGTCCCTGTTTATATCAAGTATCTGGGGATTGAAGCCTATGGAGTGATTGGTATTTTTGCCCTGCTTCAAGCCTGGCTTCGTCTGCTTGATATGGGAATGATTTCAGCGTTAAGCCGTGAAATGGCCCGTTTCACCGGTGGTGCGCATAACGCGCAGTCCATACGCGATTTGTTACGCAGTATCGAAATTGTTGCGCTTGGCATAGCTGTTGTAATTGCTTCAGGTGTCTGGGGAGCCTCAGGTTGGCTCGCATCGGACTGGCTAAAGGCAGAGAAATTACCCGTGGATACTGTTGCCCAAGCGTTTGCTATCATGGGTATGATCACTGCCTTGCGCTTTGTTGAAAATATCTACCGCAGTAGCCTTAGCGGACTACAGAAACAAGTCGCTCTAAACATTATCAATAGCATTATGGCTACCCTAAAGGGTTTGGGCGCTGTAGGTATCCTGATCTGGGTATCGCCTACCATTGAAGCATTTTTCTTATGGCAAGGGTTGTTATCAATCCTGACCCTAGGTTTGTTCATATATATGGTTTACCATACCTTACCAGCAGCAGGCCATAGTGGAAGGTTTTCCTGGTCAGCCATTTTGGGTATCTGGCGTTATGCTGTAGGAATGGTCGGCATTGCATTCTTATATATATTACTGACGCAAGTAGATAAAATCCTGCTTTCCAAATTACTGACGCTGGAAGCCTTCGGCTACTACTCATTGGCTGCAGTTGTAGCGACTGGCTTGTTGACAGTTGTCAGCCCTATCGCTACGGCCTTCTTTCCGCACTTTAGCAAACTCGTTGCCAGCCAGGATCAAAGCCAGTTGATCCATAGTTTCCACAAGAGCGCTCAAATGGTGACTGTTGCTGTGGGCAGCGTAGCTATTGTCCTGATGGTTTTTGCTGAACCCATTTTACAGCTATGGACACAGGACGCTACTTTGTCGCAACGTTCCGCTCCACTGGTGAGGCTACTTACGCTTGGCAACTTGCTAAACGGACTGATGTGGATACCCTACCAGGCACAACTCGCTTACGGCTGGACCAGCTTTACTCTTATAATGAATATAATTTCTGTCGCCATCATCGTTCCGGCTATATTTTGGGCGGCACCATTATATGGTGCGGAAGGAGCTGCTTGTGTTTGGGTAATTTTGAATGCTGGCAATTTGTTCATTTCGTATCAGTTAATGTACCGTAAAATATTATCGGGCGAAAAGTGGCGCTGGTATTTCCAAGACATATTAATCCCGTTCTGGTGGGCAACATTTTGTGTTTTGCTATTTTCTTGGCTTGCTCCTTATCCAACAGCAAAAATCATGCAAATGTTATGGCTATGTGCTGTATCAATAACCTGTTTCATTATGAGCGGCTTATCCGCACCCTCTGTTCGAAGCTCTTTCAAGTCCATTATCGCAAGGTAAATTCTAATTTATGAAACTCAATCCATTAGTCAGCATTTGCATACCGACTTATAATCAAAATCCAGTTTATTTAAAAAAGTGTATAGAGAGTGCAATTAATCAGACCTATAAAAATATAGAAATTATTATTAACAACAACAATACAACCAATGAAAGTTTATCTTATTTAAAACATTTGTCGGAAGAAGCTGGAAAAATAACTGAAAAAAAAATAAAAATATCCACGAATGAGCACACAGTAATAATGAGGGAAAGCATCGATCAGGCCATTCAAAATGCTACCGGCGATTACCTCTTTATTCTTCCATCAGATGACTTCCTTGAGAAAAATGCGATCGAAGTTCTGGTTAACGCCCTACAGCAACACCCGGATGCGGATAGCATCTGTGGTCAGTGGTGTAGGGTAGATAAAGAATTTAATAAAGTGGGCAGCCACAAAAATCAACTGCATTATGAAAAAAAAGAGCTTCGAATATATGATTCCCTAAGACAAAAAACCAATTACTTTGTATTCGCATTAATAAGAGCTAAGTATCTAAAAACTATGGATATATGGCTGAATAAAAAAATACAATATTATTCTGACGTTTTTTTCACTAATCAAGTAACTCTACACGGAAAAGTAGTTGTCATAGAAAATAATATAGCATTTTATCAAACCTATAATACCCCCCGGAAAGGAAGAGTAATAGGCGCAATCATTGATCACTCTGAAATACTCTACCATACTATAAATGACATTGTTGAGGACAAAAACTTAAAAAACAAAATGTCAAGACTAATAATCGCAAAAATCATCCTTATCCATTTTAAAAATAAAATTATTAGCTTAATGATAATCACAGCAAAGTTAGCTATCACGCCAGCACAACTAATAAATACATTCGTCTATGTAGTAAAAATGTCATTTTTATCAATAATGTTATTAAATAAGCTGTGAAGACAGCAATTATCGTGCCCGCAACAAGCCAACTGCAACTACTTGCATAATTTACCCAACCTGTCCTTCAACAACAGACTTCAATTCAATTGGTATAGAAAGTTCATAAATTCATAAAAGAAGGTCTTGGTGTATTTACTTAAATTCACGGCATTTAAATTGAGTTAAGGATTATCGACATGTCTTATCGTTTTACTGTCTTTACAGCTACTTATAACCGCGCTCACACTCTGCCGCGTGTGTATGAAAGTCTAAAGCATCAAACCTTTCGGGATTTTGAATGGTTAATTGTCGATGACGGCTCAACTGATAACACGAAAGAACAAGTGGATGTATGGCAAAAAGAAAACCTTTTCCCCATTCGTTACTTTTGGCAAAAAAACGCACATAAAAAAGTTGCCTTTAACCGGGGCGTGAAAGAAGCGCAAGGTGAATTATTTTTATTCTGGGATAGTGACGATGCTGCGCTACCTGAATCCTTAGAAATTTTTTATAGGTATTGGTGCAGCATCCCAGAAGCGGAAAGGAATAAATTCGCGTCAGTGCAGTGTCTTTGTGTTGATGAATCGGGAAGTATTGTTGGTGATAAATTTCCAAAAGATGTGTTTGATTCAAATACCTTGGAAATTTTTCATCGATATAAAGTAACGGGTGAAAAATGGGGATTTCAACGTACAGATGTCTTGCGGCAATTTCCGTTTCCCGAAAATGTACAAGGCCATGTTCCAGAAAGCATTGTATGGTCAGCTATTGCAAAATGTTATAAAACTCGGTTTATCAATGAGCCGTTGCGTATTTATTACATAGAGCCCGATTCACTCACTCAAATGGCAGAAGTAGAAAAACACTCCGATGGCCTTGCCCTTTGGTCCAGAGATGTCCTATGCAATGATTTACAATGGTTTTGGTACAATCCCAAATGGTTTTTGAAAATGGCGGCTAATTACACACGTTTTAATTTGCATTTAATGAAGAAAATCGCTAATAAGCATTGGGACTTGCATGGTTTTTTCCCTCGCCTACTTGTCGTGCTTATGTATCCAATAGGGAAGTTAGTTTACCTGCTGGATAAGCGTAAAAGTTACCTGTGATTAAAAATCAGATTTCTATGAAAAGTCATGGCTCAATCATACTAATAAATTAACTGATTATGCAATTTGATATTGAAATTCTTGTAACTCCGGGATTGGTTATATTTTTTGCTACATTGTTGATAGTATTTAAAGTAACTCGTTCCGTAATTTTCTCTTTGTCGGCCGCCTTAATAAAAGCAGGTATGTTTATGCTTTATTTTTGCCTACTGTTTGACGGTACCTTTACTTTTTTAGATGACTGGGCTTACTTAGAAATAGCTCGCCAATATTATGATAACGATATTGGTATCGCTAATTTAACGGAAAATTTGGATTACGTTATGGGGCTTAGCGGTGGAGAACATTATGGTTACTCGCTCTACAATGTTTACGCATTTCGATTATTTGGCTATGGATATTATGCCCCCGTGGCGCTTAATATTGTATTGACTACCTTCATTGCATGGTTTGGTGCGAATCTAGCCAACATTGAATTCGGTTTTAACGGCGTCTGGAAAAAACTGTTCTTTGCTTTTTTACTATTGCACCCGGATATTTTTGCTTGGTCGACTGTTTTGAACGGTAAAGATACACTGGTTTTACTTCTACATGTATTGCTACTCTATTCTGTATCAATGTATTTCAGAGGACAATTGTTTGCAAGCTTGAGTCTGGCATTCTTTGTTTGTATGATTTTATCAACTTTACGTTTTTATGTGCCAATCATGTTTGTCAGCGCGTTTGTATTAAGCCTGCTTAAAGTGCCCAAAAATTACAGTAGTTTGCTGACATCATTCGTTCTGTTTGTAGCGATAGTAATCTTTTTGACTGGTATAAATTTACAATCGGTTTTTCTTATGATTAAAAAAGACTTTGTAAACCCATTTTATGGTTTGATTCACTTTCTTTTTACGCCTATTCCGTTTGGTACGGAGATAGCATATAAATTTCTTGATATTCCTGCGTTAATACATTGGTTATTAATGCCTTTTGTGATAATGGGATTCATTACTATATTGAAACGGCCGTCTGATTTTGAACGGTTTTTTATATTTTATATTTTACTTTTTTTAGCACTATATGCTTGTTACGGCGAATTACAAGGACCTCGACATAGAGTACAAATTGACTTCGCTTGGGCGGTAATTCAATTTATGGGTATTAAACCTTTTATTCGCAAGGCATTCATGCCGGCGTCAAGCTTCCGGTCAAATCCCTGTTACATTAAAACTGATTTATAGAGCGACAAGATGTTTATTCTTTATATTTTATTGATTTTTCTATAGTACAAAAATTAAGCTTCAATTTTCTCAAAATCTACCTTGAATAAAATCATTTTTATATAAACAAGTCGGACATTACGTATGAGCAAAAAGATTATCTTGTTAGTCAGTTCAATGGGTTCTGGCGGTGCAGAACGAGTCGCAGCTACGCTCGCAAACGCTTGGACTGTTCGTGGCGATAAAGTTACTCTGATGCCTACATTTTCAGGGCACGGAGACTGTTTTTACGAACTATCTCCAGAAGTTCGCCTTATTTATCTGGCAGATTTAGTATCAAGCAGAGAACGAACATTGGCTAATCAGATTGATCGCTTACGCACTTTGCGTCGATTTATTGCGACTGAACGACCTGATGTCGTTGTTTCGTTTTTATGCAATGTTAATGTAGCGGCAGTTATTGCTTTGATAGGTTTGGATATCCCCCTTATTATCTGTGAACACAATGATCCATTTGCTCAGCCAAGGTTACCTTTATTACGATTGGCGTGTAAATTAACTTACCCATTGGCAGACACTTTAACGGTATTAACGGAGGGTGTCGCTAACAAGTATGCCGCTCATAATTTGTTTTTACCTAGAATACGCGTAATGCCAAATCCAATTCCTGAACAAATGATGGATACCGTACATCGTGGCAGTAATGACCTCGCTACGAGGAGAGTGTTGGGAGCAGGTAGATTAGGAGATCAAAAACAATTTAACGTACTCATTAGAGTTTTCGCTTCCCTTGCGGAGCGTCATCCATTATGGTCGCTGCGAATTCTTGGCGAAGGACCTTTGCGGGCTGATTTGCAACGACAGATAGCAGATCTTGGACTTGAGTCTCGTATTGAGTTGGCTGGAGTAACATCGGTGATTGAAAATGAGTTTGCAGAAGCGGATATTTTTGCGCTGACGTCAAAGTATGAAGGCTTTAGTATGGTGTTGGTAGAAGCAATGGCAGTGGGTTTGCCCTGCGTTACCTTTGATTGTCCCAGTGGTCCACGAGAATTAAGCCTGGATGGACAAGTGGCATTATTAGTGCCACCCAATGATGAGCCCGCATTCGAGTTTGCACTGGAGCGATTGATGTTGGATGCCAATTTAAGGCAAACACTAAGTAGCCAAGCGCGTAAGTCCGTTATAGAGCGTTATTCCTTGCCTATTGTGTTAAAGCAATGGGATGCAATATTTACAGAGGTTGGAGCTACCCATTGAAAATATTACACATTATCAGTGGTCTCAACGTAGGTGGTGCGGAAACTGTACTCAAGCGTTTGATTGAATTCGATACTGTAAACAGTGATGACGTTGTCATCATATCATTGTCCTCGCTTGGCGTTATTGGCGAAAAATTGCGTAATCAGGGGAAAACAGTACACGCCTTAAACATGTCATCACCACCATTAGGTTTTTTTACCGCGTTATGGCAACTACGAAAACTGATTCGTCACTATCAACCGCAAATTGTACAAACATGGATGTACCACGCCGATTTACTGGGTGGTTTAGCTGCTTATTTAGCCGGACAGCGTAATATTGTCTGGAATATCCGTGTTGCAGCGGTACCCAAAAACAACAGGCGGACTATCGCCATTATGCGGGTCAGTGCCTTGCTGTCGCATTGGTTGCCTAAAAAAATTGTTTGTGTCGCCGAAGCCGCCAAACAGATACATATCGGCTATGGCTATGATGCAAAACGTATGGTCGTGATTCACAATGGTCTTGATTTTGCAAATTTCACCACGAACCTCGAGCAAAATGAAGCACTAAAGCAGTATTGTCGTTTTGCAGAGAATGATATAGTAATCGGTTACGTAGGGCGTTTTCACCCCAGTAAAAGACATGACAATTTTGTTAAAGCTGCGGCAATTGTCGTGGAGAGTCGCCCTCAAGCAAAATTTTTATTAGTTGGTCGCGGTTGTGATGCCGATAACGCGCAATTAATGGCTTGGCTAACTGAATCTGATTTACAGCAGCATTTTGTCTTGTTAGGCGAACGTAGCGATATACCTGCGTGTCTGGCAATCATGACTATATACTGTATGCCATCAGGTAACGAAGGTTTCCCAAACGCGCTTTTGGAGGCAATGGCGATGGGTTTACCCTGTGTAGCAACTAATGTGGGTGATGCAGCAATTTTGGCAGGCGAAAACGCCGTGTTAGTTGAAGTAGATGATGAACACGCTTTAGCGCGTGGACTTTTGAAAATACTTACGTTACCCACTGAGCAACGCCAGCAAATGGGACTAAGTGCCAAAAAGCGGGTAACAGAAGAGTTTTCGATAGCACGCACTGTAACGCGCTATAAAACGCTCTATCAGTACATACTTTCGGAGGCTAAATGAATTGTGTTTTCACAAAATTTATTTTGGGATATTTCTTTCCGATGGTTACAAATCAATAGACTTAGTGGATCGTTTATATTTGGCTTTGAGTTAAAATATTTACGCGCCTTCCCCTTTTACCAAAAATATCAACTGTGACACATTTAGTTTTTTACTTCGTTACAACTCACCCGTACACGATACTCCATTTATAATGGTATTGTTGCAGGACTGTTGATTAAAGAGATAATGCGTGATTTCCAATAGAATAGGCATGAGCGCTTTTTTGACAATGTATATCAATAAGTTAAGGAGAGTATAAATTTGTGATCAAAGGTGAAATTTTGAAGTACAGGCCTGATATTGACGGACTTCGGGCGGTTTCTATTATAGCCGTAATATTTTTTCATTCAGGATTTAAGTTTTTATCTGGAGGCTATGTCGGAGTTGATATATTTTTTGTAATAAGCGGATATCTTATAACAGGCTTGGTGTTTGATGAAATTAGATCTGGCACCTTTACTTATGCAACTTTCTATAAAAGGAGAGCAGCAAGACTCCTTCCGGCACTGATCATAACCCTAGCGATTGTTTTTCTTTTTGGATTCTTATTTTATGATAACAAGGCATTTGATAATTTAGGTAAGGAAATATTTTTTTCTGCATTAGGTGCAGCAAACATACTATTTGGAAGGGGCGTTAATTATTTTGCCCAAGCTGACTCAGTTAGGCCGCTAATTCATCTCTGGTCGCTTGGTGTTGAGGAACAATTTTATCTTGTTTGGCCGACTATACTGATCACCTTAGCTTCATTAAGGCTTAAACATATTTTGATGATTGTGATAGTTTTGTTTTCTATCTCTTTTTATTTATCAGTTGCAACAATTGAAGTTGCGCCGAGCAAAGCATATTTCTATCCACAATATCGAGCATTTGAATTGCTCGTTGGTGCATTTACTGCGTTGGGAATGAGAGCAAAATCTTTTAATGAGTTCAGGATTAGCGATGCTAACAGAGAATTAATTGCATTGGTTTCTATTGTTTTAATTATTGCTCCAATGTTTTTACTGGATAAGAGTTCGTCCTTTCCAGGTTTCAATGCACTAATTCCATGTACAGGAACAGCATTATTTATTGCATTTTCATATAAGACTATTGCATCTAAAATGCTTGGAACCACTCCATTGGTATCTTTAGGGCTAATATCCTATCCTCTGTACCTCTATCATCAGCCTGTTATTTCATATGTACAATTTTTTAAACCGACATCTTCTAACATTTTAACGCTTATTATCGTCTTGTTCGTTTCGATACCATTGTCATGGCTGACCTATAAGCTGATCGAGAAACCAATAAGGAGAATGGCGCATAGGAAAGACAAATCGTCGAAAATTTATGTTTTATCCTTAACAACGAGTTTGGCTTTCTTTGCAATTATTGGAATTTTGGTTGCTAAGAACAATGGCTTTGGATTGCGGTTTAAAATTTTAAATCCTTTTGCGTATCAAGTTACTGAATATAGTTCATCAACATTTGATAACAATTTTATAAGAGGATTGGAGGTAGCGGAAACAAAACATGGGAGAATCTTATTTGTAGGTGACTCGCTGCTACAACAGTATGTCTATCCGTTCATCAAAGCCCTTAATATTGATGTAAAAAATGTTGATACTGTTACTAGAGGAGGTTGCGTTTTATTAAAAAATGTTGAATTCAAAGATGTGTTTTCAGATATATCGTGCAACGATCTGAGACATGAATTATATAGAAAAAATAAATACTATGATTATGTTGTCATATCTCAAGACTGGAGCTTGTACGATGATAAAATTACAAATTTTGTGGCTACTAATAAAAAAGTTCCATTGGAAAAATGGAAACCATTTATTGATGATACAATTGGCCATTTTAAAACCCTGTCAAAAAATATAGTTATCATTGGATTGCATCCAAGAATAGAGGGTACTTTGGAGCTTAACCCGACTATGTTCTTAACTGAAAATATTTACAGATCACAGCTTAATAGTTTAAAAGTATCTAATTTTAGCGAGCTGGCAGCATCTCGTTCATTTTTTGAAAAATGGCAATCACAGGATGGCGTAATTGTGATTCATCCAATGGATATTTGGTACAAAGGCAATGGTCAGTTTGCTGTAAATGATGGAAAATGGTCATTCTTTAGTGATGCACATCACATTTCTAATGCAAGCACCGAATATGTTGTAAAACGTTTAGTTCATCTTGGACTGGGTGAATTTTTAAAACATTACTCAAAAAATCAAAATGCAACAAAAGTATATGACAACAAAGAACAAAATAATAAATGAATACGTGCCACTTTATTAAACGCGGTGTGCCAAGTTTGCAATTACGCCATGACTACATCCCCGCCCCGCATTCAAATGATGACGGTGTAGCTAAATTGCGACCAAACTGTTTATAAACCCGTATCGTTACAACAGTGTAAACTTAAGAATGGGCGTGTGTTCATTTCAATTTATAATTACCACGAATCCAAAAACAATATTGAAAAAAGTCTAGAAGAACTATTGTACTGCTCAGAGCAATCGATTTTGTTTTTTAATTTATTGAAGAATCAATACCTTATGTTATTCAAAGCTATTTTTTATTTTTCATGACTTTTTATGTATTGATTATAAATTATTTTTATTTTCCTGTGATTGGGTGACCGACAATGAGCCAGATTTGCTAACGAAAAGTCATCAATTAGCGTTGTCTAACATGAAAGACCAGATTAGCAAGATGTTTCAGCCGGTGCTGCGTATTCTGATTAATTTGAACACTGATTCTGGTCGAACTTGAACACCTAAAACCTAACGCATCCGTGATAGTGAATTTTTACTCTAAGGAATCGTTAATTACTAAAGTTTAAGAGTTGAAATCTACCAACAAGTTACTGATAAATAAGGAAAGAAGCGCCCTAAAAGGGTATAATGATGGTTACTTGAAGACCACATCAAAACCAAATAGGACGCTCAGATGAATCGTGCCACAAAAATCATAGAACTGCCAGTATTAACCGTTGATCTTCTGAAGGCAAACGGTGTATTAATCGATAACGTCTTTGCTAGCCTCTGGCGGGAAGTCGGTATGAGAACCATTCTGAGTCGAGCGGGCTTTAATAAACGTTCTGGCACACCGATGAGCGACGTCATGTTTAGCGTAATGCTCTGGTTGTGGTTACAGAAAGAATCCATTGGCATGTTTGCGCGGGAATGCTTGCAAGGCGCAATGGGTAAGGATGTGCTCTATGATACGATGAACCGGGAAGACTTGAATTGGCGTAAATTCCATGAACAGGTTGCTCACAAGACGGTTCAGACGTTTAAGGCATCCGGTAAAAAAGCCTATGTGGTTGATGATTCTATAAAGCAACGGTTTGGCAAGAAGATGCCGGGCATCTCAAGCCATTTCGATCATACCAGCGGACGGCATATGATGGGGCAGCAAGTGTTGACCTTGGGCTTGAGTTGCGATGAAGGTTTTGTACCGTTGGACAGTGAATTGTTTATTAGCCAAACAAAAGCTATCGAGTTGCATGAGCCCTTCGAGGATGGTCGCAGTATTGCCGCAAAACGCTACCGGACAGCCCAACAATGGTCGAAGCCTGAAATGGTAAACGCCATGGTGAAGCGTGCCTTGAATGCTGGCATAACGGCAGACTATCTATTGGCTGACGCGTGGTTTGGCACCAAGGGTATGATCCGTTTGACTCAGGAAACCGCCTTGGTTCCGGTGCTTCGAATGAAGAAAAACAACATGAAATACCGGTTTAGCGAGTTTGTCCGTGGCAAGACGGTGAGTCACGAGTGGGATATTCAGGCACTTTACAAACACTGCGTGCGCAAAGCATGGCAACCGATTCGCGGACAAAAGTACCAAGCCAAAATTGTCGATGTCGAGCTTAATCTGGCGGAAAGCAAAGACTCTGAGGAATGGGTTAAGGTCCGTTTGCTATGCGTTCGCGGTAATGCCGGGGAGACTCAAACGACTGCTGGCAAGCATGATTGGGCGGTATTTCTGACCACCGATATGGCGTTGTCTCCGGCTGAAATTCTGGAGCTCTATTCTTTGCGCTGGGCAATAGAGGTTTATTTTAAAGAAGCGAAGCAGCACCTGGGTTTCCTGAAAGAGCAAAGCAATCACTATGCGGCCTACATTGCTTCCATCCACTTAACCGTAATCAGGTTTTGTTTGTTGGTGATCGCTAAACAGACGCAAGGGGCAGCCAGTATCGCATTGATGCGACAGAAGCTGTGCAGCAACAGTACGGACATTAGCTTTGCCGGCAAACTGTGGCAGGTTTTTCGCGCGGTAATCAGCGGTGCGCTGGATGAGCTGAAAGCCGTCTTAGGAGATGTAGCCACCTTGGTGATGGAAACCATTGATGCACACATACAGTGCTTGTTTACGCAAGTCCTGCAACTTGATCCCAGAACGCTACGGCTTGAGGCTTTGTAAATCAATGCTATGCGGTGGCTACATGGGTGAAAATGAACTCCGAAACTTTAGTATTAAGTAACCGTCTCAAAAAACTTTTTCATCTAATTCTCATGAGCCATAAGTAAGGCTGAATCTTAATCAAGTAATATAAAGGTTATTTTGAAGCAGATCATTAGTGGGCCGAATCGCCCGAAAAAGGAGCGATTCGAAGCAAAAAAGGACGACGTTGCCTATAAAAAGGTAGCGTTTCGTCGAGGAAATTTAAACGGATTCGGTTGCAGTCATGATTTTGCTGCCGATTTTATTGTAAACTTTGAGCTGTTCGAGGTTCCCCATAGTGAGGAAGGTAATGCTGCAAATAGAAAATGAGCCATATTCTGGCCGCTTTGGAAAAATAGATAAAAACATTTTTTCGTTCGAAATCGATGGGGCAGGATATGGTGTCCGAAATTTCGCAGTAGGTAAATCATGATGCGCCTCCCATCATTTGAACGATATCCACGACCGATCAGGCAAGCGGCGGTTTCAATCGTTGGATGGCGCAATCGGATGCGGCGCTTTGGTCACGAATATCAACAGTGGCGCGATTTTTTGCAGCAAAGCGCAGAGTGGCCGGCTCTTCAGCGCGATGCATGGCAGCAAACGCGCTTAGGTGCTTTGGCACAATCGGCTCGTTCCGGAACCCGGTATTATTCTGAGCTGCTTCCTGTTATGGAGAAAATCGAGGGAGCCAGCAGCCTCCGCGAGGCACTGAACTTGATTCCGATACTTGAGAAATCGAGTCTTCGCGCACGTCCCCAAGATTTTCGTAATTCGATGGTGACCGAAGTGGCCATGACTTCAACCAGTGGTTCTACTGGCTCGCCGATGCAAGTTGGTCATGATGCCCTATCTATACAGCGCCGGTTTGCTTTCTTAATCGATCAACTTCGTCTTGCCGATGTCGACCCGAAGGCCCCGTCCGTAAGGCTGTCGGGGCGCATCCTTTGTGAAGTGGGTAAACAACAGCGTCAACCATGGTTGTTCAATGCCGCCGAGAATCAATTATTCCTCTCGTCGTATCATCTGGATGATGTGCATGCTGAGGCCATTGCTGATAAGCTCGGTAGTTTTCTACCTGTTCTACTCGATGGTTACCCGTCGGGAATTTTGGAGACGCTAAATTTATTGCGTCGACAGGGCCGTAAACTTGATTCACTTAAAGCGATCATCACGACCGCCGAAACTTTGCACCCCGAAACTCGTGATGAGTTGATTGCGCTGTCCGGCGTGCCGGTAATGGATTATTACTCAGCCAGTGAAGGTATCCCCTTCATCCAACAGTGTCCACACGGAACGTACCATGTGCGCTGGCAATCGGGTATCTTCGAAATCGATGATGGCACAACGATTGGATTCGAAGGTGATGGTGAATTAATCTGCACCAGTTTCGTGCAGGATCGTACGCCTCTGATCCGATACCGAACCGGCGACCTCGTCAGTGGGCTTTCCCTGCAACCACACGGTCGCTGTAAATGCGGTCTTTTGACGCCTACGGTAGAAAAGGTGCAGGGCCGGGTAGAGGATCTTGTTTATACGGTGGACGGTCGCGCGCTCGGCATGTTTACTTATCGGACCTTGAAATACATTGATGGGTTGGGCGAAACTCAGGTTATCCAGCATGACTATTCGGATTTCGAGGTCAATAGCACTGTGAGCGATGGTCATGACCCGAAGGTACTGGCTGATGAAGTCAAGACGAGTTTCGAACGCGCATTGGGTTATCCTATCAATCTCCGGTTTAATCGAGTCGTGCAACTGCCACGGGGTGCCAACGGCAAGGTTCGTCTGGTGATATCGAAAGTCGCAAGGTGCGGAGCGGTCAGGTCGTGACTCCACTCGTTACCAGCATCTGGGGAGAGGCATTTACTCCGTGAAATTTTACTTTGATTTTTAAGTAGTTAAAGTTTTACAAATAAAAATATTCGATTGACAGATCTGTGAGAATTACCGGGCTAGGCCTTATTTGAAGCCTTTTGGAAAGGGCTAAATTCACACGCTCTTGATAGGGATTCTCTGCTTGCCAGAAGGATCAAGCTTACCCCGCCTCTGAGATTGATAACATGAAGCCCATTAGCTGCTCAGTAACACGCACCGTCAATGAGTTTTTCGACGTAAGGTTTCCAGCAGCAGCGGACGAACGACATAGCGATGCTGCCAGTCCTCCTGCGGTAGTTGTCTAGACGCTAGCCCCAAAACCTTGAAAGCGAAGTTTTCCGAACGAACCCAGATCAGGATTAGTAAACAGGAATTGTTGGTGTTGTTCATGACTCCAGCCGATGATTTGGTCACAAAGAGCGCACTGCCAAGCAGCAGCGCCCAAGTCCAAGAGCGCAACCGGGCGATCCCGGCATAGATCCAATAACGCGGAGGTCTTGGATCAATCCCAGTTACTTGCGTCACTTCGCTAGCATTCTATGAACTAGCGCACCTTGTCGTTTTAGCACTATGCCGTTTGTTGGATGACTTTTGGTGAGCAGGCTCTTTAAATATCTTCATAACCGTTACTATCTTGTTCTTCAATTCAGCAGTCTATTGCGTAAGCTCAGCCAAAGCTTATCTGGATTAATTAAAGACACGGGTGTAAATTTTGACCCATCTGTCAGACTACTGTTTAGGACAGTTTCGGTAGATAATATTTACCTTATCAAAGTTCATTACACATTTGTTCGGAAAGAGGGCTTAATAGCAGAAAAATACGTTAGCAACATGCATTGGATGGAGCAAGTGTAATGGGTTAAGTTAACCTTTGTGAAAACGGATGCATTTAATACTGCTGTGCCATTAACCCATCTTCGTGACTTCTACTGGCAATTACTCGTTATTTCAATAACTTAAAATTTTAATTTATCTCAAATGGCACTACAGATTTTTTATTATCAATAATCGTTTTAGATTTACCTATAGGGTCGGGTTTGATACTTAAAGCAGCGTATAGTTGTCTCTGCCGCACTTCGGCTTGGGTTGTTGTTCGCAGATGAATTGTTTTATTATCATCAGTCGTCAAGGTTATGGTGATGCGTTGCTGGGTCGACATGATGTTACGAATACTGTCCCAGCTTAAATGGATGCCCTGTTGTTTAAGTTGATAGCGCAGGGTATGCACCAGATGGTTATGATACTCCCCATATTTCAGACCACCAGTTAAGATAGAAGGCTCTATCAAAAAGTGAGGAAAATTATGGCAAGTGTACGCAAAAATCATACAACAGAATTTAAGGCAAAAGTAGCCATTGAGGCTATCCGGCAACAGAAAACAACCAATGAGTTGACGGCGGAATATAGCGTCCATGCTACCCAGATCAATCTGTGGAAGAAACAGGCATTGGCGGCGATTCCAGGGGCGTTCTCGGGCAAGCAGGAGAAGGCACAGGAGAGCCAACAAAGGGATATTGATGAGCTGCACCGCCAGATAGGGCAACTCGTGTCCGAACGGGACTGGCTTAAAAAAAAATCCTCGGCTATCCATTAGAGGTAAGGCAAATGTTGTTAGAGCCACAAGACGGGCTGTTTAGTGTTCGGCGACAATGTGCTTTATTGGGGCTTAACCGGTCGTCCTTGTACTATGAACCAGTAGGTGAAAGTCAGGAAAACCTCGATCTGATGCGGCTATTAGATGAACAGTATACGCGGACACCTTGCTATGGTGTACTCAAGATGGAAGCTTACCTGCGTAGTCTGGGGCATGACGTGAACACCAAGCGGGTCAGGCGTCTGCTGCGTAAAATGGGGTTGGAGGCTATCTACCAAAAGCCCAATACCAGCAAGCCGAACCCGGAACATAAGGTGTACCCTTACCTGTTGCGTGGCCTGGTGATCGATCGTTGTGACCAAGTATGGAGCACTGACATTACCTACGTTCGGCTGGCATCAGGCTTTGTTTATCTAGTGGCGGTGATCGACTGGTATAGTCGCTATGTGTTGGGCTGGGCACTAAGCACAACCTTGGATGCGGACTTCTGCATTGAAACGGTGGCAAGCCTACTGGAACATAGGACGTGTGAAATATTCAACACTGACCAAGGCTCGCAGTTTACCACCCCACGTTTCACCCTGCCGTTGTTGGATAAAGGCATTAGGGTTAGCATGGACGGGCGCGGTCGGGCATTGGACAATATTTTTGTGGAACGGCTCTGGCGAACGGTCAAATATGAGTATGTTTATTTACAGGACATACAGACCGTCCAGGAGGCCTGGTT
>JAGXGJ010000042.1 GCA_024636875.1 Methylococcaceae bacterium | reverse complement strand
GGATATACAGGATAAAATACTGAAATGAAATATGCTGTTTATCTAAGTTCAATAGCTCTTCCTCATGCTTTATTTTTTTATCCTGTTCATCCTGTATATCCATGTTCAAATATTCTCAGGCAGCAAATTGGTTCAAGGGCACGTAGTCCTTGATGTAATTGGGTATGATGGTACGGTATTGTTCGGGCACGGCCCTGAGATCACGCGTTGAGAAGATCGGATTGGTGGCAAGGTCGGTGTATTCCCTGGTCTCAATGATGTGGCGAATCTGGTCGCTGGTAGCGTAGGCCTTGAAGTAGTTCTTGAGTGCGGGAATAGCTTCGGCTTCTTCAGGTTTATAGTCGGCGACGAATTTTGAGAACTCTTCTTCAAGCAGTTCATCCCTGGATTTGAAGCGCGGAATAAGGCCGAATATTTTCTCAAGAATTTCACGCAAACTCAGGCGGCGATCAACAGCGGCCGCTTTGCGTAGCTTATCGAGGGTATAGAATTCATTGGGTTTGTCAAAAACTTCACGGTTGACGTAATCAATCACTCGATCCCACTGGCCCGCCTCGACGGCTTCCACAATGGCGGGGTCCTCACGTATAGTATCTTCAAATTTTTCGTAGAACATACGGTCGATCTTCATGCCCTCAGTTCCGATGATCTCTTCCTTGATACTGGAGACAATGTCTGCGCCAAGGTGTTCGTAGGTAGTGACCGTTGGTCCAGGGCCGCCCCCCCCTTCTTCTTTCCCTTTGCCTTGTGGCAGCTTGATGATTTCGTCGTAGTTAAAATCTTCCTCAAAGTATTCACAATTGGCGAAGAAATCGAACAGTTTGTAGGCCGTTTTACGAGGCTGTCTGATGAGTGCCTTGAGGTCTTCATCACGTAACTGTTCCAGAAAATTATGTTTGCGGGTACCCCGCCCTTTGATCTGAATAAAATCGGTGGGTGAAAAGATCGGGCGGAACAGGCCAAGATTAAGCAGGTCTGGGCAATCATAGCCCGTGGTCATCATGCCAACAGTGACACAGACCCGCGCTTTACTGGTTTTGTACGTGGGCAAAAAATTAGCAGAGCCTAGCAGATTGTTATTGGTGAAGTTGATGGTGAATTGTTGAGATTTAGGTATCCGTGAGGTGACTTGCACGGCAAAATTAGACTGATACTTGCCTGGGAACATGATGTCCGCCATCAGATTAAGAATTTGGACGAGCTTTTGCGCATGATTCTGGCTTACGGCAAAGACAATAGCTTTGCCGATTTCACCACTGACAGGGTCGCGGAGCGCATGTTCCAGAAAGGTTTTGCATAAAAGTTGATTAGTGCTATCGGCAAAGAAGCGTTTTTCGAATTCGCGTTGCTTGTAGGTTTCTTTTTGATCTTCGCCTTGGTCGTCTTTGAGTTCAACAACGAAGCCATTTTCCGATAGGAGCTGCGTGGTGATCTCACTGCGGGCATCCACGACAGTGGGGTTTATAAGAAAGCCATCTTTCACGCCATCAAGCAGAGAGTAGCGGTAGGTCGGCTGACCGTCCTCACAACCGAAAGTGCGATAAGTATCAAGCAGAAGACGACGCTCGTACTCGCGTGGATCTCTGGTGGTGGGCTTGGACTTATCGAATTTTTTGAGGTAGTCGCGTGGTGTGGCGGTAAGGCCAAGTTTGTAGCCGATAAAGAAATCGAAGACGGCTCTGGCATTGCCCCCAATGGAGCGGTGCGCTTCGTCGGAGATAACCAAATCGAAGTCGGTAGGCGAGAAAAGCTGCTGGTACTTGTTATTGAAGAGCAGCGACTGGACGGTAGTGACTACAATTTCAGCGTGTCGCCAGTCATCACGGTTTTCTTTGTAGATGACGGTTTTATAATCATTGGCGAGCACCTTGTGGAAAGCCTTCTTGGCCTGGTCTTCAAGTTCTAACCGATCCACCAGAAAGAGCACCCGGCGAGCATTGCCCGTGCGTAAAATTAATTTGATGACCGCCGCAGACGTGAGCGTCTTACCGGTGCCGGTAGCCATCTCAAAAAGAAAGCGGTCTTTGCCGTCTTTTACCGCATTTTGTAAGGCAACTATGGCTTTCTTTTGATAGGGCCGGAGGAAGCGCAGACTGTTGGCATCAATAAAGCCTTGGCGTTCTGCTTCATTCTTCCAGGCGGCGTCGGCAGCATAATTGGGGCGCTGGGTAAGGACAATGTAGTTGTCGTCAACGGTCTCTTCAATAAGACGCTTGGGATCGGGAATACTTTTCTGATAACCCATTACCGATGTGGGCGTTGGAAAGGTGGTTATAACGTAGGGATTGCCGCGTTCAAGATCCCAGAAGTAATGCAGATTGCCATTGGAAAGGATGATAAAGCGGCAATTTTGCGACCGCGCATATTTGCGGGCTTGCTCCTTACCATCCATAGGGCTTTTGTTTTCAGCTTTTGCTTCCAGGACGATAAAAGGAAAACCTTTTTCATTGAGCAGAAGAAAATCAATAAAGCCCTTTGATGATTTCTCAAAGTTTTGGCCGAGTGCATCAAGGTCTTGAGTCTTGATGGAAATGCTGGGTTCTAGCTGGATATTTGCTGGCGATTTACCATCGGCAAAGAAACGCCAACCAGCAGCTTCGAGCAATTTGTTGATTTTGATACGTGCAGTAGCTTCTTTGACTGACATGTATGGCCTCTCGATAATAGATTAGAAAATCACAGGCCATTGTCTTGCCGCATGAAAAACTGCCAAAATCTGAACCCGCTGTTCTTTTATGTTTGAGGTGCCCGAATAAACCATTTAACCAAAAAGCGATTGCTGGCAAAAGGATTGTCTTTGATTGAAATTTAGACAGAGGGAATATTACAGACTGCATGAGACAGTAAGTGGGGTGACTAGCAATGCTTGAAAAAGTTATCCCATACGTTATCCTATAACGTCAAAATTGCCTTTTCGCCTAGCTCCATATTTTGTAACCCTTTGATTATATTGGTCGGGACGACAGGATTTGAACCTGCGACCACTTGTCCCCCAGACAAGTGCGCTACCAAGCTGCGCTACGCCCCGACATTAAATAATCGTGTGAAACCAGGAAGATTGTGAACACAATCACTGTAATAATAACCGGGCAAATTATACTACGTTTACCGGATGAACTGTAGGTTCTATTTGAGCATTTCTAAAACATCTTCAAGTTCAACAACCATTTGATGAATTAATTGCCTGGTACGAGTTAAGTCCTCTTTGGTATTATCACTGACCAAATGGGCTCTAGCGCCGCCAATCGTATAGCCTTGTTCATATAGTAGCGATCTTATTTGCCGTATCAACAACACTTCATGGCGCTGATAATAACGACGATTTCCTCGTCTTTTTACCGGGCTCAACTCGGTAAATTCCTGCTCCCAATAGCGAAGCACATGAGGTTTTACACCACATAATTCACTGACTTCACTTATCGTGAAATAGCGTTTTTCCGGAATGACCGGGAGTTCATTGTTGTTGCTCGGCTCCAGCATAAGCTTCTACTCGGGCTTTAAGTTTTTGACCAGAGCGGAATGTTACCACACGTCTGGCCGTTATAGGTATTTCTTCGCCTGTTTTTGGATTTCTACCCGGACGACTTTTTTTATCGCGGAGTTCAAACTTCCCAAAACCGGAGATCTTTACTTGTTTACCTTCTTCTAAAGAACTCTTGATTTCTTCAAAAAAGAATTCCACCATTTCTTTTGCTTCGCGCTTGTTTAAGCCTAATTCGTCAAACAGATTTTCAGCAAAGTCTGCTTTTGTTAATGCCATAACTCAATCCCTCAATTTTGCATGAATTTTATTGATCAAAATGTCCAAGGCTCTGTCGACTATAGCGTCTATGTCAGAGTCAGTTAGTGTTTGGGCTTCATCTTGCATGATTAAACTTAAGGCAACGCTTTTACTGCCTTCCTCGACGCCTTTGCCACGGTATATATCAAAGACTTTTACATCTTGCAAGGCCGGCTCTGCATTGCCTTTAATGCAGTTGACTATGTCAATTGCGGAGATATCTTCTTTTACAATCAGCGCTAAATCGCGGCGTACTGAAGGATATTTTGACAACGGTTTGAAAATTGGAATGCGTTTATCAAGTATCAGGTTTTGATCCAGTTCAAACAGAAAAACCTGAGTATCAAAGCCTAATTGTTTTTCCAGATTTGGATGCAGCATGCCCAACCAGCCTATTCTTTCACCGTTCAGCGTCAGAATTTCAGCTGTTTGTCCAGGATGCAAGGCGGATTGCCGGGCCGGCAAGAATTGCACTTCATAGCCAGTGAGGGAAAACAGTGCTTGAACATCAGCTTTAATGTCAAAAAAATCAACTTTACGGGTATTTACACCCCATTGCTCGTCATAGGCGCTGCCCAAGACCAGTCCAGCCAACATTTTTTGCTGCTGGATCTGACCGTCTTTTTTGATAAAACGCAGGCCGGCTTCAAATAATCGAATTCTGTTTTGCTGACGGTTGGTATTGTAAAGGGCAGCTTTTAATAATCCGCACCATAGTGTAGTACGCATAACCGATAATTCCGAAGAAATCGGATTTTTTAAACAGATAACTTCCATTTCAGGGGCGATAGTATTCTGAATATCTTCGTCGACAAAACTATAAGTAATCGCTTCCTGATAACCTCGATCAACCAGCAAATCCTTAACGCGGTCTATTTCCAGCGCAGCTTCAGCTACAGGAATTATTTGTGAACGCATTAACAAGCTGCTGTCAGGCAAGTTATTATAACCATATATACGTGCTATTTCTTCAATCAAGTCTGCTTCAATAGCAATATCAAAACGAAAGCCAGGCGGCGTAATAGACCAACCATCAATTTGTGTCTCTACAGCCATGTCCAGGTGTTTAAAAATATCCGTGACCTGTTTATCGGTCAGACTAATACCGAGCATTTTTTCTATACGTTGCCGTCTTAAAAAAATTGTCTGACGTTTCGGCAGAGTTGACTCAGTGGTTACTTCAGTTATTGCGCCTGCGCTACCTCCGGCAATGTCAATAATCAATTGGGTCGCCCGTTCAATAGCTCTTGTTTGCAGAGTAGCATCAACGCCGCGTTCAAAACGATGCGATGAATCGGTATGCAAACCAAAGCGCCGTGCTTCGCCCGCTATACTTTGCGGCGCAAAAAACGCACACTCCAAAAATACTGCCCGCGTTTCGTCACTGACTGCAGAATTATTGCCACCCATGATTCCTGCAAGCGCCAGGGCTTGTTTATCATCGGCGATAACCAGGGCTTGATTATCAAGTTTAATGGTTTGTCCATTTAATAATGTCAAATCTTCGTCTGCTTTAGCCCAGCGTACTGTAATGCCGCCTGTTAATTTTTCGGCATCAAAGGCATGCAAGGGTTGCCCTGATGCTATCAAAACATAATTGGTAACATCGACCAGCGGGCCCAGGCTTCTCAAGCCTGATCGACGCAGACGTTCCTGCATCCATAAGGGCGTTTGCGCCCTGGCATTTACGCCATTAATCAAGCGCCCCAGATAACGCGGACAGGCATCTGTTGCTTCAACAGCTACGGTCAATGTGTCTTGATGGATGACTTCAGTATTTTCGACCCGGGTAGTTGACCAGTTCATTCGATTCAACACAGCGACTTCACGCGCCAATCCTTCAACGCATAAACAATCGGCTCTGTTAGGCGTTAAATCTAGCTCTATAATCATATCATCCAGTGATAAATAGTCGCGAATATCAACGCCAACAGGCGCATCGGCTGCCAATTCCATTAAACCATTGGTATCCGCCGCCAGACCTAGCTCCTTTTCAGAACACAACATACCAAAGGATTCTTCGCCGCGCAATTTTGATTTTTTTATTTTAAAACCGCCCGGCAATTCGGCGCCGATTAAGGCCGCAGGAATTTTCAAGCCGATCCTGACATTGCTTGCGCCGCAGACAATTTGCAGGGGCTCTGCTTCCCCTACTGCGACTTGACAGACGCGCAGGCGATCCGCATCGGGATGCTGCTGCATGGACACTACTTCACCCACGACAACGCCGCTAAATTCTGCCGCTGCAGGTTCTACAGAATCGACTTCAAGACCTGCCATCGTCAATTGTTCGACCAGTTCTTCTGTACTTATGGCCGGATTGACATACGATCTTAACCAGGCTTCACTAATTTGCATGATTCAAGTTTTCCTGTATAACAACAACTTAATTAAATTGCTCTAAAAATTTTAGATCATTTTCAAAAAACAACCGTAAATCGTTAATGCCATAACGCAACATCGCAAGGCGCTCTACACCCATGCCAAAAGCAAAACCGCTGTATTGTTCACTGTCGATATTAACCGCTTTAAAAACCTCGGGATGAATCATGCCGCAGCCCATGACTTCCAGCCAGCCGGTATGACTGCATACGCGACAACCTTCGCCGTTACACATCACGCATTCAATATCGACTTCTGCTGAAGGCTCGGTAAAGGGAAAATAAGAGGGTCTAAACCGCACTTGAATTTTTTTTTCAAAGAATGCACGCAGGAATTCGTAAACCACGCCTTTTAAATCGGCAAAACTGACATCCGTATCGACCAGAAAACCTTCTACCTGATGAAACATGGGCGTATGCGTAATATCTGAATCGCAGCGATACACACGACCCGGGGCAATGACTTTTAATGGCGGCTTTTCAGACTCCATAACTCTGATTTGCACGGGTGAAGTATGTGTTCTTAATACCGTATGGGCATCAAAATAAAACGTGTCGTGCATGGCTCTTGCAGGGTGAGAGCTGGGAATATTGAGCGCTTCAAAGTTATGATAGTCATCTTCAATTTCCGGTCCTTCAACGACTTTAAAGCCGATACTGGCAAAAATCCTGGAAATTCGTCTCAGCGTGGTGGTAACCGGATGTAATCCTGCAATAGACTGGCCCCGTCCGGGCAAAGTAACATCAATACGCTCGCTGGCTAATCTTGCAGCTAATGCGCTATTTTCCAGTTGCTTTTTGCAGGCTTCCAGTTGTTGTTGAAATTGATCTTTAGCCTGATTAATTATTTGACCAACTGATCGCCGTTGCTCGGGATCAAGCCTGCCGAGTTCTTTCATCTGCAGGGTAAACAAGCCCTTTTTGCCCAGATAATGAACGCGAACCTGATCAAGTTGATTAAGGTCATTGACTGCTGCAAGCTCTTGTAATGCCTGCGCGAGAATCTCTTCAAGGGTAGCCGACACTGCTCTGCTCGCTTATAGTTAGGGGTAGAAGAATTTTTAAGTGGGTTTCAGGATATAATATACATCCTTATCCACCCATATCTTGACAAGACACGGGTGGTGTCATAAGAGACCTCAGTGAAGAGAAACCGCGTCCTTCTTAAGGCTGACTTTGATTGGCTTTGGCAATTTCTGCTATTTTGCCAAATGACTCAATGTCACGCACGGCAATATCGGCTAAAACCTTACGGTCTATGGCCACATTGGCTTTTGTCAAGCCATTGATCAAGCGGCTATAGGATATTCCATACCTGCGTGCAGCCGCATTAATACGAACTATCCACAAGGCGCGGAATTGACGTTTTCTTTGTTTGCGGTCGCGGTACGCGTACTGACCCGCTTTGATTACCGCTTGTTTGGCAACACGATAAACCCGGCTACGAGCGCCGTAGTAACCTTTCGCCAGCTTTAAAATTTTCTTGTGTCTTGCTCTGGCAGTTACGCCGCGTTTGACTCTAGGCATTGTTATTCACCTCTTAACTGTAAGGCATCATACGTGCGGCCATGCGCACATCTGATGGATGAATAGTTGCCGGCGAACGTAACTGTCTTTTTCTTTTAGTCGATTTCTTGGTCAAAATATGACGGCGATGCGACTGTCCGCACTTGAAACCGCCGTTACCAGTGCGTCTGAAACGCTTGGCAGCGCCACGGTTAGTTTTTATCTTTGGCATTTGTTTGCTCCAGTAATATAAAAATAAAAAATCCCTGAGATATAACCCAGCAAGGCAAAATGCACGGCCCTGAAGAATTATCCGGCATTACGTGTGTAATGCTCTTAACAGCGCATCCTGTGCTGTTGGTAGTAGAGAAGCAATAAATTGCGTCTCTACGAACTGTATTTCACGCCGAAGCGTGGCAATGAAGAAAAGTTTTACTTATTATTTTTTCTTTTTCGGCGACATAACCATGATCATTTGCCGCCCTTCCATTTTAGGAAACTGTTCGACAGCGGCTATTTCTTCCAAATCTTTTTCGATACGCTTCAACAGTTCCATACCGATTTCACGGTGCGCCATTTCTCGGCCACGGTAGCGTACTGTAATCTTGGTTTTATCACCGTCATTGAGGAATTTGACTAAACTCCGCAGTTTAACCTGGTAATCTCCTTCGTCGGTGCCGGGTCTGAATTTGATTTCCTTGACCTGAATTTGCTTTTGTTTCTTTTTGGCGACTTGAAGTTTTTTGTTGAGTTCAAACTGGTATTTGCCATAGTTCATTATCTTGCAAACCGGTGGGTCCGCGTTTGGCGATATTTCTACTAAATCCAGGTCGGCCGCATAAGCAATCTGTTTGGCTTCATCGAGCGAAATAATACCTAACGCTTCACCCTCTGCACCTGTCACTCTCACTCGTCTGGCAGTGATTGCGTCATTCAGGCGCGTTTCATCTTTTTTAGCTGCGATACCCTAATCCTCCAAAAACACTATTATTTTCTATCCGCAATCTCTTGTTTTAACCGTTTGGTAAATTCACTGATTGTCAGACTGCCTAAATCTTCACCTTTTTGCGTACGAACCGTAATGGCTTGCTCTTCTAATTCTTTATCACCAATAATGACAAGATACGGAACCCGCTGTATGGAATGCTCCCGGATTTTAAACCCGATCTTCTCATTTCTCAAGTCTATTTTTACCCTGATGCCTTGCAGTTCCAGCTCTCTCATAATTTGAGACGCATAGTCTGCATGACGATCAGCGATATCAAGCACCATGACCTGTACTGGAGACAGCCACAGAGGGAAGGTTCCGGCATGTTGTTCGATCAGAATGCCGATAAACCGCTCCAGCGAACCCAGGATGGCTCTGTGCAGCATGACGGGTACTTGTTTCGAGCCATCCTCGGCAATATAGCTTGCGCCTAACCGCCCAGGCATGGAAAAATCCACCTGAATCGTGCCGCATTGCCAGACTCGTCCGATACAGTCTTTTAGCGAAAATTCAATTTTAGGTCCATAAAAAGCGCCTTCTCCGGGCTGTAGATCCCACTTCAAGCCTTTGTTATTGAGGGCCAGTTCCAGGGCATTTTCTGCCTTGTCCCAGACCGCATCATCACCGACCCTGTTTTCAGGGCGTGTCGATAACTTGATAATGATCTCTTCAAAGCCAAAGTCCTTATAAACAGCAAACAGCATATCAATAAAAGTCGATACTTCATCCTGGACTTGACCTTCTGTACAAAAGATATGCGCATCATCCTGCACAAAGTTCCTGACTCTCATCAAACCATGCAGGGTGCCAGACGGCTCATTACGGTGACAGGAACCAAATTCCGCCAAACGAACAGGCAGATCACGATAACTTTTAATGCCCTGGTTATAAATTTGCACGTGGCATGGACAATTCATCGGCTTGATCGCGTAATCACGATTTTCCGAATGAGTCGTAAAGATCATCGCACCGAATTTATCCCAGTGGCCTGATTTTTCCCATAACGAGCGGTCTACAAGCTGTGGCGTTTTAACTTCCCCATAGCCGTTGACCCGTAATTTTTCCCGGATATACTGCTCAATCTGCTGATAAATAATCCAGCCTTTCTCGTGCCAGAACACCATGCCAGGGGCTTCTTCCTGGGTATGAAATAAATTCAGTGTTTTCGCCAGTTTGCGGTGGTCGCGCTTTTCTGCCTCTTCCAGACGATGCAAATAGGCCTGTAATTCTTTTTTATCAGCCCATGCCGTACCGTAAATGCGCTGCAGCATTTCATTTTCAGAGTTGCCGCGCCAATACGCACCGGCAATCTTCATGAGTTTAAACGCTCTTAATCTGCCAGTACTGGGCACATGGGGGCCGCGACACAAATCAGTAAATCCGCCTTGCTGATAAAGGGATAAATCCTGGTCCGCAGGAATGGACTCGATAATCTCTGCCTTGTAGTTTTCACCCTGATCCCTGAAGAATTTTATCGCTGCATTCCGGCTTGATACCGAACGGCTGATAGCATAATCTTCTGCAGCCAGCTGCTGCATTTTTGCCTCGATAGCCGTCAGATCATCAGGGGTAAACGGTCTTTGGTAGGCAAAGTCATAATAAAAGCCATTTTCGATAACCGGACCAATGGTCACTTGTGCATCGGGAAATAATTGCTTGACGGCCTGAGCCAATAGATGCGCGGTTGAATGACGAATGACGTCAACACCGTCTTCATCCTTTGCGGTAATAATTTGCAATGTAGCATCTTGATCGATTAATGCACTGGCATCGACCAGAACATCATTAACCCGACCCGCCAGCGTTGCCTTGGCTAATCCGGAACCTATTGATCGGGCGACATCCATCACTGTAACAGCGTGGTCATACTTACGACTAGAACCATCAGGAAGGGTAATAACAGGCATTTATTAAAATTTTTAATTGCTACACAATAAAAAAAGCACTGCTGAGCAGTGCCTTTGTATCTGGTAGGCGCGATTGGACTCGAACCAACGACCCCCACCATGTCAAGGTGGTGCTCTAACCAGCTGAGCTACGCGCCTGAAGTCTATATAACTTCAAGCTGGTTATTATACCAACAGATTTTGGTTCCGCAACTCTTAAATAAGCAGCGGCGGCTTTTTCTGGCGTCTATTCTGGCGTCTATTGGTATCCCATGGAAATTCCGCGTCGTTTTTTCTGCATAAAAACTATTGGATTAACGAAAAAACCGTTAATCCAAACGCGACGACTAATCTTGCAAAACTGTAACAACAATTAATATTGAAAACTCTAACTACGCGTATTTATATGCTACTCTATGCGTCATTTTAACTGAGGAAAAGAAATGCAAGCAACAGTCAAATGGGTCGATGGCGTGATGTTCGTCGGCGAAACTGGCAGTGGCCATGCGGTAGTGATAGACGGCCCACCCGATCATGGTGGGCGTAATATGGGTATGCGTCCCATGGAAATGATGTTATTGGGTTTGGGCGGCTGCTCATCTTTTGATGTGGTGCAGATTTTACAAAAAGGCAGAAATAATATTGTGAATTGCGTTGCGGAAATTTCTGCCGAACGGGTTGACGCCATACCCAGCGTGTTTAGTAAAATTCATCTGCATTTTATCGTCAGTGGTCATGATTTGAAAGCATCGGCTGTTGAGCGCGCAGTAAAATTGTCGGCAGAGAAATACTGTTCTGCTTCCATCATGTTAAGCAATGCCGGGGTAGAAATTACCCATGATTTTGAAGTTATTGAGGTTTAACAGTTTTGAATAAATTGCAATTACACGGCTTTAACAATTTGACAAAGTCGCTCAGTTTCAATATTTACGATATTTGTTATGCACCCGCAGAACAACAGCAGGCTTATATTGAGTATATTGATGAAGCCTATAACGCCGACAGATTAACGCAAATTCTTAAGGATGTTGCCGAAATTATCGGCGCACAAATTCTTAATATAGCCCATCAGGACTATGATCCACAAGGGGCTAGCGTTACCATGCTGATCTCAGAGGGCGATGTCATGCCGCCGCCGAACATGCATAGCCAATCGCCCGGACCTTTACCAGAAACGGTGCTGGCGCATCTGGATAAAAGCCATATTACTGTACACACTTATCCTGAGAGCCATCCTGATAACGGCATCAGCACATTTCGTGCTGACATAGATGTATCAACCTGTGGCCGTATATCGCCATTAAAAGCCCTCAATTATCTGATTCATAGTTTTGAATCCGATGTGGTGATCATGGACTATAAAGTACGTGGCTTTACCCGGGATATATCAGGAAAAAAACATTATATTGACCATAACATTACCTCTATCCAGAACTATATCGCCAAAGATACCCTGGAAAGCTATCAAATGATAGACGTGAATGTCTATCATGAAAATATTTTCCATACCAAAATGATGCTCACGGAAACAGAACTGGAAAATTATTTATTTGAGAAGGAAAGCAATCTGTCTGCCGCTCAGAAGGCAGAGATAGAAAAGAAGCTGCAAAGAGAAGTCGCTGAAATTTTTTATGGACACAACTATCGACGCAGGAAAATCAGGCTTGCAGAACCACTGTTCTGAAAATTTCAATTATTGATGATTGTTTGTGAGGGCGGTTTCAGTCGCTCTTACTGTCCGCGTTTTTGCCATTAAGTTAAAGATAGAAAACATTTATTGCCGCGTAATCAACACAATCGGGCATAAACCCAGAGTCAACACAAAAAATCGGCATCAGCAAATAACACCTCAGGTTTTTGCATGAGCCAGAGCTTCGATTATCCGGGCGTATTCATCCGCTTTAGGCCGGTATAAATACAGCCCTAATGCCGACAACCCGGTAAATATATACAAGGTATTAAAATCATCACCCAGAATAAACATGATAAAGCCAAAAACCCCGACACTTTCAATCAATGTCATGGACACGATAACCGTCACCAAATAACGATTTTTTGCCTCGGCAATTGCTCCGGGCATTGCTTTCGATTCCTGTTCCTCCGTCTTATTGATCGAAGCTCCTGTACCCATGCAGCCTTCATTTCCATGCGCTGCATGGGAATACGGTATGGTTTGATTCAAACGTAACTGTATATACCTTATCAAGTTGGTCAATGGAAAAGTGACGATGGCAACGACATAAAGTACCGTCCTGATCAATACCCGCCGGGCTTCAGGCAGAGGCTGTTGTAACTGTTCGCCCATGGTATGACAAACAATAATGTAGGCTGCCAGCATTACCAGCATGCTGCCAAGAATGACCCAAGGCAGAATAAGGCCAGACTTTAATTGTTCAGGTTCAACTCGATCCAGCATTTTGTTTCCTGATTTGTAGGTAAATGCTTATGATAACAAACTCGACTGTCCGGACTTGTTTACTGCAAAAATTGCAAAGTCTATGCAAGTCATTTACGCTTAAGGTAGGCATCGTTGCGATGACGACACTATTTTGGGTCTGACATTTGACTGGCCCGATACACACGCATCAGTGCGACAAAGGCCAAAAAATCGTACAAGCCATGAATAATAACAGGGGTTAATAAATTTCTCTCACCGCCATAATCCAGGGACAGGCCCAAATATATTCCAACGAAAGCCGCCAGCACAGCATAGAGCGGCGTTACCGCATGTACCAGTCCAAAAATCATATTACTGCCGATTAAGCCAACCGCCATGCCCCATGAAGACTCTAGCCAGGGCTGGATAACGCCGCGAAACAACAGTTCCTCAGATATGCCTGCAATAGCCGCCAGCATAAACAAGTCGGTCCAATGATATTGATGCAAACCCGGCCCTAAGGTATTAAGCAGCAACTTTCTAATTTTTACTATTGACTCGCCCTGCATCTGTTCCAATGCCAGGAACATTAAAAATAAGGGAGCTGTTCCTATTATTCCGTACGCAATGGCCGCTTCCGAAAAATAAAGTTTTTCAAAAGGGTCGATACCGGCAATCCAGCCAAAAAAAAATGCGACTAAAACAAGAGAAGCCTCAAAATAACAGGCTGATTTAAAAAAATCATCTAATTTGAATCGTGATTTATCCATTGATAGTATTCGAAAAATTAAGGAGGCATGCTAAACGAAAACAGTCAGAATAGTTATTCTGATTATGTCTCTGTAAATTTCATGCGATTTTTTATGGGAAATTTAGAGCTGAATTGAAAAAATACGGCCAATCCCGCACCGCTGCTATCAGCCAACCAATCAGCAATATCTGAGTCGCGCCCCACAACAAACGACTGATGCCATTCATCAGATAATCCGTATATACTGCAAAAAGCAAAACTGATAAAAGCCAGTATAACAGGGGAACCAAGCCAGGGTTTAAAGCTGCGCCACGCCAGAAAACCCATAATAAAATAGGCGCCGGCATGATAGAGTTTGTCCTGAAAATCAAAGCCAAAATCAATGGGATTTTTAAGGGATGTTTGATCAGAAAGCCAGTAAATGAACAGGCAATAAAATAACAAGAAAGTAAAATCTATAATTCTAATCATGTGTATGCAGACTATTTATAATGAAAAACCTGTTTGAATATGCCGAAGCGTGTTTGCACAGCGCAAATATCGACGAAAAACTGGCGCTGACCCATCAAGCCTGGCAAACATTAGGTTACGGTGAATTAAGCCTAAACTCAGACCGTCCGGTATTGCCGATTGACCGGGTAAGTTTTCCGGACAAGCCGATATTATTGGCTCCACGTAATATGCCCAAGCGAAAACTCAATACCCCTGAAGGCGTTAGCGCCTTTTTCCATGCCATTGCCCATGTCGAATTCATGGCAATTTATCTGGCCTGGGATCTTGTCTATCGTTTTCGTGGTATGCCCGTACAATTTTATCAGGATTGGTTGAAGATTGCTGATGAAGAAGTGCAACATTTTGAATTAATCAGAATACGCTTACAAACCATGCAATTAGATTATGGTGATTTACCGGCACATAACGGCTTGTGGGATCATGCCAGAGATACCGCTGATGATTTACTTGCCAGACTGGCTATGGTGCCTCGCTGTATGGAAGCGCGCGGCCTTGATGTAACTCCGGCTATCATCACCAGGTTCAGGCAGTTGGGCGATGATGCGAGTGTAGCGCTGTTAAACCGCATTTTAACTGATGAAGTAGGCCATGTAGAACGAGGATCATACTGGTTTAAGTTTGTCTGTGAGCAGCAAGGGTTTGATGCTGAAGCAAAATACCGGCAGTTAATCGGACAATACTACCGGGGAGGTAAACCAAAAGGCCCATTTAATCGAGAAATGCGTATAATTGCAGGTTTTTCAAATGCTGAACTGGACTGGCTGGAAGGTCACTAATGCCTCTAAATAGATTGTACGTTTTGGTTATTCAGGATACGACAAGGTTCAACTAGCTAATTTATTAGCAAAATATGATAATATTCAATCAACAGTAATTTTATAGAAGGCGAACATGAAAGCAAATATCGGCTTAATCGGTCTGGCAGTAATGGGACAAAACCTGGTTCTCAATATGAACGATCACGGCTTTAAAGTAGCAGTGTTTAACCGCACAACCAGCACAGTTGATGAGTTTCTTGAGGGGGCAGCCAAAAACACGCAGGTAGTCGGCGCTCATTCCCTTGAAGAACTGGTTGACAGCCTGGAATCTCCGCGTATTGTCATGCTGATGGTTAAAGCGGGTGATGTTGTCGATCAGTATATTGACAAATTAGTGCCGCTGTTATCCGCCGGCGATATTATTGTCGATGGCGGCAATTCATTGTTTACTGATACCAATCGCCGTACTGCATCGCTTAAAGAAAAAAACATCAACTATATCGGCACCGGAGTTTCGGGCGGTGAAGAAGGCGCAAGAAACGGACCTTCTATTATGCCCGGCGGTAATAAAGCCGCATGGCCTGCCGTTAAAACCATTTTTCAGGCCATTAGTGCAAAGGTTAATGGCGAGCCTTGCTGTGAATGGGTAGGCGATAATGGTGCAGGACATTACGTTAAAATGGTTCATAATGGCATAGAATATGGTGATATGCAGTTGATTTGTGAGGCTTATCAATTGATGTCCGAGGGTTTGGGTTTAAGCGCTGATGAAATGCACGCCATATTTGCCGAGTGGGATAAAGGTGAATTAAGTTCTTACCTGATTGAAATTACCGCCAGCATTCTGGCTTATAAAGATGAAGATGGTCAGCCTTTGGTAGATAAAATCCTCGATACGGCCGGTCAAAAAGGCACGGGCAAATGGACAGGGATAAATGCCCTTGAATTAGGCATTCCCTTGACCTTGATTGGTGAATCTGTATTTGCGCGCTGCCTGTCTGCCCAAAAGTCGGAACGTGTAACAGCCGCGAAATTATTACCTAAACGCACACAAGTATTTTCCGGCGACAAACAGGCGATGATTAATGCGATTCGTGATGCCTTGTATGCGGCCAAGATTATTTCTTATGCACAGGGTTTTCGTTTAATGCGCGAGGCATCAAAAGAATACAAGCTGTCGCTTAACTATGGCGAAATCGCCTTGATGTGGCGCGGCGGTTGTATTATTCGCAGTCAGTTTTTAAATGACATTAAGCAGGCGTACAAAAACAATCCTGAGTTGGAAAACCTGTTATTGGCAGATTTCTTTGTAGATGCGATGAAAAAAGCCGATGAGGGTTGGCGCAAGGCCGTCATTTTAGGTATAGAACTGGGCATCCCTACGCCTGCTTTCTCTTCAGCTTTAGCCTATTATGATGGTTATCGTACTGAAAGATTACCGGCAAATTTATTACAGGCGCAAAGAGATTATTTCGGTGCGCATACTTATGAAAGAGTAGACAAGCCCAGAGGTCAATTTTTCCATACTGACTGGACCGGGCACGGCGGAAAAACAGCATCATCTACTTATACAGTTTAAAGTTAAAGTGTGTATAGATACGCATTGTTTGATTACTACACTGCAACTGCAATGAGTCCGGTTAATAAAGCAAGAGGAGTCTTCGATGAAAGGCGATAATAAAATAATTGAGCAGCTCAATAAGTTACTGGCCGGAGAATTAACGGCTATGGATCAATATTTTATACATTCCCGGATGTATCAAGATTGGGGATTTGATAAATTATATGAACGTATTGATCATGAAATGCAGGATGAAACAAGACATGCCGATACTTTGATCAAACGTATTTTATTTCTGGAAGGTGTGCCTGATCTTTCGAAAAGGGCGCCGTTAGCTATCGGCAGTCATGTACCCGAGATGCTGAAAAATGATCTTGAATTAGAACTTAATGTGGTCGCTTCATTGAAAGGGGTAATTGCTCATTGTGAATCGGTCAATGATTACAACACCCGCGAGATTCTGGAAAGCATGCTGCAAGATACAGAAGATGATCATACCTATTGGCTGGAAAAACAATTGGGTTTAATTGACAGAATAGGGCTGGAAAATTATTTGCAATCGCAAATGTAAAATGCAGTGCCCCCCTTTTATACAATCCTGGCAAATATATGCTGTAGTCCGATGCGCTAAACGAACTGAAGAGCATCGATGCTACGACATTAGGAATACCTGGCATAATACGTTGACCAGTTTAGTCCATACGCTGTCATTGATGCGTGAAACTCTATTTATGAGCAACATTCGCCAAAGATTGGGGACCGTTTTCCAGAACATGGAAGTTGGCAACCGGAAGAGAACATTCTAGTGAACACGTTTCAGACTCACTGACTGAGTAGTGTCATTTATGGAGGAAGTATTTTGCATCTGGGCAAGCCGTGCTTTGGAGTGATTTAAGATTAAACTAAGCCTGTCCAGCGATTCAGGGCTGATGCGCACCGTTGATGCGCCAAGGTTTAGCTCTATTACATTGCACTCGGAACAAAACACCACGCAACAATCATCATTGCCGGAGAGTCGGACTTTCTTGTGTTGTTTAGTTGAATTCATTTTTCACCATTACTGTCTAATTGATTTTTAAAAATTAACTACGTTAACTAAAGGATTTCTTGGCTTATTGGTCCAGAACTATTGAACTGGTGGCTTTACTTCTGGAAAAGGCAATGGTGTGATGCGCGGAACACGTCGATCTTTGCCCCATTTTTGATAGTCGTCGGTCAATGTGCGCAAGAAAGCAACAATCGCCTTTTCTTCATCTGCAGTCAGCCCCAGATTGCCAAGTTCATCATGATTAACATTCTGAGGAATTTCCGGTTCCGGCCAGCCTGATATGGCGAATCCGGAATCCTGATTATCGGGCACCCAGCCCAAGGTATCTCGGGTATTATAAAAATGAACGATTTGTTCCAGCGTAGTAAAAACGCCGTTGTGACCATAAGGTGGGGTTAAGGCGATATTTCTGAGCGACATAACCTTGTGCTTGCCAATCTCATCGCCATCCGGATCAAGCGCTGCAATATCAGAGCGTCCGCCGAGACCTGAATCGGCTTCCGGATTTTTCGCAATTTTTACATTATGCGGCAAACCAATATTGTCATAGGTAAAATCCGTAAACAGCGGCGGAATGATATTGCCGTCTGCATCGCTTGAAGCTTCACTGACATGACAAGCGGCACAATTGCCTTTCGCTTCGTCATTAAAAAGTGCGAAACCCTCTTTTTCAAGTGGAGTAAATTCGGTTATACCGGCCAGAACATAATCCAATTTTGAGGTAAATTTATTAAAAACAGGACTTTGCTCAAATGTACTGATCGCTTTTGCCATGTGGTGGTAAATTTCAGTAACAGCTGCAGGCGTTATTGTATTGAGTTGCACATTATTAAAGTGAGGTACGGCAGCTAAATCCAGACGATAAATTTGCCAAAACAGTTTTCTGTATTTTTCGTTTTCCTTTAAACGGCTGACTACTGCCCATTCGCCGGGCATGGCCATTTCGACCGGATTTAGAAAAGGCCCTTCGGCTTGCTCGATTAAGTCGCTTGCACGGCCATTCCAGAACTGCCCGCCAACATACAGGCCTTGTATATCATCCCAATGAAACAATGGACTAAACGCAGCATAACCGGCGCTCGGCGCATTTAAGGCGCCTGTTGCACCAGGAATGGAGCCGAATGAAACAGCCGTGCCTTTTTTGACATTTTCCGGATCAACAAAGGCCGGAACCCGCCTAGGCTTGGCGTTTTTTTGACGTACCGGTTTTAGACTGTGACAACTGGCGCAGGATTGATTTCTGTTCAAAGATAAATTTTCATCATCATATAGAAGCTTTCCAAGCTGTTGTTCATCTGTCAGCATTTCCCTGGCTTCGATGGCAAAACTTAAGCACAACATTAATACGAATAGGGCAGATGGGTTTTTCATTGTTAAATTTCTTTTATCCATTTCTTAATTAAATACAAAAATGATGATTATCATTATAGAGTCCGACGTTGGTAAAGCGACACAAAGTCCCCTCTCCCTTTGGGAGAGGGTTAGGGTGAGGGTATTACAAAGGTCGCTTTACCAACTTTGGCTCCTATAACCAGGTTAAAGCTGTTTTTCCGCTTTTCTCGAATTAATGAATGTTTTTGCTTCCTGCTGCTGGACTTCTCCTTTGCTCCAATAAAACATCACTTATGTTTTGCCATTGTTGAAGCAGTTGCAGGTACAGAGTTTTGCAGTTAGAGGAATTGACTAAATCAGGATGCTCAATCACCAGGCGAATATGGCTGACAATAAAGTGGGCAAGCTTAGGGCATTGATCTTTTTGAAACTGAGTCATTAAAAAACAGAGGGTTGAATGCAATTTAACAAATGACAAATGATCAAAATTTTTCTCTTTAACCGGCGTTGCGATGTCATTCAGATTTTGTTCCACGGTTTTTCCTTTATTAATCGAAGTAATGATGCTGAACAAAATCATTAAGCTGATTTTGTATTTTTTGGGAATGATTTGGGTTGTTAATATGGCTAGTAAGCCATGACATTGAGTGTTTGGCGTAACTTATTTGCCTGTTCTTAGCGGTACTTAAATTGGAAAGTAAGCGATAGTATCGAGAAATGTACAGAGCGATACAGGGGTTTTGCAGGGTTTCATATTGAATTTTCAAAAATTCAATAGCCATTAATAACGCTTCTTGCTTATCATCATCAGACATGACCGTTCTCCTGATATCCACATTTATTCTTTTGCGTTAATTTCACAGCGGATAGAAATAATTTCCAGACTGTTTTTTTCGAATCAATATCCAGGCACCTAAAATCCACGCCATGAATACATCCCCTTTGAATGAGCGATGCAAGAGTGTTTGCAGAGATTTCTATATGTATCAAGTTATTTTCCATAGTGAAACCGGATCAAGTTCTTTTGTATACAAATGATAATCATTCTTATTTGTATGTCAAGTGATTTTACATTCTGCTTTCTGGCGACAGATTTTTTTTACCACAAGGCAAGTACGGCGTCTGCGGAACAACAAATCTGAGCATTTTTTGTAGTCAAAAGACCTGTTTAAAAAACCACACCTTAAAAAACAAGCACCTGGAAAGTCTGGTTTTCAACTCAATTTTTTTAGCAGAAAAATCTATTGTTTTTTCAATAAAACACTATATATTGTGTTTAAAAATTAAAAAATATCTATATATAGATATTGAAGGCCTGAATCACGCAAAGCCTAACGTGCTGATTTATGGCTTATTTCCACTTCTTTCTACCACCACAGCCAAGGGAGTATCATCAATGTCAGCGCAACTTCATGTCATCGCCAATACCGTCACCGAAATTCCTTTTCAGGACGCTTCAATGGATATTTGGGACTCAAAGTACCGCTTAAAAACCAAAGATGGCTTACCGATTGATGCCACCATTGATGAAACCTATCAGCGGGTTGCCAGAGCACTTTCTGAAGTAGAAAAAGGTACTAATAAGCAGGAACAGTATTACAAAGAGTTTCTCTGGGCATTACGTCAAGGCGTTATTCCTGCGGGCCGGATTATTTCCAATGCCGGAGCGCTGGAACACAAGCCTTCCACATCGACGATTAACTGCACGGTGTCCGGCACTATCGCCGATTCCATGGATGATATTCTGGGCAAGGTGCATGAGGCGGGGCTTACACTAAAGGCGGGCTGTGGCATCGGTTATGAATTTTCTACCCTAAGACCAAAAGACGCCTATGTGTCAGGCGCGGGCGCCTATACATCCGGGCCGCTATCGTTCATGGATATTTATGACAAGATGTGTTTTACCGTCTCGTCTGCAGGTGGACGGCGCGGCGCGCAAATGGCCACGTTTGATGTCGGTCATCCCGATGTCGTGGAGTTTATCCGTGCCAAACGTGAAAATGGCCGCTTGCGACAATTTAATCTGTCGCTATTGATTACCACCGAGTTTATGAACGCAGTAAAAAATGACCAGCCCTGGCCATTATCATTTCCTGTAACCGAAAAGGAAGTCAAACTGGATAAGCTTGACTTGAGTGATAATAACCAAATTATCTGGCGTGAGCTGCCTTGCAAAGATGGCTATGTCGTCAATAATGACGGACTGGTTGCCTGCAAAATATCCAGAACCATCCCGGCGCGCCGGTTATGGGACATCATTATGAGCTCCACTTACGATTATGCCGAACCAGGATTTATTCTGATCGATAAAGTTAACGAAATGAATAATAACTGGTTTTGCGAAAAGATTCGTGCCACGAATCCTTGTGTTACTGCTGATACCCGCCTCCATACTCAATACGGCATGGTAAAAATTGGCGATCTTTACAACAGTGGCGCTGCTTTAAATGTAACGGTCGATCATCGCGCCCTCGGTTTACACGATAAAGGTACAACCACCCGTTCCGCCAAGCCCGCCTTTATGACTGCCGCCTCGGCAAACGTTTATCGAGTAACTACGCGTGATGGTTATGAGATTAAAGCAACCGCCTGGCATGACTTCTATACCAAACGAGGAAAAATCAAATTAAAAGATTTGAAGGTAGGCGACAAATTACTGATTCAATCCGGTAAAGGTCAATTTGGACAGCAGGGCGATAAGAATTTTGGCTCCTTATTGGGTTTCATTACCGGGGATGGTCATTTCACCAATCGAGGCAAACAGCAACAAGCCGCCGTTATCAATTTGTGGAACGATGATCGTGGTTTTGCGCCAAAATTGGTTGCTTATATTAATCAATTACTGGCAGTTTCAAACATAGCAACAGCCAGCCTAAAAAAATCCCACACAGTTTCAGCTGTGGCTGTACCCGAGCGCAATATGATTACCCTTCGCTCGATATTATTGGCGCGTCTTTTAGAGTTTTACGGCTTTAACAAAGACAGCAAGTTAAGCGTTCCAGAAGCCATCTGGCAAGGCAATGAAGATTGTGTAAAAGGTTATTTGAGCGCCTTATTTCAATGTGATGGTACAGTCAATATCTCAGGAAAAAGCCAATCTTGCTCAATAAGATTAGCCTCTTCGCACAACCAATTAATCAAAGAAATACAAATATTGCTAACCAATTTTGGGGTATTTTCTCGAATTCGTAAACGTCGTGATGCTGGTTTGAGAATGTTACCGAATGGTCAAGGCGGACAAAAGGCATATTCTTGCAAAGCGGATTATGAACTTATTATTGACGGGCAAGCACGTGAACAATTTATGCAGGAAATTGGTTTTCTAGGCGAAGAGAAAAATCAAAAATATCACGACTGGAAAATCGATAAAAAATTACTGAAAGCACAAAATTATTTGAGCGAAATTTCAGAAATCGCTTATGTTGGAAAAGAAGCTGTTTTTGATACTACCCAGGCTGACCACAATACCGTTATTTTTAATGGTCTAGTAACCGGACAATGCGGCGAACAGCCATTACCGCCTTACGGTTCGTGCCTTCTAGGCTCCATCAACCTGACCCGTTTTGTTAAAAAACCGTTTACCAGTGACGCATATTTTGATTGGGATACTTACTGCAAAGCCATCCGGATTTTTACGCGCATGCTGGATAACGTCGTGGAAATCAATGGCCTGCCATTGCCTCAACAGCGCGAGGAAATCATGAGCAAACGCCGTCACGGCATGGGTTATCTGGGGCTGGGTTCAACGGTTACCATGCTGGGCATGAAATACGGCGACGCACAGTCACTGGAATTTACCGAAGAAGTCACCAAAGTGTTAGCCGTGGAAGGCTGGAAAGCCGGATTATCTCTGGCTAAAGAAAAAGGCCCCGCGCCCATTATGGAGCAAGTCTCTACCGTCACCGGCGAAATGTTGCATAAACGCCCCGAAATGATTGCCGATGGTTATAAAATCGGCGATCAGATTCCCGGTAAAATCTTACTTGCTAAATACAGCCGCTATATGCAGCAACTGGCTCAGGAAGAACCTGGATTGGTTGCCCAACTGATTGAAACCGGCGCACGCTTCACCCATCACAGCTCTATTGCCCCGACCGGTACTATTTCCTTGTCCCTGGCCAACAACGCCAGCAACGGCATAGAGCCGAGCTTTGCCCATCATTATTCGCGCAATGTGATCCGTGCGGGTAAAAAATCCAAGGAAAAAATTGATGTATTTTCATTTGAATTATTGGCTTATCGCGAAATGATCAATCCCGATGCCATGCCTTACAGTGAAAATCCCGAGCAGAAATTGCCCGATTACTTTATCTCAGCAGATGATGTCAGCCCGAAACAACACGTCGATATTCAGGCCGCCGCGCAAAAATGGATAGATTCCTCGATCTCCAAAACAGCCAACGTGCCTACCGACTTTCTCTACGAAGACTTCAAGTCTATTTATGAATATGCCTACGATAAAGGCCTGAAAGGCTGCACCACGTTCCGCTTCAACCCTGAAGTTTTCCAGGGTGTATTGGTCAAGGAATCAGACCTGGAAAACACCACCTATCAATTCACGCTGGAAGACGGTCACGTCATGGAATATAAAGGCAACGAAGAAGTGGAATACGACGGCGAAATCCATACCGCCGCCAACCTGTTCGATGCCTTGAAAGAAGGCTATTACGGGAAGTTTTAAACCTTAAAAAACAATAAGCTATGAAAAACAAAAAGATTTTTGCATTATAAAACTAACCATTATGGTTGATTAGATGTTATAATTTGGTTACTTTCAATCTTGAGGCAATTCGCAACGCTGCTTTACAAAAGAATATTCGTTATAAAGGTCGTAAAGTCAGCCAAGATGTAACCAATCTTGGTTATACCTTAGAAGATGTGTCGGATTGTATTAGTGCGTTGACAACAAACGATTTTAAAAAAACTGAATCGTATTCGGAGTCTGAAGCAGTTTTTGATGTGTACATTAAAAACTTTCAACGAAAGGAACAGCCATCTGACAGAATCTATATGAAATTGCGCCTATTAGAAGGTGGTGGGGTCCAAGTCGATCAAGTCGAGCTTGGTTCGTTTCATTTGTAAGTTTAATAAGGAATAGCTTTTTAGTTAAAAAGACCACGAAAAAAATTGAATTTCGTGGTTTTATTTTTGTAAAAAATAAAACGTTACAGCTCTTTGGTTATTAAAGGAGCTATTGGCTAATTATTCAACAATAACTCATAAAAAATATAACTTATGAAGAATAAGTGCTCTACCTGCGGCTCTTCAGATTTTGAAGTCCGAATAGAACCTGATGAATTTCATCGAAATGGTAAATCGTTCACAATTGATGTGGAGTATTCCGTCTGTCGTCAGTGTAGCGATGAAGTTATTTTTTCAGAGCAAATCAAACGAAATGATTGTCGAGTGCGTGATGCGTGGCGAAAAATAGATGGTTTGTTGACCGCGCAAAAAATAGTTGCACTGAGAAACAAATTAAAACTAACACAACAAGATGCCGCAAAAATATTTGGTGGTGGCACTAATGCGTTTTCAAAATATGAGCGCAGTGAGGTTATTCAAAGTGTAGCGATGGATAAACTAATGCGAGCAGCTTTGGATGTGCCTGATATGTTTATTTGGCTCAAACAACAAGCCGGGTTCAATGAGAAGAAATTGCCTGCGTCAGATTACGACAATGTAGTTCCAATTACACATCGAATCATTGCCGATTTACAAACCAAATCTCACAAAACAATAATTTCAGAACACGACGATTACCATGAGATGACAGATTATGGATAAAGAACTCATAACACAGGCATCAGAAAAGTTAAATTTATCAGATATTGTTTTGTATGAATCCAGTTTCAAACAGTTTGCAGATAGCCTTGATTACGTTAAGTTGGGTCAGCAAAATAAATTAGCTGTTAGAGCTGAAATAGGCGAAGCGGTTAATACTGAAAATAGCGCAGTTAATTTTTTTAGAGTATTTGTTGACTTAGGCATTAGAGTGAATGACTTATCCAATCAAGATGTTGAACCTCAATTGCTATATCAAATTGAAGCCACTTATAGAATAGATTACGAACTAAATAGTAATGTGGATGAAAAAGCCTTAACAGAATTTGCGCACTTTAATGCTGTACATAATATCTGGCCTTTTTGGCGGCAATTTGTTTTTTCCACAACAAATCAGGCACATTTACCTTGTCCGGAAATCCCTCTTAAAAAAATACAATCAGATTAATTATTGTGTCTTATACAAACTGTGCTGTAGATGTGAGGAACGAACCCAAACAAAATGCTTAAAAAATGCTCACGGCAACAATAATCGAGACTATAGACATGACACACAAAATTGCAAAAAAAATCATCAGCTACAAAGTGCTGACCAAAGAAGATACTGCCGAACCGGTTAAGCAGGAGCAGCAGCCATCATTTGAAAGCATGCACGAAAAAGTCGAGCGCCCGGAAGTACTGGTAGGTTCCACCTACAAAATCAAAACCCCGCAGTCGGAACATGCCTTGTACATCACGATCAACGACATGGTTCTCAACCAGGGCACCTCCCATGAAGAGCGCAGGCCTTATGAAATCTTTATCAACTCTAAAAACATGGAGCATTTCCAGTGGGTGCTGGCCCTGACCCGAGTTATTTCGGCCGTTTTCCGCAAAGGCGGCGACTCCTGCTTCCTGGTCGAAGAGCTGAAAGCGGTGTTTGATCCTAAAGGCGGTTACTTCAAAAAAGGCGGCGTGTTCATGCCGTCTTTGGTCGCCGAAATCGGCTGTGCCATCGAATCGCATCTGAAACACATCGGCATGATCAAACCGGAAGCAATGACCGATCGCCAAAAAAAGTTTCTTGACGAAAAACGCCGCGAGTTCGAAGCCCAGCACGGCGAATCCGATGGACAGGCATTTCCCGAAAAAGCCGTGCTCTGCAACAAATGCAGCACCAAGGCCATGGTGTTGATGGATGGCTGCATGACTTGTTTGAATTGCGGGGAGAGTAAGTGCGGGTGAAATCGAATGGCGATTTGCTGGCACATTTCAACTGACCCGATTATAGTGCAACCATGATCGAAATACCCGCGACGGATTATTTTCGTAACGACGTTTTGATAAAGCGCCCTTACCTTAGGCTGGTTTGGTGTCAATCAGCCCTATTGAATCCAGTACGCCGCGAAATCCAGGACGATTGGCGAATCCGGCACCGGGTATTTGTGTCTGAATTGAATAGATATTTACACGTAGTAACCTTGAAAGAGGATGAGACGATACATAACGCCTTCCCTGACCGGAGATTTAAACTATGAAACTGAGCTATGACCAGGCAACCGATTCCTTATATATTCATTTGGCCGATAGACAATCGGTCAATTCCGATGAAGTGGCCGACGGCGTCGTTCTGGATTTTGACAGTGACGGCGCCTTGGTAGGGATTGATGTTCAACATGCCAGCCTTAAGGCTGACATTCATTCCGTGGTAATGTCGCATTTGCCTTTAACAGATTTGCAGGCGGCATAATCTGAGTGCCCGGAATGCCGCGAATTCGAAGCCCAGCACGGCGAGTCGGAAGGCGAGGCGTTTCCAGAGAAAGCCGTACTCTGCAACAAATGCAGCACCAAAGCCATGGTGCTGATGGATGGCTGTATGACTTGTTTGAATTGCGGGGAGAGTAAGTGTGGGTGAGGGGATGAACGTAAGTTTTAGACAAAATTGTCCGGATAGCCGGGTAATATCAACTTATCAGGCAGATTTGCATGATAATCAATACTTCGCGGCGGGAATACGCGAGTTGACTGCATCGAACGCCCGGCCCGGGGCGCGTAGCGACGCGGGCCGGACGGTCAACTCGCGCTAAAACTCACCACAAATTAAGGAATTTGGGTAGCCCCTACAAATCAATGCAGGTTGATTTTTATCAACGGGTTACCGGAATAGGTATCACGAATAAGAATCTCCAAGTTAATGCCTCTTGAGTCAATCCCATTGCCATGGCAGGTGTCCGATGCGTCCATTTTTTTT
>JAGXGJ010000041.1 GCA_024636875.1 Methylococcaceae bacterium | reverse complement strand
TCTGGAGCAAAATAATTTTGACTCGATATTAATTTTGGTTGGTGCCTGGTTCATGCCATAAGTGCTGCAAAGTTTGGCGCTGCACTATGCCAAAAATCGATAAATATTACAACCTGCATTGATTTGTAGGGACTACCAAACCATCAGTACATAAATATCCAATTGCAGCTTGCCTGGATAAACCGCACCCTACGCCATTAGGAAGCGGCTTTTGCAACTGCACTCACAGTTCCGGCTATAGGCCGGCCAACACTTCTGCGACTGTAGCGCCCATCGCCGCAGGTGTTGGGCAAATTGTGACCCCCAACTCTTTCAGGACGGCGACCTTTTCTGCCGCACTTTCACCAGCGGAGGAAATAATCGCACCCGCATGACCCATGCGCCGGCCTTCCGGTGCTGTTAACCCGGCAATATAAGCGACTAGCGGTTTAGTCATGTGTGCTTTGGCAAAAATACCCGCTTCAATCTCTTGCGGCCCGCCAATCTCACCAATCATAACGACTGCTTCGGTTTCCGGGTCTTGTTCAAATTTTTCCAGAATATCGCGGTGTGAGCTGCCGTTGATGGGGTCGCCGCCAATACCTACCGAAGTAGAAATGCCGATACCCAGGCGCTTCATTTGATCGGCTGCTTCATAGCCTAATGTGCCTGAACGGCCGACAATACCGACATTGCCCTGCATGTAAATGTGTCCGGGCATAATTCCCAGCATGGCGCGTCCCGGGCTGATAGTACCCGCACAGTTAGGGCCGGTGAGCATCATGCGTTGTTCTTTTGGGAAACGGCGCAGAAAGTTCTTCACCTTCATCATGTCCTGGGTAGGAATACCGTCGGTAATCGTCACACAAAATTTAATACCTGCATCGGCTGCTTCCATGATGGAATCGGCGGCAAAGGCAGGCGGTACAAAGATAATACTGGCCTCAGCCCCGGCTTGCTGCACAGCTTCTTTGACGGTATTAAAAACCGGCAAGCCAAGGTGGGTTTGCCCCCCCTTGCCTGGCGTAATACCGCCTACCACCCTGGAGCCAAAATTAATCATGTCCCGGGCATGAAATGTACCGATTTTTCCGGTAAAACCCTGGACAATAATGCGCGTTGTTTCGTTAATAAAAATTGCCACTTATATCTCCTGAACTGCTTCTTTTGCAACTACTTCATTGCGCGCCTGCACTGCTTTTTCAGCCGCTTCGGCCAAGGTTTCCGCAGTAATGATAGGCAGTCCACTTTCTGCGATAATGCGCCGGCCTTCTTCTACGTTTGTACCAGACAAGCGTACGATTAACGGCACTTTCATGTCAATTTTTCTAACCGCCTGAACCACACCTTCAGCAATCCAGTCGCAACGGTTGATTCCGGCAAAAATATTCACCAGCATGGCTTTTACGCCCTTGTCCGCCAAGACCAGGCGGAAGGCTTTTTCAGTGCGCTCAGCCGAGGCGCCGCCGCCTACATCCAGGAAATTGGCGGGTTCGCCGCCTGCCAGTTTAATCATGTCCATCGTAGCCATCGCCAGGCCTGCGCCGTTAATCATGCAGCCGATATCGCCGTCTAGTCCGACATAACTCAAGCCGCGGTCGGCAGCCGCCATTTCACGAGGGTCTTCCTGTGTTTTATCGCGCAATTCAGAGATTTTTTGCTGCCTGAACAAAGCGTTATCATCAAAGCCCATTTTTGCGTCCAGTGCGACTAATTCACCACTTTTTGTCACCACCAGCGGGTTGATTTCCAGCATATTGACATCGAGATCACGCAAGGCGCGGTAACAGCCTTTGATGGTTTTTACGGCATGACTCATGATTTCGGCACCCAAACCCATGGCAAAGGCCATTTCACGCGCCTGGTAGTCTTGCAGGCCGACTGCAGGTTCGATATAAATCTTAATAATTGCTTCCGGATGCCTGACCGCCAACTCTTCGATTTCCATACCGCCTTGCGCAGAACCGACCATGACAATACGTTCCGAGCCACGATCAACCAAAAAACAAAAATACAACTCCTTGGCGATGTCCGTACCCGCCTCAATATAAAGTCTTGAACACACTTTACCTACAGGACCGGTTTGATGGGTTATCAGTCTTTTGCCCAATAAATAATCAGCCGCTACTTCAACTTCATCGTGGGTTTTACAGATTTTAATGCCGCCTGCTTTGCCACGCGCGCCTGAATGAATCTGTGCTTTTACCGCCCATAGATGCCCGCCGATTTCTCTGGCGCGCTGCACGGCATCCTCCGGACTATACGCCAAACCACCTTCAGCGATTTTCACGCCGTAGCCATTTAAAATATCTTTCGCCTGATATTCATGAATATCCACAGCATCTCCCTCGTTGATTTTTATTAGGTTAAAAGGCAGAAGGTGCAAGGCGCAAGGCGATAATTTTTCGTCTCTAGCCTTTCGCCCTGTGCCTTATTTATTTTTTGCAGCAATCATTTCGGCTGCCCTCACCACGTTGTTCGCCATTTTTTCTGAAGCGGCATCGATCAACCGGCCATCCAGGGAAGCCGCCCCTTTACCTTGTGCAGCCGCCTCCTGTAACGCCGCCAGAATACGCTTGGCTTTTTCAACTTCGGTTGCAGGCGGAGTAAAAATTTCATTGGCTAAGGCCACTTGTGAAGGATGAATGGCCCATTTACCTTCACAGCCCAAGGCCGCCGCGCGTTTACCCGCCATTATATAACCTTCTGCATCTTTAAAGTCACCAAACGGACCATCGATAGGACGCAAGCCAAAAGCACGACACGCAACCGTCATACGACTGATAGCTGCGTGCCATTGGTCACCCGGATAATCAGGATTTAAACCGCCGATGTTGGTGGTTCTTGCACGATTACTTGCCGCATAATCGGCGACGCCAAAATGCAAGGCTTCAAGACGGCCTGATGCACCACAGCGCGCAATATCTTCCACATTAGCCATGCCCAATGCCGTTTCAATCAAGGCCTCTATACCAATTTTATTTTTCAGTCCCTGCTGCATTTCCAACTGGTTAAGCATAGCTTCAACCATATAGACGTCAGCGTAGACACCCACTTTAGGGATTAAAATAGTGTCCAGTTTCGCGCCGCACTGCTCAACCAAATCAACGACGTCGCGCACCATATACTGGGTATCCAGGCCATTGATACGCACAGAAACGGTGATGCCATGGGCCTTCCAGTCCAGATCATTAATCGCTTCAATAATATTTTTTCTGGCGCGTAATTTATCATCAGGAGCCACAGCGTCTTCAAGATCCAGAAAAATGAAATCCACACCGCTTTTCATCGCTTTCTCGAACATATCGGGGTTTGAACCCGGAACTGCTAATTCACTGCGTTGAACGCGTTGAATAGACGCCGTATATAAAGTGTGACTCATTATTACTACCTGCGTTAAGGGTACTGAATCCAGTACCTGAATGATTAATCCGGCTTGTGAACCCGCTTGCAGCAGCAAGCTGTAGATGAGAATCCATTGTCACTGTGCAAATAAATGCGCTTGTGAAGAACACACGTAACCACGCTTGAGCTTAAGCCGGAAACAAATAAATTGCCCATTCTACTTTTAGCGTATAAAAAGTTCAATTTTTAACGTGCATATTCTATATTACTCAATAAATCAAATCTTGCCCATTATCAGTGGCTATGTCATCATTTAGCATTTTTGGGCATTGGCTTTTTAATCTCATGGCCTGCTCTAATCCGCTTGTTCAACTACTTATTGAGGCAATACCATGGCTGGTCGTAACCACCTATATATTCCAGGCCCTACCAACGTACCTGATGAAATTCTGAATGCGATGCATATTCCCATGGAAGACCATCGTTCTCCTGTATTTCCCAAACTGCTAACACCTCTTCTACAAGACCTGAAGAAAATCTTTAAAACAGAAACAGGACAAGCTTTTGTGTTTCCAGCAACCGGGACAGCGGGTTGGGAAGTCGCTTTAACAAACACGTTGAATCCAGGCGATAAAATATTGATCTATCGATTCGGCCAATTCAGCCATTTATGGGCTGAAATGGGCAAACGCCTGGGGTTCGATGTTGAAATTCATCAGGAAACCTGGGGTAAAGGCATACCTCTCGACAAACTGGAAGCGCGTCTGAAGGAAGATACCCGGCACGAAATCAAGGCCGTTTTAGCGACGCATAATGAAACCGCTACCGGGGTTACCAGTGACATTGGCGGGGTCCGTAAAGCCATGAATGCAGCAAACCACCCAGCCCTGTTATTCGTTGACGGCGTCAGCTCTATTGCCAGCATTGACTTCCGCATGGACGAATGGGGTGTTGACGGCGCCATCAGCGGCTCTCAAAAGGGGTTTATGCTGCCGGCAGGCGGGGCTTTTTTGGCATTCAGCCAGAAAGCTTTAAAAGCGACTGGAACATCGACCTACCCACGCTGTTTTCTGGATTTAACAGACCAGATGGCCGCCAATAAAGACGGTTATACACCTTACACGCCCGCTTTGCCTATCTTGTATGGTCTGCGTAAGGCGCTGGATATGTTATTTGAAGAAGGTCTGGAAAATGTCTACGCCCGCCACTACCGCCTGGCGGAAGGCACACGCAAGGCAATTGCAGCCTGGGGTTTAAAACTATGCGCCCAACCAGGCTTTGAATCTGATACGGTTTCAGCGATTATTGTCCCTGAAGATAAAGATGCCCGCACTGTTATCAGCACCGCTTTTAATAAATACAATATTTCCTTGGGAGCAGGACTTTCAGAACTTGCCGGCAAAGCCTTCCGTATCGGCCACGTCGGCGACATGAATGACGTATCCATGCTGGGCGCCATCGCAGGCGTTGAGATGGCATTACTGGACTGCGGCATTGACATTAAACCTGGCAGCGGCGTTGCAGCGGCAATCGAATACTATCGTTCAACAGCGAAATAACCTGCCTCAAGTTGTATAGCGTAACCCGACACATTGCCTACCTTGGTCAGGTTACGCTGCGCAAACCCGGCCAGCAAATGCCTTCCGCCTAAATCCATAACAACCCACTATGAAGGATATTCAATGAGCAAACCCAGAGTCGTAGTTACGCGCAAATGGCCGGCCGAAGTCGAAACGCAGTTAAAGGCGCTTTACGACGTACAATTGAACGATAATGACATGCCCATGACCGCAGACGAGCTTAAACAAGCCCTGCAAACAGCGGATGCCTTATTACCCACCGTCACCGATTTGATTAGCGCTGACATTCTCAGTGTTGAAAGTAAACGCGCCAAAATTATCGGTAATTTCGGCGTCGGATACAACAATATCGATATCAATGCGGCCAAGACGCAAGGTCTGGTTGTTACCAATACGCCGCACGTTTTAACCGACTGCACGGCTGACATAGCGATGCTGCTGCTGTTGATGTCGGCCCGTCGAGCTTCTGAAGGTGACCGTCTGATACGCAACCAGCAATGGACAGGCTGGCGGCCCACACACATGCTCGGTCAGAAAGTAACCGGTAAAACTATGGGGTTAATCGGGTTTGGCCGCATTGCCCAGGCGACCGCAAAAAAAGCCCATCATGGCTTCGGCATGAAAATTCTGTTTTACGCGCCTTCACAACCCGCACAGCACATCATTGACGAATTGCAAGCTACCCGCTGTGAAACCGTTGAAGAATTATTATCAGAAGCCAATTTCGTCTCCTTGCACTGCCCCGGCGGCGAGGCAACCCGGCATTTAATCAACGAACAGCGTCTGAAACTGATGCGCCCATCCGCTCATTTGATCAACACCGCACGGGGTGATGTTGTCGACAGCAAGGCGCTGATTAAAGCATTAAAAGAAGGCTGGATTGCCGGCGCAGGATTGGACGTTTTTGAAGGCGAACCGGCTATCGATCCCGGCTTTCTGGAACTGGATAATGTCGCCCTCTTACCTCATTTGGGCAGCGCGACTGAAGAAACACGTGTCGCAATGGGTAATCGCGTATTGGAAAATATTGCGGCATTTTTTGCAGGTCTTGAGCCAAACGACAGAGTTGTTTAGCACACCAAGGCTATACAGCGCAAATTGACGCAAGGAACGTGCATAAAATAATTCCGGCGAATCTATCCTTAAATATATCCAGGGCGGATGGCATCAGTGTTTCAAACGACCAAAACATATATGCACGTTACTTAATTTAAAGATGCAAGGTCAAAACAAATGCCGAACCGCATCTCTCTCTTCTTTTAACTCAAGTTCGGTAAGTTTCATTCTTTGCCTGCTAAATTCATTAATAGCCAGGCCTTTTACGATACTCACCTTGCCGTCAACTACCGTTACCGGAAAGGAATAAATCAAATCTTTGGCAATGCCATAACTACCGTCAGAAAGCACCCCCATACTGACCCAATCACCTTCTTCGGTACCCAATTCCCAATTTCTCATTTGATCAATTGCTGCATTAGCCGCAGATGCCGCGCTCGATTGGCCTCTGGCTTTAATAACGACCGCACCGCGCTGCTGAACGGTAGGAATAAATTCATTGACAAACCAGTCCTCATCAACCAGAGACAAGGCATCCTGGCCCTTTACCCTGGCATGATGTAAATCAGGATATTGTGTTGTGGAATGATTACCCCAGATAATCATATTTTTTATGTCAATGGTCAGAACGCCGCATTTAACAGCCAACTGACTTATCGCTCGATTATGGTCCAGCCGGGTCATTGCTGAAAAATTCTCCGGACTTAAATCAGGCGCGTTTTTCAAAGCAATCAAGGCATTGGTATTTGCAGGATTGCCGGTTACCAACACTTTTACATCTCTGTTGGCTACCGCATTCAAGGCCTTGCCTTGTATCGAAAAAATCTCCGCATTGGCTGCCAGTAAATCCTTACGCTCCATACCAGGCCCTCTTGGACGCGCCCCAACCAGGAAAGCATAATCAACATTCCTGAATGCCGCCATAGGATTGTCAGTTATTTCAATCCTGTGCAATAAGGGACTGGCACAATCATTCAACTCCATCACGACACCCTGCAAGGCATTCATTGCCGGTGTAATTTCCAGCAAATGCAAGACTATGGGCTGGTCAGTACCCAGCAATGAACCCGCGGCCAAACGAAAAAGTAAAGAATAGCTGATTTGTCCTGCCGCACCGGTAACAGCAATATGAACGGGTGTTTTCATTTATTTTCCTTTTATTTATAGAGTATATATTGATAAAGCCTCGTTTATAATCGGCAATGATAATTACCGACAACATGTGTAAGAACCGAGCAGCCCTCTCTTCAGAGATTTACTTTTACAAGTGAATTGAAGCTGACATTCCATCTAATCGTATCATTCCTGTCAACGTAAAAACACCCCCTGTACACCCAGCTTAATCACGGCACAGTTTTTTTTATCGGGTATAATACGGAAAAAAATCATCACATTAACCCATACTCACGGATAAGTTAATGAAAAAATTGTTATTCCAATTCGACACAGACACGCATCCATCCGTTTTCGATACGGTTGTTGGCTATGATGGCGGCGCAGACCATGTTATCGGGCATGGGGGATTGATGCCGGAAAACGTCACAGGCCTGGTAGAAGGCGCTATTTTTACCCGGGCGCCGAAAGATAAAAAAAATACTGCCATTTTTGTCGGCGGCAGCGACATGATTGCCGGCCAGAAATTATTTGCAGCCATCCAAAGCTGTTTTTTCCCCGGCTTTCAAGTTTCTGTGATGCTGGACAGTAACGGCAGCAACACTACTGCGGCGGCAGCCGTTGCCAAACTGGCGTCCAGCGGCATACTCGCCGGAAAAAAAGCCGTGGTATTGGCGGGTACAGGCCCGGTTGGGCAGCGTGCAGCAGCTATGCTGGCTCAAGAAGGCGCAAGCGTATCGCTCACTGGGCGCAGAATGGAGCGCGCCGTCCTGGCCTGCAATAACATAAAGGTACGTTTTGGCGTTGATCTAACCCCTGTTGAGGCATTTGATAATAATGCCAGAGCCCGAGCTATTGAAAACGCCAATATTGTCCTGGCGACGGGTGCAACGGGCATTGAACTGCTCACAGCCGACCAATGGCAATATAACAGCAGTATTGAAATGATAGCCGACGCTAATGCCACGCCGCCTTTGGGGATTGGGGGTACAGATATGATGGATAAAGGCAACCCGCGCCATGGCAAAATCATCTGGGGCGCAATTGGCTTCGGCACATTAAAACTGGCTTTACACCGCGCTTGTATTGCCAAATTATTTGAAGACAATAAACAGGTTCTTGATGCTGAAAACATCTTTGCCTTGGCTAAAGAAATGGCTTAGGTAATAATTTTTTTCAATGAACTATCCAGAAAACCCGATAACCTTGCCATCAAGAAAAGATGCCTTAGGCATTTTTCAAGCAGGTATAGCTGCCGCTAATCCGTATAAAGCTGTTAAAAAATGTTTGTTTGCTGACGATCAATCTATTGAATTCCTGTTAAACCTGGATGACCTTAGCCAAAAGCGCGCAGGTAGCTGGTCAAAAATCCATCTTATCGCTTTTGGCAAAGCGGCTTGCGCCATGGCAAAAGCTGCCCGGGAAATCATCCCCGCTCGTCTGCTGGGAAATTCTGGCATTGCCGTAACCAACTATGAAAACGTAACAGCCATTGCTAATGTTGAAGTCATCGGCGCTTCGCATCCACTGCCCGATGCGGCCGGTCTTGCTGCCGCCCTTAAGTGTGCCGGGCGGGCAAGCCAGGCCCGTCAAGGTGAACTGGTTTTGGTACTGGTAAGCGGCGGCGGTTCAGCGCTCATCCCCTGCCCTGTCGACTCGATTACGCTACAGGAAAAAATCGCCACCACCGATTTGCTGCTGGCATCTGGTGCAGCCATCAATCAGATTAACTTTGTACGCAAACATTTGTCACGGTTAAAAGGCGGCGGCCTGGCGAGGCTGACGGTACCAGCCGACTTGCATGCATTAATTTTATCGGATGTTTTAGGCGATGATTTAAGTGCGATTGCCAGTGGACCGACCGTCCCTGACCCCAGCACATTTGATGAAGCCATTGCCGTTTTTACCAGCAAAGGTATTTGGGACAAAGTTCCCGCCAATGTTCAACATTATCTGGAACAAGGCAAACTGGGCAAAGTTCCGGAAACACCAAAGCCTGGCGACAACGCCTTTATAAATTCCACACATACATTAATCGGCAGCAATGCCATCAGCGTCAACGCAACGGTCAAGGCTTGTAAATTGCTGGGCTACGAAGCCCGGTTGTACAATACCCGACTTTTCGGCGAAGCAAGAAATGAAGCTGAAAAATGGGTAATTTATGCAAAACACTTAATCGACAACGGCATCGACAAACCTCTTGCCCTGTTAGCCGGCGGCGAAACCACGGTCACCCTGAAAGGCAATGGCCGCGGCGGCCGCAACCAGGAAATGGCGCTGGCTTTTGCTATTGCTGCGCAGCGACACGGCTTAAAAGGCTGCTGGACATTCCTAAGCGGCGGCACCGATGGTCTTGACGGCCCCACCGACGCGGCTGGAGGCATCGTTGATCAAAATTCAATAAAACGCATGATCCATGCCGGCATCAACCCGCTTGCCATGCTGGACAATAACGATTCCTACACTGCCTTAAAAAGTTCACAGGATTTACTTGATACAGGGGCGACCGGAACTAACGTAGCCGACCTGCAAGTATTACTTATCCATCCTAATTCTTACCCAAACACCCCTCTATAATCAGGAGATACAATGTTTAAAAAATCCATGTCCATAGCCGGTTTTGATGATGAACTGTTCCAGGCGATGGAAGAAGAGCGTCACCGTCAGGAAGATCACATCGAATTGATCGCCTCTGAGAATTACGCCAGTCCGCGGGTAATGGAAGCGCAAGGTTCCCAGTTGACAAACAAATATGCCGAAGGCTATCCAGGCAAACGTTATTACGGCGGCTGTGAATTTGTTGATAAAGTCGAGCAATTGGCTATTGACCGCGCCAAAGAGTTGTTCGGCGCTGATTACGCTAATGTACAGGCACACTCTGGCTCTCAAGCCAACATGGCGGTATTCATGGCGCTGATTCAACCGGGTGACACTATACTGGGCTTGAGTCTGGCCGACGGTGGTCACTTGACGCACGGCGCTAAACCGAATTTTTCCGGTAAAATTTACAACGCTGTTCAATACGGTTTAAAACCTGAAACTGGTGAAATTGACTATGACCAGGTTGAAGCATTAGCGCTGGAACATAAACCGAAAATGATTATTGCCGGTTTTTCCGCCTACTCACGCATCTGGGACTGGCAGCGATTCCGCGATATTGCCGATCAGGTAGACGCCTATTTTGTCGTCGATATGGCGCACGTCGCCGGTTTAATCGCGGCTGACTTATATCCTAATCCTGTTCCCATTGCCGACGTTGTTACCAGCACCACGCACAAATCCCTGCGCGGCCCGCGCGGTGGACTCATTCTGTGCAAAAGCAATCCGGAAATAGAGAAAAAAATTGATTCCAGCATTTTTCCGGGCATACAAGGCGGACCTTCAATGCATATTATTGCCGCGAAAGCCGTTGCCTTTAAAGAAGCCATGGAGCCTGAGTTCCGCGTTTATCAGCAGCAAGTGATTAAAAATGCCCAGGCCATGGCCAGAGTTTTTATCGAGCGTGGCTTTGATGTAGTTTCAGACGGCACCGACGATCACCTGATGCTGGTTTCCCTGATCGCCAAAGGCATTACCGGCAAAGCGGCAGATGCCGCACTGGGCAGAGCGCACATCACCGTCAATAAAAACGCCGTGCCTAACGACCCGCAATCGCCGTTTGTCACCAGCGGCATTCGTGTCGGCACACCCGCACCAACAACACGCGGCTTTAAAGAAGCGGAAATGATCGAAATCGCCAACATGATGTGTGATGTAATGGAAAATATCGACGACGAAGACGTGATTGCAATCGTGCGTGAAAAAGTCTGTAATCTGTGTGCGAGGTTTCCGGTTTATAGTTGAGCGGGTTGCTGGCGGGGATGCAATAAAGAATCCTTTATGCGCTTTGAGTGCAACCAAAATTGAAAGTATAGAGAAATGAATAAATCGGATTTAGAAAAGCTAGTTGAGATCAGGCTATTAGAAGCTGAAACTCTACTAAAATCTGGAAGCTTTCAGGGGGCGTACTATTTGGTAGGCTATTCACTTGAATGCGCTTTGAAAGTTTGCATTGCAAAGCAGGTGAACCAGTATGATTTCCCGAATAAACAATTAGCCAATCAAAGCCATACCCACAATTTAACAGAGCTGCTTGGGGTTGCAGGGCTTAAACAGAAATTATCTGAAAAGGTAAAAGCAGATACAGAGTTTAAATTAAACTGGGCCGTAGCAAAAGACTGGTCGGAAACCTCAAGATATGAATGCAATATCGACAAGAAAAAAGCAATTGATCTTTTCAATGCAGTAACAGAAATAAATTCAGGAGTATTGGCATGGGTAAAGACGTATTGGTAACGGAAATGCTTTCGGAGCAAATGATCAAAGCTGGTGCCAAATTGGTAGAACGGCTCGATGCTGCTAATGCAGAAATAAAAAGTGCATTTTGGCTATTTTTATCTGAAGAAAAAACATGGAGGCTAGTTCTCGCATCGCCTCTTGTTAGTTCTGAAGGCCCGAGAGATTTTTATAAAAAGGTAGTTTCGGCTAATCAACTTTCGACAGACGAAGAAGAAACTATCTCTCTTAATGATGTAGGAGTTGCTAGTACAGATAATCCAGTAGTTCAGTTATTGAGGATTGCTCTTGGAACTGATGACAGCATATCTGGAATCAGATTTTCCAGAAATACGATAAATGGAATGTTCATTGAAGATTCATATATATATCGATCCAAGTCTTAACAAATAAATTCAGCCGGTGCCGCTATCGCATATGTTGATTTAAGCGTCAGCAAGTAGCAACGCGGAATGCGGTGCTATTTGCCGTTAAAGAATAGGATGATCGTTTGTAATATAAAGTCAGTTTGCAAGTTGGGCTAAATGAAATGAAACCCAACTAACAAACTTAATGTTATTAGCATCTCACACGCAATTTTGATATATTCTTACACTATTAGTATCGATAAATCAGGAGTATGAAGTGCCTGCTACTGCAACGCTTTCAAGTAAATATCAAATCTCTATCCCTAAATCCGTGCGTGAAGAACAGCATTGGCAATCTGGTCAACAATTTGTTTTTATTCCTAAAGGCAAAGGTTTGTTGATAATGCCTGTACCCTGCTTTGAAGAGTTAAAAGGTATTGCAGCAGGTGCTGACCCGACAAATTTTAGAGACCGTAACGATAGATTTTAATGCGTGTTGTTGACACCTCAATTTGGGTAGAATGGCTGATTGATAGTCCGCTAAGACAAGCGATTGCCGAAGCGTTTCCTGAAACTACGCAGTGCATTGTGCCAACAATAGTGCAGTTGGAGCTTGATAAATGGCTGATGCGCGAACTTGGCGAGTCAGAGGCAGACCAGGTGATTGCGTATACGCATTTGTGCGTAGTGGCAGCACTTGATACAAACATTGCGCTGCAAGCGGCAGATTTGCATCGCCAATACAAACTTGCCACTGCGGATGCCATTGTTTATGCAACAACATTGGTTTATGGTGCGGATTTGCTCACCTGTGATGCCCATTTTGAAGGCTTGCCTGATGTGGTACTTTTTAGAAAAGGCTAAATTAAATGACACATTCTATTCAAGAAATAACCGTCAAAATTAGTGCACTCCCTGAACCTATACAGCAAGAAGTGTTCGATTTTATTGAATTCATGCACGCCAAAGTTGCTCGCCAGGCATTAACGTCCGAACATGAATCTGCCCTATTAAGCGAACGAATAAGGATAGATTGTGTGAGCGTAGCGAACCACAATCTTATCCGATTGTTGGACGAGCCCTGGAATAAACAGGAAGTTTAATTGTGAGAAATATTTTTTGAATGGAGCCTTGACAATGCTATTTATATAAGCTAT
>JAGXGJ010000040.1 GCA_024636875.1 Methylococcaceae bacterium | reverse complement strand
AGAGCGCGAATGGTTTCAAAGCATTTGGCATTATCTAATAGCTGATGGATTGTAATCATCTACTCTATCTGGGGATTTTAGTTCTAAAATTCAACAACGTTTAAAGCACTTGTGAACTCCCCGGAATCCAGTAAGAGCCAAAAGTGTTTGGGTATTTTTGGATTGATTAACATTTTGCACCTCTCAAGGCTGCTCTAGCTTGCTGAATGAATCCAGTTGCTGTTTCCGGCTTACTTGGCGTTGACTGCCCGAACCCCTGCCAAATAGGGATTAATGGCTTACCGCCCTGCTTCGATGCTGTAGTGGCCGTTACAGGCTCAAATGTGCCGTTGTTAGCGCGAGTTACAAGGCCGTTTAAGTAAGCTACAGGGCTTTTTACTGTTCCATTGGTGATTGCATAGGCCAGGGCGAATAATACCTCCTGCTGTAATTCTGGCGGCTTCACTTTCTTGATTACTGCCCTTGCTGCTTTCTTTTGTACCGGCGTGAGCTGTACCGGATAAATTAATTCAGAATCAACCACCACAATACTCTCGGCAATCGTTGCGGATCTCGGCGGCATTATGGCTGCTGGTAGTGGTTTATTTATTTCTTGCTGCTGTTTCTTTATTACTAATACAGGTCGATTTTCCACCTGTGGAATTTCGACTTGTGGCGTTATTTCTGGGCTGTAGACTGTTTCTGGTTGGTCAAAGGTATCATCGAATGATACATTTGGATTGCTGAATATGCGCCAAATGGTATGGCCTGACTTGAGCCGAACCCAAGCGGCATAACCGGCAGAACATAACCACCTAAGTGCTTTCTTGACAGCATAGGCCGATAAATTAAGCTGTTTTCGTATATCGTGGGCTTTTGGTTGCCAGGTATCAGGCTTCGATAGCAGGTACAGTAAAACGGTTTTAGCCACCGGCGGCATGGCGTTGGTGATTAATTCGTTGCTGAAAATTGTGAAGTTTGAGGATGGAGCTGTGCGGAATATTGGCATAATGTAAAAATCCTGATTGATTTCTACGCAAGCCATATTTAGAATGTGACTATGCGCTTAATCAACCTACCTTGATTAGCGATAGCTCCAATAACTTCCGGCAAGTCGTTAAAGGAGCGCGATTACATAAAGCCCTGATTCAGTGATGTGTCAGGGCTTTTGTCGTTTTAGGATATGACTATCCTATTTTTTCGTCAAATCTTTTCCGTTAAAAGCTTCATCATTTATACAGTGTTGTTCTTGTAGCGCTGTTTTTAATTGCAACTTTGTTTCCGCCTGTTCTGCCTTTAATTTTTTCAATTGCAATTCTTTTTCCCTTATCAGTTTTTTTCTATGTATTTCTAAATCATCTGCCATGTTTTTTTTCCTATATTAGCACGCATGCCTATTAAATAACCGCTTCCACAATAATGAATCTTCCTTCTTCCCTGTGTGGCTACTATCCCGTCTAGGTTCCGCTGGTTGCGTTACTGGTTGATGGGACAGCATTGTTATAACTTGAGCTAACCTATCTCTTTCATTCTCTGTCTGCCAAAGTAACCGCTCGGTAAAGTCCAACTTTTGAGCAAGTAATTGGTATTCAGTAGGGTTGATAGAATCCGTATTTTCTTTGTCAACTGGTTGATAAACCCTGTCTAGTTCAGATGGGTCGATCAGGAAATGTTCTTTATCGTCTTTAGTCCATGAAAGTCTGCCGGCCTTAATAGCCTTATGGATTGCAGCTCTCGATATGCCTGCTCTTTTAGCTGCTTCTGTTATCGTCAACATTGTGTAACTTCTTCGTAACTTTAAATGTAACGGTTACAGTAACCAATATTTTATAGTTGAGCAAGGATGAACCTCTAAATTGAGGTAGCAAGCACAGGGCTAATCTGAATCTGGATTACCTGAAAGCATAACTGGGTATGCCTGGGGTCTTCATTCCCGTTTCATTTTAGTAATTTCGTTTTGGTCGTCTAGCATTGCTGCTACCTTGAACCTATATTACTACTTATTTTACTCAGCTAAGAGCCTGTAGATCGATGCTTTACTCAAACCGTACTCTTTCATAATATCTTTGACTAAAACACCGTCAGCGCGCTTCTGCTTTAACTCTGATAGCTGTTTTTCGGATAGTTTAGCTTTAGCTCCGAACTTAATACCTTTGCTTTTAGCCAGGACAATTCCATCAGCTTGACGCTCTTTGCGAATGGCGTTCTCAAACTCTGCGATTGCAGCCAACATATTAAACATTAGCTTTCCGGTAGGGATAGTAGTGGCGTGTAGCGAAAAGAACGGCGGATTGTTAATGTGCTGTTCTTTTTTAATCGTCGTTTGGATAGCGATATTTTCCGATACATTAGGCATCCTTAGCTACATAACTTAGGGCCATTGCTGTGCCGCATGCTTAACGCGCAGCACTTCAACCGCATCGCCAACAAGCCGGTAAATCACAATGTAATTGGGATGCACCGTTAGTTCTCGGGTTCCTTTTACCCGTCCGGTGGGACCCAGCAAGGGATATAGGTCAAGTTGACCAGCCTTCTCCATCAGCAGGTCACCCAGCTCGATCGCTGCCAATGGCTTGTCCTGGGCGATATAAGCGGTAATACGCTTTCGGTCGGCAATCGCGGCGGGTTTCCATGTCGGCAAAATCAGCCCCTTATATTTTCAGCTTGCTGAAGCAATGCAGTTCTCTCGATAGCCCAGTCATCCATGACTTGCGCATGCGGCACACTCGGCCTTGGATCGTCGATGGCTTCCTGAACTTGCTGGGTCAGCCACGTGGTGTAAGCGGCGGCCTGGTGGGTGCTCTTCATCCGTTCGGCGGCATCCACGCGGGTGCGCTCGGTTTTATGCGCTACGGGGTCAAAGTGGCTGGCATCGACATGATAATGGGTAATGCCAATGCCTTTTAAATAGCCGACCAAGGTTTCAAATTTGCGGAAGATCCGTACCGCACCCCGCTTGGCCGCCAGTGCGCGTTCGGTCATGCCGTACTGGATGACCACGCCCCAGCCGCCCGGTTGGCCCACGATGCTGGCCCCGCGCACCGCACCCGCTTCAACCAGGCGTTCCAGCGTGGCATGATCGATCGTATTCGTTGATGTTGCCATGTTATTCACCTTTTGGCGTGCCTATTAGTAAGTAGTACTATAACCAAACACCTACAAAATGGGAATCATTTCCTATTAATTTTAGCCCTGCGTTTAACATAACGCCCGTTATGGGTAGTGGAAAACCGGCCAGTCATATTATTTTGTCTACTGTTTGGCGGTTGAGAAGCGCTGGAAGCCTTGCCAATGCCAGGGCGGGTTTTTGAACGCTAGACAAAATGGTTCATTTTGTCTACTGGCGCAAAACAACAAAAATTATCCAGTTTTTGGATACCATGTAAAATCGTCAAATGTACACACCAAAAATGGGTGCTAATAAACAAAAGGCTCTAAAGTTTCACGGGATTTAGTGGGAAATTTGTTGTTAAGGCTCCCCCCTCTTTTTCTGCACAGGGTTACCTCCAACAATGTTTAATAGCTTTTTACTGCACTATTGGTCAACACCCAATACCCTTTTACCATAATCTCTTAATGCACCATTGGGTGCAAGGTAACGATAAAGGGTGGGCTTGGTGATGCCCAGTTCTTTGCAAAGTTCGGAAATAACGGTTTCTTTCTGACCCATTGCTGATTGCGCTAATCTTACTTGAGCTTTAGTTAAAGAGAATTTTGCGCCGCCTTTTCGCCCTCTTGCCCTTGCTGCGGTTAAAGCCGCTTTTGTTCGCTCACTAATCAATTCACGTTCAAATTCTGCCAAGGCAGCAAAAATACCGAAAATTAACTTTCCATTGGAAGTAGCAGTATCAATATTAGCCCCTTGTCCGGCCAATACTTTAAAACCGACACCTTTTTCGGATAAGTCATGAACGGTAGTAACCAGATGCTTTAGATTCCGGCCCAGTCTGTCGAGTTTCCAAACTATCAAAACATCACCCGTTCTTAATGCTTTTAGGCAAGCTAACAAGCCTAGACGTTCGTCATTCTTGCCTGATGCGAAATCACTATATATATGATCGGGCGTGACACCATGCTTTATTAGTGCGTCGACTTGAGGATCAAGAACTTGAGAGCCATCCGATTTTGAGACCCTAGCATAGCCAATTAACATAGTTTTACCCGTTTCATAAACGACCGTTTCTGTAACTCTTAATTTTATAGGTTTAAAGAGGATTAAACAGTAACATAATAAGTTAACCATACAAAGTATCATAAACATGATAAATTACATGTGAAACTGTGGCAACGCAGAAGCCGTATTTGTTTTCATGGCGTAATAATTTAAATGCCCAGAATAAAGATTCTCAACACCACAGAAAAAAACACCTTTGAATCGCCGCCTGTGTTTAATAGTGTTGAACGTCGGCGATTCTTTACCCTACCGCAGATGCTTAATGAATCGATGGAAAACTTGAAGTCGCCAACGAATAAGGTCTGTTTCGTGGTGACAGCAGGCTACTTCAAGGCGCGGCATCGGTTTTTTGCTCGACAGTTCCATCAAACGGACATTGCGTATGTTGCCAGCCAAATAGGCGTACAGATTAATGACGTTGATACGAGCGTCTATGACAAGGCCACTTATCTTCGCCACCAACGCGTTATTTTGGATTACTTCGGCTTTGCCCCCTTTGATACCGTCGCAAGGGCATTTGCCAAACACGAAATTTTAATCATGTTGCGCGTCCAGTTCAGGCCAAAAATAATTCTACTGGACATCATGCAGGTGTTGACGCGTAAAGAAATTTCCCTGCCTAGCTATAACGTGCTGGCCGCTTTGATTGTCGAAGCGATTAATGAGCATCAGCACGGCCTAAATGAAATCATCAAGACCGGCCTAAACAAAGCACAGCAAGACATGCTCGATGCCTTACTGGAAAAAGTAACAGGATCGGGTTCTGATGACAAATGGCGTTATCAAATTACGCTGCTTAAAAAAGCGTCCCAATCGACCCGACCGTCGAAAATTAAAGCCAATCTTGCCGATCTACAAAATTTGATGGCACTTTATCTCGAATTTAAACCCGTAGTGAATCAGCTCAGTTTAAGTTATGAATGCTTGCGCTACTACGCCTATTCCGTTATCAAAGCTCAGATTCCTCAGGTTTCTCGCCGGGCAAAAGAGGATCGCTATCTCCATTTGATAGCTTTCATTGTCTACCAAACGCTGAAACTGCAAGACATGTTAATAGATATCCTGCTGTTGGCCGTCCAATCTGCGATCAATGCCACCTATAATAAACATAAGGAAATCTGTTACCAAGAGATAGAAAGCCGGAATCAGTCCGTCACACAATTGGTTGACGGACTGCAGAACGATTTTATAAGCACCCTGGCTATGATCAAAGCCATCATTGCTGATGCTGGATTAACCGCAGATCAAAAAGTGGTGGCAATAGAGGTGGCCATTAATCGGCCAACAGCCAAAAAAACGGGTATCGAGCAGCGAATCAATGATTTCAAGGATGAACTAACTACTCTTCAGCAGCAAGGCATCGGTTATTATGACCTACTCGAAAAACGATCTCTCAAACTACAAAGTCGCGTTGCCGATATTGTGCGGCAGGCGATTTTTGATTCAAATTGCGGCAAGCCATTGTTACTTGAAGCCATCGTGCATTACCAGAAAAGGTCTGGAAATATCGACAAGCAGGCACCGATAGCGTTTTTAACGCCGGAGCAACGTAGCTTGATAGTCGCTCAAGACGGCAAGTTTCGGCTGTCTCTGTATAAGGCGCTACTTTATCTTGCGGTTGCGGACGCTGTCAAATCAGGTGTTCTCAACCTGCTTCATTCAGAAAAATATCGTTCCCTGGATGATTATATGATTCCAAAACTCGATTGGGATGAAAGCCGGGATGAATACTTGCAACGGGCAGAATTAACCCGCTATTCTGATTGCCAGGCAACATTGAAAGCGTTGTCGCAGGCCGTTGATTTCCGTTATGAGGAAACCAATAACCGCTTTATAGCCGGCGACAATCCATACCTGACGTTTCGCAGTAACGGCACGTTCCATGTTTCAACACCCAAGCTTGAGGAGGTGGATAGCTTGTCATTAGGTGGCATATTTCCGGAGCGAAAATACATCCCCTTGCTTGAAGCGTTGGCAACGGTTGATAACGCGACCGGTTTCCTCGAAGAATTTGAACATTGGCAGATGAAGAACCGGCACACCAAACCGGCTAAGAAGGTTTTCTTCGCGGGAATCATGGCCTACGGCTGCGATATTGGCTACCGTAAACTGGCGCAAATTTCCAAGCAGATCAATGAAAATGAGTTGGATAACACGCTGAATTGGTATTTTTCGTTGGCTAACGTCCAAAGCGCGAATGACCGCATTTTACAATTCATGGATAAGATGGAGATACCGGATATTTACCGGAATCAAGCCGACCAGTTGCACACCTCCAGTGATGGGCAAAAATGCGGGGTATCGGTTGATTCACTCAATGCCAATTATTCATTCAAATATTTGGGGAAAGACAAAGGCGTCAGTGTAGTGAGCTTCATTGATATGCGCCAGATGATGTGGCATTCTACGGTTATCAGTTCCGCTGAGCGTGAAGCCGCCTATGTCATTGATGGCCTGATGCACAACGATGTTATAAAAAGCGATATTCATTCAACGGATACGCATGGTTATTCAGAAGTGATATTTGCCGCCACCTTCTTCCTGAACTTCACATTTGCCCCCCGTATCAAAGGAGTAGGTCGCCAGAAACTGTATGCGTTCAGGAACGGAAAAACAAAAACCACGGGGCAAGACACCCAGGGCTTTCAACCTGACCGGTATGTCAATGAGGAGGTTGCTTGCATCCAGTGGGACGAAATGTTGCGGTTTATAGCGACAATCAAGCTAAAAAAAACGACGGCTTCGCAGCTTTTTAGGCGATTGAATTCCTACTCTAAGCAGCATCCGCTTTATAAAGCATTGAAAGAATTTGGTAAGATTCCTAAAACGCTGTTTATCTTGACGTATGCAGACGACCTCGAATTCAGGCAATCGATTGAGAAACAACTCAACAAAGTGGAGGGGTCGAATAAATTATCCAAGGCGATTTCACTGGGTAATGACCACGCGTTCGCTCAAGGTGAAAAAGAAGACCAGGATATTGCGGAAGGCTGTCGCCGGCTAATCAAAAATACCCTTATTTGTTGGAACTACCTTTATCTTGCAAAGGAACTCGGTAAGGATAATAACGAAGAACGTAGAAATGAACTCATTGAAGCCATCCGCAATGATTCCGTTATGCGATGGAGCCATTTTAACCTACAGGGAGAGTATGATTTTTCAGATGAAAAAATGGTAGATTCCATCGGGTTGTAAGTTCTCAAAAAACAGCCTCTAAAAGCAACCAAAATTTGAGAGCTCGAAAATCGTCTATAAGTCTTTCTGGACAAGAAGTTAGCTAAGATCCCGTGAAACTTTAGAGCCTTTTGTTTATTAGCACCCAAAAATAGCAAGTGGCTTAACTAGTAAATATGAAATTGCGGACAGACACTATTGGTCATTTTGAGAACCCGACAGAAGATAATATTTGTGATGCCGTTATCTATTCAGGAGAAGGTGCGCAGGAGAATGATTTAGTAAAATTGATCTCACGGTTCGCTCATTTTTTAAGGCAGTTCGGAAGATTGGCGCTGTTTATTGAGAAAACAAGGCAAAAATACCGACTTTCAATTTCAAATATCATTTTTTTAGATATAAAACCTGGGATTTTTGGCATAAAATTATCGTT
>JAGXGJ010000002.1 GCA_024636875.1 Methylococcaceae bacterium | reverse complement strand
CAGCTTAAAAAAGACCTGCCTAAAGCACAAGATTTCGTTTTGGCATTATCTTAAGGATAGGTTGCTTGGCGAAAGCAATATTCCACCGTTATCTGATTTGATTCGGGCTGCGGCTACCTGTGGGTAATGAGAAGTTACATTAATTCCCATTAACTGATTGATTTGTACAAAGTACCGCTACGCTCTGAATTCCTGCTTTTCCAACTCGAAATGAGTCTGAGGGTGTGCTTTCTTTGATAAAGACAAAGGAACTAACAGACGAATAGAATTTATTAACTATCAGCAAATGAAAATTTTCTCGTGGCAATAAACGGCCTAAATATAAATTTCCTGGTTACCTGCAAGCTTCAGCCAAAACGAAACCGCGGGAATCCAGGAATTCCTCAAGTATTGTCACCCCGGCATGGATTCACTATGTGCTCTAGCGGGTCGCTACGGTTTCTGACGGGTCACACCAGACTATCCTGGCTGACGCCATACGGGTTAATGCAAATCTGTTCCAGACAGATTTGTGCCGGGGTCCAGACGGCACGGATGCATACCCAAAGGACTATACGCCGGAAGCTGTATACATCCCTGTATTCTGGTTGCCGGCAGTCCATGCCGGCATGACGGTAACTCGAAAATCTGCCGAATTGGCTGAAAGTTGTACGTAATCAGGTAAAATTTTGATTTACAGTCAAGTGTCGTTGGCAGGGATCCTTGTAATAACAAAGCCTATAACTAAGGTAACTTTATTGAATCCAGGCTTGGTTTTAAATATTCGATTTGACTGGATTTATTATCGTAATGCCGGCCATTGAATAGCATTAGCAATTGCCTGTCCGAAAGTGGCGCCCAATTTGCCTGCTATTTTATCAATCAAACGCCCTTGCTTGGTAAAGTCAACCAACTTCTCTGCGCCAATAATATTTTTGGCGACGTAATCATCATTACCAAAGCCATCAGCTACACCCAGCTTAACGCCAGCTTCACCCGTCCAAACCAGGCCTGAAAACATCTCAGGCGTTTCTTTTAGCCGGTCGCCGCGCCCGGCTTTAACTGCGCCTATAAATTGCTGGTGAACTTGATCTAATAAGCCTTGCATGTATTCGGTTTCGTCCTCCTTGGGCGGTGAAAACGGATCGAGCATGGCTTTATGGGCGCCAGCAGTTAACAGCCGGCGTTCAATCCCCAGCTTTTGCATGGTAACAACAAAACCAAAACCATCCATAAGTACGCCGATTGAACCAATGAGGCTGGATTGATTGACAAATATCTTGTCGCTGGCTGAGGCGATGTAATAGCAACCGGATGCGCAAATATCGCTAACCACTGCATAAACTGGCAAATCAGGATGTTCTTTTTTTATGTTTCTAATCTCTTCATAAACATAGGCAGCCTGTACGGGACTGCCACCCGGTGAATTGGAATGCAGAATAATGCCTTTGGTGTTCTTGTCTTTTACTGCGTTTCTTAAACTTTCAATAATATCGGCAGCATTGGCATCCTTATCTTCGGCAATCATCCCCACTACGTCAATAAATGCAGTATGATTTTTAGTATCGGCTTCGATACCCTCTTTAATGCTTGGATACATTGCCACACCAAATAGGGCAATCAGGTACAAAAACATTAATGATTTGAAAAAAACGCTCCAGCGCCTTGCTCTTGTTTGCTCTGTTATTGAAGCCAGCGCCAGTTTTTCAATAACTGCTCGTTCCCAGCCTGATTCACGGGAAGCCTCTGGTTTATTCGGATTGTCGTGTTGATTTTCCATAACTTTTTAACCTTAAATAATATTCAGTAATTCGGCCGGCTGTTGCAGGCAGAGCAACGGCTTGTATTGTTGCAAAAATGCTTCCGAGTGTGCTCCGCATGACACTGCAATAGCTGAAATATGGGCATTGTGAGCCATTTGCAAGTCATGTATGGAATCGCCCACCATTAATGTACGTTCATTTGCCGCATTGGTATGTTTAATAATCTCACGCAGCATTCTTGGATCAGGTTTGGACGCGGTTTCGTCAGCGCAACGGGTAATACAAAACAAATCCCCTGTTTCTGTAGCCTGCAATGCATGTCTCAGACCTGCTCTGGTTTTCCCGGTAGCAACGGCCAATTGATAGCCGGTCTCCTTGAGTTGTACCAGCATCTGATATACGCCAGGAAACAAATCATCCCGGCTGATTTGCTTGGAAATGTATTTCTGGCTGTAGCAGGCAACCAGGTGTTCCTGCGTTCGCTCGTCGGCTTCAGGAAACAAGGCCTGCATTGCCTTTTTAATGCTTAAACCAATCACATCCTTTGCCGCTTGAGATTCAGGAATGGAGCAATCACACTGTGCTGCCGCATGTTGCAAACAATGGGTAATCCAGTCTATCGAATTGATTAAAGTGCCGTCCCAATCAAATATAATCAAATCAAATTTGTTCTTCATGTTTTAACAGGTTTTCCAGTTGTGCAGGTAAGGGCGCTGATATGGTCATTGATAAACCGGTAACCGGGTGCTGAAATTTCAATGCTTCCGCATGGAGAAACATACGCTTATAGCCTCTCGTTCTAAAAGTCTTATTGACCTCGTCCAGGCCATAACGTTCATCGCCGACGATCGGATGACCCAGACTGGCGGCATGAACGCGTATTTGATGAGTTCGCCCGGTCTTTGGCGCAGCTTCAACCAGCGTTGCGTCACGAAATAACTTCAAGCGTCTGAAAAGTGTTTCAGCTTTTTTGCCGGACTGGCTGATGACTACGATGCGTTCGCCACCTTTACTGATATTTTTTAACAAAGGCGCGGTTACCACCAGTTTTTTTCTGGCCCATTGCCCTGATAACAAGGCCTTATAAGTTTTGTGAATCTGATCATCCCGGAAAAGTTCGTGCAATTTACGGAGGATGCTACGTTTTTTGGCTATTATCAGACAGCCGGAGGTATCTTTATCGAGTCGATGCGCCAGCTCTAGAAAATGCGCATCGGGCCTTAGCAGACGCAAACCCTCGATTATGCCGGAACTCACACCGCTGCCACCATGTACAGCAAAACCGGCCGGCTTGTTTACAATCAGGAAGCCTTCATCTTCAAATAAAATGCCCTGTTGTAATGACTCTTGCAAACCCTGAGGAACATACGATTCTTCGCTGCGTTCCGCCACCCTGACCGGAGGAATTCTGACAATATCACCTGCAATCAGGCGGTACTTGACGTCTACGCGGCCTTTATTAACCCTTACTTCGCCTTTTCTTACAATCCGGTAAATATGACTTTTTGGCACGCCCTTTAAACGGGTAATTAAAAAATTGTCCAATCGTTGGTCGCTATTGTCTGCTGATATTTCAACATGTACAACCAGGGGTAACGCGCTTTCTTCTATGCTCATAGTGCAAATAATACCAGTATCCGGGGATGAATGTTTCTTTAAAATTGATGTAGGGCGATAAGGTTGTTATATTAGGCAAGTTTTCATAAAAAACATACTTTAATGCTCTGCGGATTTCAGTCATGAAATTTGCCGGGAGCAACTCAATGAAGATTAAACCAACTATTATTACGCAATTAACTCTTCATTAATAAAATTATAAGAATTTCGGGTTCATCGTTCGACCCTAGACGCACGATTTTTAACTCCTGTTTAAAACAGATTTTATCTCCAAAGACTGAAATTAATTTTAACTTAGCAACTGTCCGCGCTCACTCTATGGCTTCATCAACTGAAGCCTAAAATAACGACAAAAATGCGCTGATATGACGGAAAACAAGGCCGTAATAACTAAGCTGAATGTATTATTGCTTAAACATATCGCTTCGTGTTTGCATCTGCACACACTTGATGTGATAACCAAAACAAGTCTGATTCAGTAAAGTCTGACAATGGAGCAGGAAACTACAAGGATAATTGAATGAAAAGAATGCTTATCAACGCTACGCAGGCAGAAGAACTGCGAGTCGCTTTGGTAGATGGTCAAAAACTTTATGATTTTGACATTGAAGTCCCTTCAAAAGAACAAAAAAAATCCAATATCTACAAAGGGATTATCACCCGCGTAGAACCGAGTCTGGAAGCAGCATTTATAAATTATGGCGCTGAAAAACACGGCTTTTTGCCTTTTAAAGAAATTTCCCCGCTCTACCGCCAAACACAGGAAGGCGCCGAAACCGAAGGCCGCCGTCCCGCCATAAAAGATATGATTAAGGAAGGCCAGGAAATCCTGGTTCAAATTGAAAAAGAAGAGCGTGGTAATAAAGGTGCTGCATTAACAACTTATATCAGTTTGGCAGGTACTTATCTGGTATTAATGCCGAATAATCCCAAGGCAGGCGGTATATCAAGGCGCATAGAAGGCGAAACCCGCAGTGATTTGCGTGAAGTCATGGCATCGCTTGAAATTCCGGAAAGCATGGGCTTAATCGTCAGAACGGCAGGGTGCGGTAAAAACGCCGAAGAATTGCAATGGGATTTAAATTATCTGCTGCAACTATGGGAAGCCATAGAGCGCTCATCCAGCGAGCAAAAAGCGCCCTTCCTTGTTTTTCAGGAAAGCAACGTAATCATCAGAGCGCTGCGTGACCATCTGCGCGGTAATATCGATGAAATTTTAATCGATAATGAAGATTCATTCAAACTGGTGCAAGATTTCCTGAAGCAGGTTATGCCGCATTTTTTGCCCAAAGCAAAACTGTATCAGGATGCCGTGCCTTTGTTTAACCGTTACCAGATTGAATCCCAGATTGAAGTGGCTTATGGCCGTGAAGTATCGTTGCCTTCGGGCGGATCAATTGTTATTGATCATACTGAAGCATTGACTTCAATAGACATCAACTCTGCCCGCGCTACCAAAGGCAGTGACATTGAAGAAACAGCCCTTAATACTAACCTGGAAGCGGCCGATGAAATCGCCCGTCAACTCAGACTGCGTGATTTGGGCGGTTTGTTTGTTATCGACTTCATCGATATGCTGTCGAATAAGAACCAGCGTTCTGTTGAAAACCATCTGCGTGACGCCCTTAAAATTGATAGAGCCCGCATTCAAACCAGCCGCATATCACGTTTCGGCCTGCTGGAAATGTCCAGACAACGCATGCGGCCGTCTCTGGGCGAATCTACGCAATTGCCTTGTCCGCGCTGTAAAGGCCAAGGTACGATTCGTAATGTAGAGTCTGTCGCGCTTTCGGTATTGAGAATTCTTGAAGAAGAAGCCATGAAAAAAGGCACCGAAAAAGTCATTGCCCATTTACCTATTGAATGTGCGACTTTTCTGTTAAATGAAAAGCGTCATGCCATTGAACAAATTGAAGGCAGGCTCAAAGTTGGCATCATCATTTTGCCTAGCAAGCATCTCGAAACACCCGCTTATGACATTGAGCGTATCAAGGAAAAAGAATTAACCGAAGAAAAGCCCAGTTACCTGCAAATTAAAACAGAAGACATTACCATTCCGGATTTCGCGCAACAAATTAAACCGAAAGCTGAAAAAGCGGCAATCAAGGAATTTATGCACGATTCGCCTGCACCTGTGCAAAGCAAAAATGAAGCAGCAGGCTTGATCAAACGCTTCTGGCACAAACTCGTAGGTCCCAGTAATGAGCCTGAAGAAAAAGTATCGCCCTCGCCCCTTGTTGAAAAGGTGAGAACAGCCGATGAAAGCCAACCGAGTAGAGGCCGAGGCAACAGACGCGGCCGGAATCAGGGTCAAAAAAAACCGGAGCCACGTCCTCAACGCCCCCCGCAAGAGCAAGACACCAGGCAGGAACAAAACAAGGAACCCAAACCCGCTCGTAATATCAGGGGACCTGGGCGGAACGTAAGGCCTAACCTTGCGCCAGTCAATACTGCTGTCGAGGAAAATATCGATGTTGTCAAGAACGAACCCGCGACTGCTAGTGAAACACCCATTGCTGAAGCAATAATACTTACACCTGAAGTTTCTGCACTGACTGAAGAGCAAACCAGGCAAACAGCCAGAAAAGCTTCCAGCAGAAGAGGTCCAAACCGTAGAAGACCACGCAATCCCAACTACAAAAAACCGGAAATAGAGGGCGAGTCAAATGGTGATGATACCAGTGAAGCTGCACCAGAGACACAGGATGAAGCCCACCCTGCGCAATCCCGGTCTTATGACAGTGATTTTGCCGAAAGAGTAGAAAGAACTGAAGGCTCTGAACCGCAGATTAATACGTCAACTACTTCAGAACCGCAAAAAGCAGCTTCTGATTCCGCACCAAAAGTGGTTGAAGAATAGTTATTAAGGCAAAAGGTGAAAGGCGAAAGATACAAAAAGCTAAATTTCTTTAGCCTTTAACCTTACTTATATCTGATCTCAACGGCTGTTGAGCCAAGCCACGATCTCAAGCGCGCAATCAATTCATTGGTTGGATGCACGCGCCATTCATCACCCAGTTGAACAGCGGCCCGTGCATACTGCGACGTATAATTGATAGCTACCGGACACCTGCCACCCTTGAAAGGACTCAGCACCGTATTGAGTCTCTCAACATGGGCGCTGGTTTCAGGCAGGTTTTCTACTGTAGCCCAGGTTAACTGGATGCTTCTGGCAAAACTCTCTCTCGCCTGTTCGATGTCGTATAACTTCTCAGCCGTCAAACGCAAAGCGCCAGAAAAGTTATCAATAGCCAAAGCCCCTTCGGCGATCAAAAGATCATCGCGCACAAAAATATCCCGGTATTTATCGTAAATTTCGCCAAAAACGGCTATTTCCAGCCTTCCTGATTTATCATCAATGGTGGCAAAACCCATCGTTTTACCCTGTTTCGTCTGACGCGTGCGCACTTCTATTACCAGGCCCGCAACACGCGCTTCCATAGTGCCGCGTGCAACCTGCAAAGACGCTATTTTTCCGTGCGTAAAGTGTTTTAATTCCGGCTCGTACTGGTCTATCGGATGCCCCGTCAAAAACAAGCCCAAGGTTAATTTTTCCGCAGCCAGGCGTTCATTGTCAGTCCATGGCTCGACCACAGCAGCATAAGCTTCGGGGTCTGCTGCATCCTCAATAATCGCCAGGCCAAACAAATCATTCTGCCCCGTTTGCGCCATTTTCCCGTGTTGCTCGGCTACTCGCAAAGCGGTGGGTAATTCCGCCAGATGACTCGCCCGGTTAGTATCAAATTCATCAAAAGCGCCGGCACGGATTAAGGCTTCCAGCACGCGCCGGTTAAATTTGCGCAAATCGACCCGCTTGCATAAATCATATAAACCTGAAAAACGGCCATTATCCTCCCGCTCTTTAAGCATATCATCGATCGCCGCCTGACCCACACCCTTGATCGCGCCCAGCCCGTAGACAATATGATTATCGTCATTGGCGGTAAAACGATAGGTTGATACATTGATGGTAGGAGGCAGTATGACCAGCTTCATCTGCCTGCATTCTTCTATCAATACCACCACCTTATCGGTATTGTCCATATCGGATGACAGCACCGCAGCCATAAAGGCAGCCGGGTAATGGGCTTTCAGCCAGGCAGTTTGATAGGCGACCAGTGCGTAGGCGGCGGAATGGGATTTGTTGAAACCATAGCCGGCGAATTTTTCCATTAAATCGAAAACATGGGTGGCTATGGCTTCATCGACCTGATTTGCAACGGCGCCGGTAGTGAACTTTTCCCGTTCCTTTGCCATTTCTTCCGGCTTCTTTTTGCCCATGGCCCGCCGCAGCATATCCGCCCCACCTAGCGTATAATGCGCCAACTCACGCGCAATTTGCATCACCTGTTCCTGATACAAAATAACGCCGTTGGTGGGCTTGAGAATAGGCTCCAGCAACGGATGTGCGTACTCCGCTTTTGCGCCGTGTTTGACATTGATGTAATCATCGACCATGCCCGATTCCAGCGGGCCGGGACGAAACAGCGCCACCAGCGCGATAATATCGTCAAAGCAGTCTGGTTTGAGCTTTTTAATCAGTTCCTTCATGCCGCGTGATTCCAGCTGGAATACGGCGGTGGTCAGGCCGTTTTTTAATAGTGTGTAGGAAGCGGCATCATCTCTGGGGATGGTGGTCATATCAACCGGCGTTTCACCGGTTTGCTGTTTTTTATGATTAATGGTCTGTAGCGCCCAATCAATAATCGTCAGCGTACGCAAGCCCAAAAAGTCGAACTTGACCAGTCCGACTGCTTCCACGTCATCCTTATCAAACTGGGTGACCAGATTACCGCCGCCCTGTTCACAATACAGCGGGGTAAAATCGGTTAATTTGGTCGGCGATATAACCACACCACCCGCATGTTTGCCGGCATTTCTGGCAGTTCCCTCCAGCGACAGCGCCATATCAATCAGCGCCCTGACTTCTTCTTCGGCGTCATAAAGCTGTTTAAGTTCAGGGCTGTCTTTCAACGCCTTGGTCAGCGTCATACCGATTTCAAAGGGGATCAGCTTGGCCAGTCGATCGACAAAACCGTAAGCAAAGCCCAATACTCGTCCTACATCACGGATTACCGCCTTGGCAGCCATCGAGCCGTAAGTGATAATCTGAGCAACATGATCCCGGCCATAATGACGCGCCACATAATCGATCACTTCATCGCGTCTATCCATGCAAAAATCAATATCAAAGTCGGGCATGGATACCCGCTCAGGATTCAAAAACCGTTCGAACAGCAAATCAAATTCGATAGGGTCCAGATCTGTGATTTTAAGCGCGTAAGCGACCAATGAGCCTGCACCTGAGCCGCGTCCCGGACCGACCGGAATATGTTCATTTTTTGCCCACTGAATAAAATCAGCAACTATCATAAAATATCCGGGGAAACCCATTTCGGTTATCACCTTCAATTCAGTGTCCAGACGCTCATAATAAACCTTGCGATTTTCTGCATCCGTGCCTTTGCCGACTGCCGGATAGTTCAGCAATCTTTCTTCCAAACCTTTTTTTGACTCACTCGCCATTAATTCATCCAGCGTCATGCCTGCCGGCACGGGAAAATCAGGCAGAAAGTTTTCTCCCAGCGTCAGCTGTAAATTGCAGCGTTTGGCAATTTCCACGGTGTTTTCCAGCGCCTCGGGAATATCGGCAAACAATACCTGCATTTCCTCGGTACTGCGTAAATACTGTTGTTCGGTGTAATCCCTGGGCCGCCGTGTATCATCCAAAACCCGCCCCTGATTAATACACACCCGCACTTCATGAGCGGCGAAATCCTTTTGATGAATAAAGCGCACATCATTGGTGGCAACCACAGGCAATCCTGTTGCCAACGCCAACTCAACAGCAGCGGCAATATAATGCTCTTCATCGGGCTTGCCGACACGCTGCAATTCCAGATAAAAACTATTCTCAAACAATGCGCCCCATTGTTCAGCCAGTTGTATAGCCTCGTCATGTTTTTCTGCCAATAAGGCCCTGCCTATATCACCGCTCATCGCACCGGACAAGGCAATCAGACCGTTATGATTCTGCTCTAGCCACTCGCGTTGCAACATCGGCATGCCCTGATGCTGTCCTTCCTGATAGGCTTTTGAAATCAGCTCGGTCAGCGTGATGTAACCCCTGTGATTATTGACTAGCAGGGTCAAACGATAAGGTGTAGCAGGCTCTTCAGGATTAAAAATCAACACGTCGGAACCCGCAATCGGCTTGATGCCTTGCCCCAACGCCGCCTTATAAAACTTGACCAGCGAGAAAAGATTGACGTGATCAGTGACCGCAATAGCAGGCAAATTTAACTCAGCCATCCGTTTAACGAGCGGTTTGATCTTAACAATGCCGTCTACCAGCGAGAATTCGGTATGAAGTCTTAAATGGATGAAAGAGGGTTGCATGAAGGATTATTTTGAATTGGGTTCTGGAAATGTTACTGCGCGCGGCTGTGAATGCGTATAATAAAACCATAAGCACACCGCATATAAAAAATGATTTATCAGAATGTTTTTGCTTAATTTACTTGTCATTTTCTCACACTACCGAACGTCCCCAAAGAAATCATTAACCAGATCGATAGGCGTAAACAATGAGCGATTATCAACACATTTTACTGGCAGTAGACTTTTCTGACCAAGGAATTTATGTCGCAGAAAAAGCCAGATCCCTGGCCTATCGATATCAGGCCAAATTGAGCATGATTCATGTATTGGATAACATTCCGATGCCGGATACAAATTATGGCACTGTGATTCCTTTGGATCAGGATTCATCAGACTATTTGCTTGAAGCGGAAAAAGCCAAACTCATGGATCTTGGCGATCAACTCAATGTTGATCGCGCCAATCGCTGGATGCTTTGGGGTGTTCCCAAACAGGAAATTATTCATATTGCTGAGCAGGAACAGGTTGATTTAATTGTTGTTGGTTCACATGGCCGCCATGGTCTGGCCTTGTTACTGGGATCAACCGCAAACAGTGTTTTACATTATGCAAAATGCGATGTGATGGCAATTCGTTTGCAGGATGATTAGCCCGAGAGACGATCCTGAATCAGCCGGTTCTACTTTAATTAACACTGTTCAAGACAGTTAACTCCTGATTTATCGAGTATTTTCAGATAATGACAAGTGCTCTGGTTATTTAGCCTCACTTCCAAGTAATACCGGTATCAGCAAGATATAACATGAACGTCATACAAGGTAACGGTTTTGTAGCCGATATAATCCGCTCCTCCCGCAGAAAAACTGCCGCAATTAAAATTCGGCACGGTAAAGTCTCGGTCATTGTTCCTGACGGTTTATCGATGGCTACAATTGAATCATTGCTAGCCAACAAAAATCGCTGGATTAAAGAAAAACTGGTCATCCAGAATGAAATCATTGCCATCAAACCAAAAGAGTTTGTTTCAGGTGAAGTCTTTACTTATCTGGGTAAAAATCACGCGTTAAAAATTGAATCAGGCCTTTACCCGGCCATTAAACTGCATCAGGGCGAGCTCGTGGTTTCAGTCAGAAATAAAACAGCGGACAACAGCCTATCAATCAGGCCAATGCTGCTCAAATGGTATAAACAACAGGCAAAATCCAAGTTGATAGAAAAAACCGGACACTATGCCAAAATTATCGGTGTAAAACCATCCTCCGTAACCATTAAGTCGTTTAAATCTAGATGGGGAAGCTGTACTATCACGGGCAGCATTTATTATAACTGGAAGCTTGTTATTGCGCCTGAACGCATTATTGATTATGTGGTCATTCATGAGCTATGCCATATTCTGCATCATAATCATTCACCTGCATTCTGGCAGGCAGTTGCCAGGTATTGTCATGATTATACAGAATGCAGGACCTGGTTGAAAATCAATGGTGGCCGCCTGGAAATTTAACGAAAGTTGAATTCGCCAATAATACTTTTCAGTCAACATTGGTGTACCATTTTTTCAACAAAAAACCGATCAGGATAGTTGATGTCCATTGGATCCAGGGTGGTCGTTCTGAAATTCCACGTTGTGATGTCTATCTTAATTCTGGCGAACGGCCTTGTGTTGTCTAAGAAAAAGTTGTACAACTTTTGTTAATTTATCGTCTTGGTTGATTGTTTGCTGCGAGTGAACTGTACAGGTTATTTTTGGACAGCGACTTAGTGACACCGTATCTTCTGGATGTACAAAGCCAATTGTTGTGAGGAGATAATAGGCGTGTTACCTGATACTTTAATATGAATTAAGAGCTAAATTTGAGAATATGAAATCAAAGAGTTATGTTAATCTGATTTCCCCTCACCCAACCCAATGTTACCGGGCTGTCCTGCCCGGAACCCTGCGGGCGCTCTTCGCGCGACCAAATCCGCTCCCGGCGGATTTGTCCCTTCGGAGAGGACTTATTTTCTGCACCTTGGATTTTTAGCTCTTAATAATTCGCATTTTAGTCAAGAGGATTCGTAAACTGATCAATAAAATTTTGATCGTTTACTTGTAATCATAAAATTTTCAACTAACTTTAAATCAACGGGAACGAAATAAAGCATAAGCAAAAATCGTTTCCGTCTTCGCCTATATAACATAGGCTCATTAATCTGAAAAAGGCAAAACCATCGAAAGGTGGTGACGCAAAATTACCAGTCTAAAGGAATTTTCCTATGACAGTGGGATCGCCAGAATCAAAGTGCAGTTTAGAGAACTTCTAAAAATGTCCTCTTCCTCAGGGAAAAGGAACTTTAAATCAACTTTTAGAGCTTCTCTTTATTACTTCAATTGATGCAGTACACCCATCTAGGAACTCCTCGGACCTAAATTATTTTAGGAGAAGAGTTGTGAAAACTTATAATCAAAACACGAAATACAACCAACAGGATCCATTGTATCCAGCGCAAACCCCTAATCAAGGGGCTTTGATACAATGCCAATCTGTTGATTCCCCATACCATTTAATTACCGGCTTTAAGCTTGTCACCTTAGTTTCTGCATTGGCTTTGTGCCTAATAGCCAAACCCTATCTTGCCCATGCAGAGACAAACGCTGATACTTCAAACTTACAAACACTTGCTGTATCATACGCTCAGGAAAGCAATTATGTACTCGCACAGGATCACTGGAACCGCATTGAATTTAGCGGCACTTATATCGATCCAGTCGTCGTAGTTGAAGACTCAAGCGCCAACGGAAACAATTCTTATGTCGTTGGTATTCGTAATGTAGATACGATGGGTTTCGAAATCAGCCTTAAAAATTGCAGCAAATCTGCCGGTAATCCGATTCAGGAAGATGTTAATTATGCCGTTATTGAGAAAGCTCAGCTGCCCGCCACAGAAGGCGCTAATACTGAAATCAGACAGCAATTTTCATGGGGCGAATGTACATCAGCAGCCGCAAATACAACGAGCAGCTAACACTGACATAACTAAAGGCGGGGGCTCGAGTATTCTTGAGCCAGGCAACTGATTTCAACAAATTTAGTAGTAATCAACGCAATACTTAATATTTGTAATGAGAATATTATGAAAAAGATTCGCTTTCTATCTCTTGCCATGAACCTTTTAACAGCCGATATTGCATTTGCGGCTGACGAGGTTCACTGGACTGTTAGCGGCAAGGATTCGGTCACTTTTGACTGGCGGGGTAGTCCTGCAGAAAATTCGATCGGGTATGGGCTAAGTTCCGGAAATTATACTCAAGTAATTGCAACTACCCCTGATCCAGTTCCTGTTTCATCTAAAGGCCCTTTCTGGGAAGCAAAGCTAACAGGCCTTAAAGAAAATACCCGCTATTATTACAAAATTGGCACCAGGCCTGAACGTAGTTTCCATACCGCGCCGGTTCCGGGCAGCTCGGATTTTAATGTGTATGCTCAGGGCAACATGGGCAATACTTCCACTTACTTTAACATGGGCATAGTTCAGGATCTTATCGCTAGTGACTTGCCAGCCTTTGTTGTCGGATTAGGCGATCTTACTCTCGGAAACACCGATGGAAAAGAGGCCATTGATCAGCACTTCAACGATATTATGTTGTGGTCTACTCAAGCAGCCTATATGCCGGTTTGGGGAGATAGAGACACGGTTTCATCCGATAAAGAAAGTTTTGCAAACTATAAAGGCCGCTTTGTTATTCCCAATTCGCAGACATCCCCGGGTTCTCCATTAGCGGGAGGAGAAGACTGGTACTGGTTTGATTACGGCAACGTCCGGTTTATCACGCTGCCAGAGCCGTGGACTGGAGCCTGGGAAGACTGGCATACAAAAGCCGGTGCTCTTATGGCTGAAGCCCAGGGCGATCCAGCCATCAAATTTATCGTCACTTTCGTGCATAGACCCGCCTATTCATCCGGTCATAATGCGGGATCACCCGCTCTTAAAGACAAGCTGGATGCGCTGGGAGACACCTATAGCAAGTACCAGCTAAACGTCAATGCCCATAGTAACAATTACGAGCGCAGTTACCCTCAACATGGTGTAACTCATGTTACCGCCGGAACGGGTGGCGCAGATCTTGATCAGGATGGCGACTGTTTGTGGCTAACCTGCACAAAACCTCCCTGGTCTGCTTTTCGTGCAATGCATCTTGGCGCTTTGAAATTACATTTCACCGATTCCGTCATAGAAGGCTCGTTTATCTGCGGGCCTGAGGGTGGCGGCATCAATGATGTGCCCTGTAGAACAGGCCATGTCCTTGATAGCTTTGTAATTGGTATTCCCGCTAGTAAACCCTAGCATCCATTTCATCAACTTTACAAGCTAGTCACCACCACGCAGTACAATCCGGAAGCTACAACTGCAAGGCGCGATTACAATCAGCATGTCTTTCTCCTGGATAGTCTTAACCAAAACATCTCGGTCATAGTCCTTGTTTTCGAATAGTACCCGTGCCTGCTGGTGTGAGCAGCAACAAAACATCTTGCTTGGCCACACCACTGCGCAAAATCAGAAAGAACCGCATTTCAAAAACAGTGACATTTTTTAACTGAACCGACACAAGTCCACCGGTTAAGCACTAACAGTCCGTAAATATGCCCTTGTCCATCTATATGTTCTTTTGTTTGACATTTCCTCTCATAATACTGAAATCTTAAGCTTGATTTTTTTATATCAACAAAACCAGCACCTAAGCCAGAGAAGATTCGAAAAAAGAACTATAAAATTGTGATTGACAGACTTGTAATCATAATGTTTTCGACTATCGTTAATTCAACTCGAACGAAATAAAGCACAGGCAAAGATCGTTCCTGTCGTGGCCTATATTAATGTAGGCGTATTTATCTGAAAAAGGCAAAACCATCGAAAGGTGGCGACGCAAAATTACCAGTCTAAAGGAATTTTCCTATGACAGTGGGATCGCCAGAATCAAAACGCAGTATTTTGAACCTCTAGAAATGTCCTCTTCCTCAGGGAAAAGGGACTTTAAATCAACTTTTAGAGCTTCTCTTTATTACTTCAATTGATGCAGTTCACCCATCTAGGAACTCCTCGGACCTAAATTATTTTAGGGGAAGAGTTGTGAAAACTTATAAACAAGACAGGAAATTTAACGAACTAGATCCATTAAATACAGGACCAACCCGTAATCCGGGAGCATTGAAACAATGCCAATCTATTGATTTCCCGTATCGAACACTTACCGGCTTTAAGCTGGTCACTTTATTTACAGTTTTAGCCCTAGGCCTAATAGGTAAATCCTATCTAGCCCATGCAGAGGAAAACGCTGTTATGTCAAACATCCAGGCAGTTGCTGAATCGTACGCTCAGGAAACCGGAGATGTGCTCGCGCAAGATGATCGCTGGACCCGAATTGAATTTAGCAGCACTTATATTGATCCAGTCGTGGTAATTGAAGGTTCAAGCGCCAACGAAAACAATGCTTATGTGGTTGGCATTCGTAATGTTGTAGATGCGCTGGGTTTTGAAATCAGCCTTAAGAATTGCAACAATTCCACCGGTAATCCAGTTCAGGAAGCTGTTAATTATGCCGTTATCGAGAAAGATCCTCTGCCCACAACTGAAAAGACTAATGCTGAAATCAGACAGCAATTTTCATGGGGCGAATGTACGATGGCATCTGCAGACACAACGACCACTAGCTAAAAATTACATGGCAAATGTTTATGGAGCTCAACCATTCTTGAGCAAGAAACTAATTTCAACAACTACTGTATAGTTGAAAGAGGATATTATGAAAACAATTTACTTACAATTTCTCGCCATGGCTCTTTTAGCAGTCAATATCGCGTTTGCGGCTGACGAGATTCACTGGACCGTTACCGGCAAGGATTCGGTCACTTTTAACTGGCGGGGTAGATCTGCAGAAAATTCGATCGGGTATGGACTAAGTTCCGGAAATTATACTCAGGTAACTGCAGCCAAGCCTAATCCGGTACCTGTTTCATCCAAAGGCCCTTTCTGGGAAGCAAAGCTAACAGGCCTTAAAGAAAATACCCGTTATTATTATAAAATTGGCAACATGCCAGAGCGCAGCTTTCGCACCGGACCGGCTTCAGGCAGTTCGGATTTTAATGTGTATGCTCAGGGTAATATGGGCAGCACATCTACCTACTTTGAGATGGGTGGAGTTCAGGACATCATCGCAGGTGACCTGCCAGCCTTTGTCGTCGGACTAGGTGATCTTACTCTTGGAAACACCGATGGAAGAGCCGCCGTTGACCAACACTTCAATGATATTATGCAGTGGTCAACTCAAGCGGCCTATATGCCGGTTTGGGGAGAAAAGGATACCACTGCATCGAATATAGACAATTTTAAAAACTATAAAGGCCGCTTTGCTGTTCCCAATTCGCAGACATCCCCGGGCTCTCCATTAGCGGGAGGAGAAGACTGGTACTGGTTTGATTACGGCAACGTCCGGTTTATCACGCTGCCGGAGCCTTGGACTGGAGCCTGGGAAGACTGGCATACAAAAGCCGGTGCTCTTATGGCTGAAGCCCAGGGCGATCCAGCCATCAAATTTATCGTCACTTTTGTGCATAGACCCGCCTATTCATCCGGTCATAATGCGGGATCACCCGCTCTTAAAGACAAGCTGGATGCGCTGGGAGACACCTATAGCAAGTACCAGCTAAACGTCAATGCTCATAGTAACAATTACGAGCGCAGTTACCCTCAACATGGTGTAACTCATGTTACCGCCGGAACGGGTGGCGCAGATCTTGATCAGGATGGCGACTGTTTGTGGCTAACCTGCACAAAACCTTCCTGGTCTGCTTTTCGTGCAATGCATCTTGGCGCCTTGAAATTACACTTTACCGATTCCGGAATAGAAGGCTCGTTTATCTGTGGCCCTACGGGCGGCGGAATTAATGATGTGACCTGCAGTACAGGTAGCGTACTTGATAGCTTCGCAATCGGTAAACTAAAAATCAGCGCAGTCTCCTCGTACGATATCACTAGAACCGATGCGAAAATCACCTGGGCACTGACCGAGCCCTCAACGGGGCAGGTCGAATACGGTAAGACGACAGCGTACGGGCAGACATCGAAGTTGGAGCCCTCATTCAAGTACACAACGCATATACAACAGCTCTCGGGGTTATCTCCGGACACGCTGTATCACTTCCGGATTCATTCCAGAAATCAGGCTGGCGTTGAATCAGTCTCGGAGGATTTCACTTTTAGCACGACAACGCCCTTAACTGTTAGCCTAGCGCAGTCTAATGTAAAATGTAACGGCGCTTTAACAGGCTCAGCAACCGTTTCAGTTACAGGCGGGAAAGCACCTTACACTTATTCATGGAGTGGAGGCGGAACAAACACCACAAAAGAGGGTTTGGCGGCTGGCACCTATACAGTGACAGTCACTGATGCTAGCGGCAGCACAAAAACTGGTTCTGTAACCATTACTCAACCATCTGCCATGACGGTTAGTATGTCGCAGGTAGATGTAAGCTCTTTTGGAGGTAGTAACGGTAATGCTGCGGTAACTGCAAGTGGTGGAAATGCACCTTATAGTTACTTATGGAGTGGAGGCGGAACCAGTGCGACAAAAGGCAGCTTAACTGCAGGTACCTATACAGTAACCGTAACCGATGCCAACAGTTGTGCAAAAACGGGATCGGTAACAATTACCCAGCCCCTGCCGCCAGCAGCAGGGCCGACGATCAGCACAGTCTCTGCGTACGACATCACTCAAACCGCTGCGAAAATCACCTGGATACTGAACGAGGGTTCTACGGGACTGGTCGAATACGGCACGACGGCTGCGTACGGACAGATGTCAAGGTTGGAGCCCTCATTCATTTACACCGCGCACATACAACAGCTTTCGGGTCTGGCTCCGGGCACGCTGTATCATTTCCGGGTTTACTCTACTAACGCGATTGGGGTTGAATCGGTCTCGGGGAATTTTACTTTCACCACGACAGGCACTTCAACTGTTGACCCTGTGCCCCCCGTAATAACCGGTCCTACGATTAGCGCCGTTTCCTCGCTGAACGTCACCCAAACGGCTGGTAATATAACCTGGTCGCTTTCTGAACCGGCAACAGGACAGGTCGAATATGGACCCACAACTTCATACGGACAGATGTCAACAAAAGAATCTTCATTCAAATACTCAGCGCATTCACAAAAAATCTCAGGTCTCGCTCCGGGTGCCAAATATCACTATCGAGTTCGTTCCGCCAATCAAGCCGGAAAAGAAACGATTTCGGGTGATTACACTCTTACAACGGCCACAACAACCACGACTCCGCCAACGAACACACCTCCACCGCCTACCAGCGGTTACCACGCACCGCCTCCGACTTCGTCACTGGTCGTCAATGTGAAGGATAAAGGCGCCAAGGGTAATGGCAGTACAAACGACACTGCCGCAATTCAAGCAGCTGTTAATCAGGTTGGTGGAACAGGCGGGACGGTGTTCGTGCCGAACGGAACGTATATGATCGACGCGCTTACTTCAGTTAATCTGAAAAGCAATATGACGTTCAAAATGGAGAGTGGAGCCGTATTAAAAGCGATTCCTAATAATAGATGGAGTTATGATATTCTTAAAGCACAAGGTGTATCAAATTTAAATATAGTTGGTGGCACTATTAAGGGCGAACGTAATGAACATCTTACACCAGGAAATATAGCATCAGAAACAACTCCAAACTCTACATTATGCCCAAACGTAAATTATTGCTATGGTCAATGGGGCTATGGTGTTACAGTCAGAGCATCTAAAAATGTTTATATTGAAAATGTAATTTCCCGGGATTGTTGGGGTGATGGATTTATCGTATCGGATGCAAGCATTAATGTAAATCTTTATAGTGTAACCGCAGACAATAATCGCCGCCAAGGGATATCTGTGGTCTGGGCAGATGGAGTTGTTATCAGAGATTCCGTCATTAAAAACACTCATGGCCACAACCCTCAAACTGGCATAGATTTAGAGCCAGATAAAGGTAAATCAGTAAATAATGTCAAGATATTAAACAATCAATTTATCAATAATCATTTTGGTGCTGTAGCAACCTATGCTAAGAATGGCCCTGTTACAAATGTTGTTGTTAGCGGAAATACTACTACTGGTGGCAACATGGGTATGAGATTTTCTTTCTCAACATCTAATGCTACAGTTACAAAAAACACTATTTCTGACACAAACTGGGGATTTTTTACCTATGGCGGAGTAACGCAAAGTACCATTATCGGAAATACCGTAACTGCATCCGAGTTGTTTCATGGTAATTTTTCCGGTAACACTATTAGCCCTAATACTTTTATAAAGCGGTAATTCTTAACTATGCTAAGTAACTTACCCTTGAGAAGACTTACAAGATAATTGGTGGCATACCGTATTTCTATCCCCCACGTGTGTATGGAACGGAGACCCGAGTAATGGGTGCTTGAAGACATAGATGGGGGTAGTTTACAAGTGTGGGTTTTTTTCACTCACAGCTTCCCTCCACACAAGTAGTCAAGGATGTCTAGTAGCTTTCGGGCATCCTGGGCCATGCTTCCGATCGGCCTGGATTGACATGAAGAAGCTGATGGTTAAGCAAGAACCGCGATAATCAAAGTCCAACCATGCTGGAAAATATCAATTATTCACCATCGTTTTCCACGCAGCCTTACCGCACCAGGAACCGAAGGTTCTTTAACCCATCTTCGTGACTTCTATTGACAATTATCTGTTAAATCAATAAGTTGATTTTTTTACTTTATCTCAAATGGCACTACAGATTTTTTATTATCAATAATCGTTTTAGATTTACCTATGGGATCGGGTTTGATACTCAAGGCAGCGTATATTTGTTTTTGCCGGGCTTCGGCTTGGGTTGTTGTGCGCAGGTGGATCGTTTTATTATCATCAGTCGGCAAGGTAAGGGTGATGCGTTGTTGGGTCGACATGAAGTTGCGAATGCTGTCCCAGCTTAAATGGATGCCCTGTTGTTTAAGTTGATAGCGCAGGGTATGCACCAGATGGTAGGCCAGTAAAGTAATGAACAAGTGGCCGGTGACCCGATCTTCTTTATGGTGGAAAACCGGACGTAAACCGAGGTCGGTTTTCAAACTTCTAAAGGTGGCTTCAATCTCGGTCAGCATGATATAGGTCGTCCACAATTGTGCTTCTGACCAGTCCGGAATATTAGTCCTTAGACAATAAACGCCGCAGTGCTGATCTTTTTGTGCACTTTTGGGCTCACGCTGCCAGTCAATACGAATGGCGTTGTTTTTTTCGTCATCGGCAGTGACTACAATACGGTAGTCTTGCGCGACACGGCTGTTTTTTTCGCGCAGTCGACCGATGCGTTCATGTATTTTCGCGACGTTTTTAAGGGTGCCTTTTTTGTTTAAGCCGGCATTGAGCTTGTCGAGCGCCTCTTCCAGACGAACGTGGAAGCGGTTGCGAATGGCCTGTTCTTTTTTGGCTTTTTGATCGGAATAGCAATAGAGCCGGGTTTCCTTGGTTTCTGTATCGATGGTGCGGAAAACACTGACGGTGTTCGGTCCGGTGTCCCGAACCAGTATGGCAGGGTCCTGGTCTCTGGGATCTTGTACGTAGCGTTCCCGACTGACCACCAGATAAAGATAACCATGCTCGCTTAGCCAGGCAATGTTGTCAGCGCTGGCAATGCCGGCATCCATAATAATCACCGGTTTCTCACCGGCTAATGGATTTTTCCCCTGGAGACCGTCCAGCATCAGCGACAACGTGGCGGGTTCGCTGGCGTTACCTGGAAATACCTGGCTGCTGAGCGGGAAGCCATTGCCATCCAGAACCAGACCTAAGGTGACCAAGGGACAATCACTGCGTTTTTCTTTGGAGCGACCGAACTGGGCCTTGGGGTTTTGTGCGCACTGGCCTTCAAAATAGGTGTTGGTCAAGTCATACAGCACGATGCTTCGGTTTAAATCGAACAAGGTCTGCTCCTGAGCAGCCAGAAACGCTTCCAGCGCCGCTTGGTGTTTGAGCAACTTGTCGCTGATGGTATACAAGCGCGTCAGGCTGGTGCTGCCATAATCATGATCAAGCAATTCACCCAGACCGGTGCGCGTTTGCAGCCAATCATGGGTCTGCAGTTCGCTGCCGGGTGAGACCATGCGGCCTATAATGCTGCCCAGTGCCGCTGCGGAATCGATTTTATTAAAACCGAGCGCGGTGAGTTTCTGATCCAGTTGCAATTGCCTGACCGCATGGCATGCCAGCGTTTCCGAGCCGATGCTGCGGGCTCGAGCGGCTTCGATATGATTAATGTTGACCCGGTGATAATCCTCCTCGGATGTCGCTATCGCGACGGGTTGAGCCAGTTTCGCGATGATGAGGTCGCTATAGCGCTCGGCGGTGGCCTCCAGCAACTGGGCTACATCATCCGCTAAATGAAACAACTCCGCTTGACGCGGCGCAGAGCCTTGCAGAAGCTGTTCAATTCTGGCGGCGAGCAACGGCCAATGCGCGGGCTCAATGGCAAAGTCTTTGCCTAAATTAAGTAACGTACGTTGCTTGACTTGCGTTCCTTCACGCACGGATTCAACGATCCGATAGGTAAAGGAGTCTTCGCCATGCTCCGCTGTTTTAGTTTTAGTTCTTCGAATATACATGGCGCTAGCATGAGCGCAATTCCAGGAAAAATCAAGATACTAGTATAAATGGATGGCACTACAAAAGAAAACGAAAAATGACCATTGATTTTAAAGGAATTTTTCGAAATAAAAACCGCCGGCAACGATAAATCAAT
>JAGXGJ010000039.1 GCA_024636875.1 Methylococcaceae bacterium | reverse complement strand
GCGTCTTGGGCAAAATAATTTTGATTCAACATTAAGTTTGGTTGCTGCGTGGTTCATGCCATAAGTACTGCAAAGTTTGGCGCTGCACTATGCCAAAAATCGATAAATATTACCACCTGCATTGATTTGTAGGGACTACCCAAATTCCTTCGTGGATAGATTTTCGGGCTCAAACGGTTCGCACAATTCTATAAGCGCTGCAGATAATTTAATGCCGCCATATTGTTTTTGCTGTCTTTGTAACTGTTTTTTTCGGCTTGCTCTGCCCATAGTTAAATCTCAAAAGAGTTAGTGTATTTTTACCAGGACAGAATGGGGGCCGTATTGATCATCATCCCGACCAAGCGATGATCAATCTATTTGCATCAAACCAATGACAGCAATTAAAGACCAAACCACGTTCAGCCAAAATAGCGGCCTGGCTTCCTCATGTCTGGCGTTGACCGCCATACATAAAGCGCCCGCCAAATTCATCGAATGATACGCGGCGGAAACGGTATCCAGGAATTTTATCGTGATAAGCAAATAGGCGCTAACGATCAGGATGAATCCGATCCAGCCAATTTGCTCAAAATGCTTATCTGTCATTTGACAGATAAGCGGGTTCCTGTGCGTGCCCCCGATAGTCAAAAGAAAAGTGTTGCAAATTAAAGCTCAACCCGCATTGGTCTAATTGACCCCTTATCCGGGGTAGGCAATGCCGCAATTGCTTCACGCAGCTTGGCTTCCCAGCTGCGTCTCAGCCGCAACATATAATCGTCATCGTCATCAAAGCAGTAATATTCGTCCAGGCTAAAGCTGCTTTTACGGTAAATCAGCATTTCCACAGGGGCGCCAACGCTGGCATTACTGCGTATGGTGGAGTCCATAGACACCAGGCAGCAACGCGCCGCCCCGTCTATTGAAGTGTCCAGTTTAAGAAACCGGTCCAGTATCGGTTTGCCGTATTTACTCTCGCCAATTTGCAGAAATGGCGTATTGGCCGAACTGGTTATACTGTTGCCTTCTGCATAAACCATGTAAGCGCCATGCGGATCAGTGCCGATTTGACCGGCTAAAATAAAGCTGGCGGATGGATTAAACGCGGATTGTCCTTGAGAGCCGGTATGCTGTTTCTGTTTTTCAACACTTACATGACCAAGATATTCTGCGGCCTCAAACAAGCTTTCCACCGTATTTAAATTGGTTTCGGCATTCTTGATTTTATCGCGGTGCAATTGCTCTAAAACGGCTTGAGTAGTGGCCAGATTACCGGCGCAGAGTATAACAATCTTTCGATCATTCAGGGTATCAAATGCGTGCATTTTGCCATGTGTGCTGACTTTATCAATACCGGCATTGGTTCTTGAATCAGAAACCAGAACAAGTCCTTCGTTTATAGAAGCTGAAATACAATAAGTCATGAACGTTTAGCTGTTGTTATAAAGTTATAATGGGTTAATTATCCAGCAAATCAACGTGAACGTCCATGCCGTTTAATAGACAGCCTGAACCAAATTGGTGAAATACCGAAACATCCGCCGCATCGCGTCCGAAGGCAATAATCACTCTGTCTGCCCTTAAGTCACTTTGGGTGGGGTCGAAGGTGTGCCATTGACCACCTACATAAGCCTCAAACCAGGCGTGTAAATCCATCGGATGCAGATTATACAGGTAGCCAACGACGAGGCGCGTGGGTATGCTGATACTGCGGCAGAGCGCTATGGCCATTTGGGCCAGATCTCTGCATACGCCATGGCCACGAAGATGCACTTCAACAGCTGAGAGTGGAAATTCACTGGAACCCGGTGAATAATGTATTGAATTACGAACCCAATCATTAATTTTGCTGACTTGATCGTATCCCGGCAGAGCATCGCAAGTTATCTCTCTGGCCAGATCTCCAAACCGGTCAGATTCACAATACCGGCTGGGCAACAGATAGGTCAGTACTTCGTTAGGAAGATACTGTATTTCAACAAAAGAAGCCCCAGGTGCAACATAAAAATGATCAGTAACCATGACCTCAGCCGAGGTATGGATCAAAAAATCTCCGACAGGTGCAACCAGACGCTGGCATGAATTTCCGAAGCTGTCAGTACTTTCTATCATCGGAATAGCCGGTTTGATGGTATAAACCTCGCGGTTAATCCATTGCTGTATACCTCTGAAAGGACGCAGCATTAAAATCAAAACGCTGGCTTCCGCTATCTGGAAACGAAGATTACAACTGACTCTCAACTTCATACGAATTATGTGCTGTATAAATAATCCATGATTGCACTTGAGCAGAGCTTGTTGGCATTAATTAATTTAAAAATATGCATCAATAAACTACGCGTGCCAAGGCCCAAGCCGGATTATCCTAAAAACCTCTGGTTACCCAGAGCCATGTCAGCCATCCCTGATTTCAGGTAAACTTTTTTAATTAAGATAATATCCATGCCCTGATTTTCCAAAACTGAAGCGTCAAAGCCTGCCCTGAATGGAAAAGACTGTATGCACAAGAAAAGCATCAAATAAAATGAGTGACAGGGTATTGAAGCCAGTAAAACCTGAGCGGATTATACATTGCTGGGAGAAGAAATTTTGATTCAAGGGATTAACCGTCAACGGTAGCAGTAGAATGTTTACTTCAGGTGTTTCCCTGCATAAATGGGCAACCATTTGCCTGGCATTTGGAAACATCAACGACCCAATCAACCGCAAATGATTTAACTTCACTTGCGATTGATCTGGAAAGTAAGGTGAACACAAACTTGAAAAACTTCATTAACAAATGATGCTTATTTTTTGGCAAGCAGGCCTTTAAAAAAATCAATGGCATTTTCCGCAAATTCATTGACTAAAGACGGGCTATCGCCATGCGGCTCGGTTTCGCCGAACGGTTTACCGTTCTTCTGGGTAAATTTGTAAATAAAATAGCCCAGGGGAGCAAATGCCACAGTTGCTACAATCCACATCCATACAAACAATTCGAAAAGATCACCAGTCATAATTCCTCCTAAAAATATTAATGTTATTCTTATCTAATGTTACGCGTTTTTATCGGAAATCATTGATTTAGAAAATTTTATGTCGGTGAAATGCCTGATTTCAGATATAGTCCGGGTAACAAAAGTTTACCTGAATTTGCAATATAACGCCCAATCAAAAATGCTACAAGTATAAAATTCATTCTTGCAATAAAGACCCTCTGCAGGTATAAATTAGCCATGGCATGTAAATAAATTAGTCTGATTTATCTTGTTAAATAAGCCTTTTCAGTTGCGTTGCAAAATAGTTCATCGTATACTTTAAATTGGCTTACTTGATCAAGCTAGCAAACATTCTAAACAACTTCTGGAGGTGAATATTATGAAATGGGAAACACCAAGCTATACAGACCTGCGTTTCGGTTTTGAAGTAACAATGTACATCTACAATCGCTAAACGATAACTCCCTATTTAACGATCGGGAGCGGATTGAAATAGAAATAATGAATTTCAGTTCGAATTAAGAAAGGGGATTCGTCAAGAGCCCCTTTTTTTTGCCTGAAAAATGTTATTCACGTATCATTCGAGCCTTTCGTTTTAGGCTTTCATCATGAAAATTAGAGTTCTTGGTTCAGGTGCAGGTGGCGGCTTCCCGCAATGGAACTGCAACTGCCATAATTGCCACCGTTTGCGACATAATAAAATGAACGGCACAGCGCGTACCCAGTCATCGATTGCAGTGAGCACCGATAATAAAAACTGGCTAGTGTTTAACACCTCCCCTGATATTCGGGCGCAACTGGAGGCCTTCCCCGCGATTCAGCCTAAAGAAGGTATCCGGGGCACTGGTATCAAAGCCATTATGTTGATTGACAGCCAGATTGATCATACCACCGGCCTGTTGATGCTAAGAGAAGGCAAGCCGCTGGATGTCTATTGTACCGATATGGTCAAACAGGATCTGACCACAGGTTTTCCATTGTTCACTATGCTCGAACACTTCTGCACCGTCAATCATCATCCCGTTCCCGTCGATGGCAGCAGTTTTACCATTCCCGCTATAGCTGATTTACGCTTTTATACCCAGGCCTTAAAAAGCAAAGCGCCGCCCTATTCGCCGCATCGTCACGATCCGCATGAAGGCGACAATATTGGCGTAATCATCGAGCAAATTTCTTCCGGCAAAAAAGTGTTTTATTGCCCTGGCCTGGGGGAAATAGAACCGCATGTTATGGCCGCCATGCAAGCCGTTGATTGCCTGTTGGTAGATGGCACCTTCTGGACAGATGACGAAATGTGTACGCAGCATATCAGCCATAAAAAATCGCGCGAAATTGGCCACTTGCCTCAATCCGGAGCAGGCGGCATGATAGAAGTTCTTGGCGGTGTGGATAAAGCCCGTAAAATATTGATACATATTAACAACACCAACCCGATTTTAGACGATGATTCCGAGCAGCGTAAGATCCTCGATGCCGCCGGCATTGAAGTCGCTTACGATGGTTTGGAAATCGATTTATAAAGGATACAAACATGAGCAGTGATAATAAAGCCTGGACCAAAACAGAATTTGAAGCCGCCCTGCGCGGTATGGAAAAATATTACCATATTCATCATCCTTACCATACCCTGATGAATGAAGGTAAACTCACCAAAGAACAACTGCGGGGCTGGGTCGCCAACCGTTTTTATTATCAGGTCTGCATTCCCATTAAGGATGCCAATATCCTGGCCAATTGCCCGGATCGAGAAACGCGTGCAAAATGGATTCAGCGCATTTTGGATCATGATGGTCATCCCGGCGATGTCGGCGGCATTGAAGCCTGGATACAACTGGGCATAGCCGTCGGCTTGAAGCGCGAAGACATCACCTCATTGAAATATGTGCTGCCGGGCGTGCGTTTTGCCGTAGATGCCTATGTTAATTTTGCCCGCAGGGCGGAATGGCACGAAGCGGCCAGCTCTTCTTTAACAGAGCTGTTCGCTCCCAAAATTCACCAGCAGCGTCTGGATAACTGGCCTGAACACTATCCCTGGGTAGAACAGGAAGGTTATATCTATTTCCGCAAACGTCTGACCGAAGCGCGGCGCGATGTGGAGCACGGTCTGGCGATTACGCTGGACTGGTACCTTACCCGCGAACAGCAGGATCGTATGATTCAAATCCTGCAATTCAAGCTGGACGTGCTGTGGACGATGGCGGATGCGATGTATATGGCTTATATTAACAACATGCCGCCCTATTTTAATATTGAGACGTAGCTTGGTTTTGTTTTGATACAACAGGAAAACGTGCGATGCAATGGTCTGAAGTCGTTGATAACCCCTATTTTAAAAATTTACCTTTTAAAATTGAGCTAAACCGCTACGGAAAAGTTGAAATGACCCCGGCTTCCAATAAACACGGCCGCTTGCAGTCACACATCAGTGCTTTGCTTGAACGCAAACTTAAAAAAGGTGAAGCACTCACCGAATGCTCAATTCAAACCACGGACGGCGTAAAAGTCGCTGACGTCGCCTGGTGTTCCAAGGCGTTTATCAAACAATACGGTTATGAAACGCCTTATTCCCACGCGCCTGAGCTGTGTATTGAAATCGTCTCGCCTGCCAATTCAAAAGAAGAAATGATTAATAAGGCACAGCTCTATTTGCAGGCAGGCGCAGAAGAAGTCTGGATTGTATGGGAAAACGGTATTATTGAATATTACGGCAAGACTGGAAAAATAGAGCAATCCAGTTTTGGTATCAGCGTCAAAATTCAAGCATCCTAACTAATTGCACAGGGTAGACAGAGCTTTTCTGCCCGCCGTTTGGTCGATTTTTCCGAAATGCGAGCAAAAAATTCATCCCCCCTCACAAAATTACACACTAATAATGAGTATCAACCCAGATAAACCCATCAAATTTTCCCCATTGCACCGCCTGCAATGGGAAGAAGCCCAGCAAAAAGATGTTATCCTTTACCCGGAAGGTATGGTAGAACTTAATCAAAGTTCAGCTGAAATTCTGAAACTCTGTGACGGCACGCGTAATCTTGCCCAAATTGTCAGCGATCTGGAACTGAAATTTGCAACGTCGGGTCTCATCAACGATATTACCGCTTTCCTCGAGGTTGCTTTAAAAAATGGCTGGATCCAACAAGATTAGCAGTACCCCGCCGCGCTGGTTACTGGCAGAGCTTACGTATGCCTGCCCGTTACAGTGTCCTTATTGCTCCAATCCGGTTGATTATGCCAAATATCAATCCGAATTAAGTACCGAAGACTGGAAACGTGTACTGACGCAGGCCCGCAAAATGGGCGCTGTGCAGCTGGGATTTTCCGGCGGAGAGCCGTTGACGCGCAGGGATCTGACCGAATTGGTCAAACATGCCAGAGACCTCGGTTATTATTCCAACCTGATCACCTCAGGCTACGGACTGACGGAAGAAAAAATCATCCAGCTCAAAGAGGCTGGACTTGATCATATTCAGGTCAGCATTCAGGCCAGTACGCAGGAATTGAACGACCATATCGCAGGCACGGCATCGTTTGTGCGTAAAAAAGAAGTCGCCCGCCTGGTTAAAAAACACGGCTACCCGATGGTGTTATGCGTGGTTATCCACCGCGAGAACATCCACCAGATGGCTCAAATACTGGCAATGGCGGAAGAATTGGGGGCGGATTATCTGGAATTGGCCAATACGCAGTATTACGGCTGGGCGCATGCCAACCGTGACTTATTACTGCCGACTAAAGAACAGTTTGAACAGGCCGAACAACTAGCCCAGGCATTTAAGGAAACCGTCGCCGGCAAGATGAAAATTTATTATGTCGTGCCGGATTTTTATGAAGAGCGCCCAAAAGCCTGCATGAATGGCTGGGGCACTACCTTCCTGACCATCGCACCTGACGGCGTGGCGTTACCCTGCCATTCTGCACGCGAATTACCGGGGCTGGATTGTCCCAATGTTAAAGATTACAGCATTGAAGAAATCTGGAACGAGTCCAAAGCCTTCAACTTTTTCCGCGGTCTTGAATGGATGAAAGAACCTTGCCGCAGCTGCGATGAAAAAGAAAAAGATTTTGGCGGCTGCCGTTGTCAGGCTTATCTGTTAACCGGGGATATGTACAATGCCGATCCGGTCTGTAGCAAATCGCCAGATCATGCCGTCATTCAGCAAGCTATCGATTCAGCAGCAAAATATGCATTGCCTGTCGACGAAAAACCCTTGATTTTCCGTAACAGTAAAAATTCCCGGCTTTTCTCTTGACGATACAGGGCAGGACTATTGTAGCGTATCCCGACAATTCTTTGAAAATGTCGGGATACGCTATCGCTGACCCAACCTGCATTACTGCGATGTAAAACACATTAAACACCTACCGACTCGATTTCTTTATAAGCATGGTTTAACCAGATTTTAACCCGTTGTCTTTCCAATAAACCCAGGCCATTGCGGTTATCGGCATCGATATTTTTTGCAGCCCAAAAACTGTAGCTGTTGCCATCTATTTTGGACATTACCGGCGCATGAAGGCGCTTTAACGTAATTACCCTGGCATTCAAATCCAGCGCCCGATCTTTAATACCTGAGTATTCCAGGATATTAAAGTTATCATCACGAAGCTGGTTCTGCACCAGGACATAATTTAATCGTGCACCATATTGGTCGAGCAAATTGCCGAGCAAGTCCACGCAATCTTTGCCTGAATCCATCACATTCCAGTAGCACAGGGAAATTCCCAGTTCTGTTGCCAATTCCAGTACACCGGATTCATCTATCCATTTTGCCAGCGGATAATGGGTTTGAGCGGCAAGATCTACCAAGATACGCCGTTCCGGGTTTTCCGAGGCAGTCTCGATAATGGCATCCAGGCTTTCGTAATTATCAATAACAGTAGCAGAGGCATAATCAGCGTAAAAACGCAATAACGAACCATGCGAGCGGTCCGTATCAAAACCGATAAACGGTATTTCATGGTCTATCATGTATTGAGCGAGCAGACGCGCGACAACAGATTTGCCTACGCCGCCTTTTTCGCCGCCGATAAGATGAATAGTAGTCATACAAACTCCATTAAGTTAAAAATGATTCAGGTTCAAGGTTTAAGGTTCAAAAAAGCCATCGCATCTTGCTTCCTTTTTACCTTTTGCCTTGAACCTCATTCCAGCCTCAGTACATCCACAGATACCGACAGGGTATGTTGACCGCCGCCGAAAGCAATGCCTTTAAGCGGTGTTACATCGCTAAAATCACGGCCCCAGGCCAGAGTGATATGTTGATCCAGGGGCACAGTATTATTGGTCGGATCAAAATCCAGCCAGCCGCTACCCGGAATATAGACTGCAAACCAGGCATGAGAAGCATCTGCGCCCACTATACGTTGTCTGCCCGGCTCAGGCCGGGTTTCAACATAACCACTGACATAGCGTGCGGCTATGCCATAAGCGCGTAAACAGGCAATGGCCAGATGAGCAAAATCCTGACAGACTCCACGACGATGACTGAGTACGTCAGATAAAGGTGTAGCAATCGTGGTAAACGACGGGTCATAGGTAAAATCCGTGTAAATCCGCTGCATCAAGTCCTGTACAACATCTACCAGGGCGCGATTGGGCAGGAATGAACTTTGTGCATAGCCAGCAAGTTCAGGCGTAACTGTTACCATCGGCGAGTCAATAGCGTATTGCCGGGCATCCAGTATATCAAGACTCTGATCCTGCATTTGATTTTGACCCTGCTGGCTTTGGGATTGCGCCTGGATTGGTATATTTTGTAACAGGCTATGGGCCTGTTCCCATGAAAGCTGGTTAAATAAATCGAAAGAGTGTTGTTCCGGGAATATTGTCACCTCACTGATTGCGGTTACGATAAGCTGGGTATGTGCTTGCTGGATAGTGAAATAAGCTACATGATTACCGAAATAATCAATACGCTCATGAAAATCGATAGGTGCCGGCGAAATTTCAAAGCGACTGGACAGGCGCTGTTGCCGCCAAAAATCACGTGGCTGTAATCGGGCTTCATTCTGACACAGTCCTACCGGCTGACTATAGTGATAACGTGTGGTGTGGGTAATGCGGTATTTCACAGTTCGTCCTCGGGGGCACTTACTGTTATAAGCTGTGAAGTCTGGGAGTGGCTAAAATAGGTCTGTGCGATGACTTCTGCAAACCGCCATAACAAATCAGCTGTATTCGATAACAGAGACTCCAGGTCAGTATAGATGCCTGCATTGTCATTGACTTGTGTCAATTTCAACACATTGACCAGTCGTACATCGGTATAAGCCTTTAAAATTAAACCTTCCTCTTCACTCAGGCGGCATTTGCCTCTTGTCCTCGGCAGCGCGCCTATATGAGTAGATAACTGATAAAGTTGGTAAGCAAGCGAGCGGGGATGGGATTCATCCAGTAATAATAACTCCAGCACCCTCGGTAACTGGATACAAGAACGGTAGCGGCGCTGATAAATAGTTAAACTGTCAGTTGAAACCAGGACGGCTTCAAGAATCTGGCTTTGCAAGGCATCCTCGTGCCGTAGCGCGACCGTCGATCGGAGTAATGCAATAAGCGCCAGCGCACGCTCAAGTCTGCGCCCACTGTCCAGCATCAGCCAGGCTGCTTCGCGTGTCATGCTCTCACTGGTTAAACCGGTAAATGCGACGATGCCGGTAATCAAATCATCCAGATGATGTTGTAACTGTTCGACATTTATTTCATTATTTATCACCCGTTGCTGCCATCGGCGCTGAATATTATCGACACTTCGCCAGGTATCATGTGACCAAAAGTCACGAATACTGAATGCCGAGTGCACTAAAGCTTGAATATTCGCCGTTAGTGAGCCTTTGCGATGACTATCTTTAGCGAGTGATAGTAGCTCATTCTGTGGTGTTATCAGCAGTTGTGCATCGTTTTTTATAAAACCCGGATAAGTGCTGGTGACCTGGGTCAAAGTGCGCAACAATACGACAAGACAGTCATTGTCAATGGAGTCTTTGAATTCATGAGTTTCCCTTAATTTTAGCAAGACTGTTCGCAATAGCCGTGAGATGGCTTCCATACGCTCAAGGTGCCGGCCGACCCAAAACAGGTTGTCAGCTGCCCGGCTGGTCAGCGGTTCGGTGACGGCATCACTCAGTTGATTACGGCCTGGTTGAGTCCATAAGCTCATCGGCTTTTCAGGTTCGGATGCCAAAATCCAGGTATCTTTGCTAATTCCACCCGCCTGGTTTGAAACAATAAAATTATCCTTTTGGCGGGCAACACGGGTCAGCCCCCCCGGCATTAACACATAATCTTCCCCGCTTGCGACAACAAAGTTGCGTAATACGGCGTTACGGGGTTCGATACGATGGTCGATAAACGCCGGGAGCGTGGAGAAACTGACTTGTTCCTGACCTACAAATAAATGGGGTTTAGCTAAAATCTGGCTGCGCAGTTGTTCTTTCTCTTTACCGCTTAACAAGCCGCCAAATAAGGCATGGTTGTCCTGACTACGATTAAGGGGTTTGATGACCAGTCTATCAAGATTTTGCAAGACGAAATCACGCTCACGACGCTGTCCACACCACCAGGTTGCCACTGAAGACAGTTCAAGTTCCTGATTTAAAAAATAGCGGGCCAAGCGGGGTAAAAATGCCAGCAAGCCGGGATTTTCCAGAATACTGCTGCCCAAAGGATTGGCTATGGCGACATTGCCCCGGCGCACAGCTTCCAAAAGACCCGCAACACCCAGCCGGGAATCACTGCGCAATTCCAATGGGTCGCAGAAGGAATCGTCAACCCGGCGTAAAATAACATCAACAGGCTGCAAGCCTTCCAGGGATTTAAGCCATACACGACCGTCACGTACGGTCAGATCGCCACCCTGAACAAGTGTATAACCCAGATAGGCTGATAAATAAGCGTGTTCAAAATAAGTTTCATTGAGCGGGCCAGGTGTGAGTATAACTATGCGAGGATCTTCTTTGTTGTGCGGCGCAATATCAGCCAGCCCCTTGCGCAGTGCCCTGAAAAAACCGGATAACCGGTGCACCTGTGTTTCACGAAATATATCAGGTAAAACGCGCGTCATCACGGTACGGTTTTCCAATGCATACCCCGAACCGGAAGGCGCCTGGGTACGATCATCCAATACCCACATACGTCCGTCGGGGCCGCGGGCAAGATTCGCTGAATAAAGCGTCAGGTGACGCTGCTGGTTTTGCAATGCACCTACACAGGGATGCAAAAAACCTTCATGGCCAAAAATCAGCTCAGTTGGCAATAAGCCTTTTTTTAACAGGTTTTGTCTGCCATAAATATCCTTAAGTATCAGGTCGAGCAGATCAGCACGTTGTTTAAGCCCCGATTCTATAACCGACCATTCTTCGCTGCTGATCAATAACGGAACAGGATCAAGCCGCCAGGGCCGGGTCAGATTTTGCGAGTCGCCATAAACATTATAGGTTACACCGTTTTCACGCAACAAACGTTGAGCTTCCCTTCGGCGCAGTTCGAGTTTCTCACTGCCCATACTTTCAAGTGCAGCCATAAAGCGCTCCCAATAGGGCAGCACTTTATTTTCGGTGGCATACATTTCATCGTAGATGCCGAGTTGCGTCGCGTAATATTGCGTGCCAATATCATTGGCAGGGCTGTTGGTATCAGGCACGAGGTATTCTCATTGCAGCTTGTTACACCTGCTTCAACAGTGAGGAGTGTAAGACACCGGAAAACTATTTATCACTTATCTGCCACGGCGCCGCAAAGCTTTCTTCATGCCCGCTGATTTATATCCTGATAATGGCGCAAGATCTCACCCGTATATATCTGACGGGGACGGTAGATAGTGACATGTTCACCATGGATCATTTCACGCCAATGCGCCAACCATCCGGGCATACGCCCAATTGCAAATAAAACGGTAAACATATCGGTAGGTATGCCTGCCGCGCGCAGTATCAGACCCGAGTAAAAATCCACATTGGGATACAGTTTCCGGGAAATAAAATAGTCATCTTTCAGAGCAATTTCTTCGAGCCGTCTGGCAATATCCAGCAATGGATCATTGAGCCCCGGTTTGTTGAGTAACTTGTCACAATGCTGTTTTAATACCACGGCGCGGGGATCAAAATTTTTGTAGACCCGGTGGCCAAAACCCATTAATCGATTTCCTGAATTCTTGTCTTTTGCCTGATTAATAAATTCAGTTCCATCACCTCCTTCTGCGTGTATCTGTTCCAGCATTTTTATTACTTCCTGATTAGCGCCGCCATGGCGCGGTCCCCATAGCGCAGCAATGCCCGCAGTAATTACCGCATACACATTAGCCAGGCTGGAGCCAGCCGTACGCACAGACGATGTGCTGCAGTTCTGTTCATGATCTGCATGCAGTATCAGCAGCATATCGATGGCGCTGTCAATGTCGGCATCCGGTTGATAATCACGGACTGGCGAGGCGAACATCATGTTCAGAAAGTTACTGGTATATCGATATTTAATGGAAGGATAAACCAGTGGTTCACCGATTGATTTTTTATAAGAAAATGCGGCAATGGTGCGTACCTGAGAAACCAGGTTGGCAACAATTTGTATTTCCGTGGCTTCATCCAGTTGATCCGGCACCGGATAAAAAGTGGACAACGATGCCACCATGGTTGCAAGTATGCCCATGGGATGAGAGCCTCGGGGGAAGCCGCTTAAAAAATGATGTACATCCTCGTGAACAATGGATGACTCATTGAGGCGGGATGAAAAGCCCAGCAATTGCTCACTGTTTGGCAGTTCGCCATAAAGCAACAGATAAGCGACCTCGGTAAACCGCGAATGTTCAGCCAATTCTTCTATGGGATAGCCGCGATAACGGAGGATGCCTTTTTCTCCATCGATGTAAGTGATGGCGCTTTCACAGGCGCCGGTATTTCCGTAGCCATCATCCAGTGTTACATAGCCGGTTTGGCTGCGCAGTTTGGTAATATCAATGGCTTTTTCACCTTCAACACCCATATAAGTCGGCAACGAGTAGCTTTTATTTTCCAGCGTCAATGTTGCCGGGGTTAGCAGTTTTAATCTATCGCTCATTTAAATAAATCTCCATTGTAATGTGTCGTTATCTCTATCCGGCTGTTCGATGCATGTTAAGCCATGCTGTGCGACCGCCACCGTTATTGTCGTTAATTTTTGCTTTCGGTGGGCAACAAAGCTTCATCTACAGTGCCGTGTTTGGTGTCCACCCTATAAATCCTGAATTAACGATTGCGATGGCGTAAATCCAGCGTAAACGGGTACTCTTCGCTTGGCTCTTCAGCAGGCGGAGCCATAGCTCTGGGCGCTGCATTCGTAATGCTAAACTTTGCCGGCAACGGTTTATCCGCAGCTGCAACCGGAGTTGATGCCAGCGGCGATTTAATTATAACACCCGGTGTATGCCCATAGTCCCAAAAACGCGTCATGCGCCGGGTCTCTGCTGCGTAGGCATTTACCGGGAAATCATCATAACTACGGCCGCCGGGATGTGCAACGTAATAAGTACATCCACCCACCGAGCGGCCATTCCAGGTATCGATCATGTCAAAAACCAGCGGGGTATGCGGTGCAATAGTAGGGTGCAGCGCCGAGGGGGGCTGCCAGGCCCGATATCGTACGCCGGCAACAAATTCACCTTTACGGCCGGTGTTGCGCATGGGCAAACGCCTGCCGTTACAGGCTATGACATAACGCCCCTCGGTAAATCCGCTTACCGATACCTGCAAACGCTCAACCGATGAATCCACATAACGGGCGGTGCCGGTGCTGCTGACTTCTTCGCCCAGTACATGCCAGGGTTCAATGGCAAAACGCAATTCCATGTCAACGCCGTCAATCAGGGTGTTGCCATAGCGTGGGAAGCGGAATTCGAAAAACGGCTCCAGCCAGTCCAGTTCAAAATCATATCCAGCCCGTTGCAAGTCTTTAGCTACCTGCTTCATATCTTCACGGACATAATGCGGCAGCATAAAACGGTCATGCAGCTCGGTTCCCCAGCGCACCAGATCGTGTTTATAGGGTTCTCGCCAGAACCAGGCAATCAAGGCCCGCAGTAACACGGTTTGTACCAGTGACATTCGGGCATGGGGAGGCATTTCAAAGGATCGCAGTTCGAGAATACCGAGCCTTCCGGTTGAACTGTCAGGCGAGTAGAGCTTATCAATACAGAACTCGGAGCGATGCGTGTTGCCGGTTATATCAGTCAGCAAATGACGCAGCAGGCGATCAACCAGCCAGGGTTCGGGAACTTCACCTTCAGGCATTTGTTGAAAGGCGATTTCCAGCTCATAGAGCCTTTCATCACGGCCTTCATCAACGCGCGGCGCTTGACTGGTGGGTCCGATAAACATACCCGAAAACAGATAGGACAAGCCAGGGTGATGTTGCCAGTAGGTAATCAGGCTGCGCAGCAAATCCGGGCGGCGCAATAACGGGCTGTCCGCCGGCATTTCCGCACCCACCGTAATATGGTTGCCGCCGCCAGTTCCGGTGTGGCGGCCATCCTGCATGAATTTTTCGGTGCCGAGTCTGGTTTGGTGCGCCAGATCATAAAGAATAGTAGTTTTTTCGACCAATTCCTGCCAGGTTTTGGATGGATGAATATTCACTTCTATAACCCCGGGATCAGGCGTAACCATCAAGCGTTCGATACGATAATCACGAGGCGGCTCATAACCTTCCATCACTACGGGCAACGCCAGGTTTTCAGCGGTTGCCTCAATGGCTGCGACCAGTTCAAGATAATGCTCCAGCAAAGTCAGCGGCGGCATAAAGATATACAGCCGGCCATCCCTCGCTTCCACACACAGTGCGGTATGCGGCACTTCAACTTCCAGGACGCCATTATCACCCGGCTCCTGTTTGATAATTTCCGGATGTTCATTACCTTTAGCTTCGATGTGGCTGTAACGGCGCGTCACCTCACCATAATAATCGCCCAATTCGGGTAAATCTTCAAACAGACTTTGGGGTTCCTGTGATTCACGTTTATCGGGCGCAACCCAGGGCAGGCTGGCTAACGGCAAGCGCATACCCATGGGTGAATTGCCGGGGATCAGGAACATCGCACCGCGTCGAAAATCCCAGGGGCCGCTTTTCCAGCGTTGTTCAGACCAGTTCCACTTAATCGGTAAAGTAAAGCCCGCTGGCTGGTCCAAACCGGTATCCAGCAGTTTGGTTAAGGTAAGGCGTTCAATAGAGTCTCTTAGATTGCTTTTTAAAGGATCAATGTTTTCGGGCAGGGTACCTTCTTGCCAGAGATAATAGAAGCTATCTTCAAAAGCTGTGACTATGTATCGAGGTTGGACGCCCAAACGTTGACTGATCTGCTGGATAAATTTTTGCGCCTGTTTTACAGTATGGCCATAATCCTTGGAAATATCGGCAAGCAACGCCGGATTACGCCAGACCGATACGCCATCCTTACGCCAAAAAATCCCATATTGCCAACGCGGCAAGGGTTCGCCTGGATACCACTTGCCTTGACCATAATGCAGCATTGCCCCTTTTGCAAACGCATCACGCAAACGAATGGTCAATTGTTGTGCACGCTCACGCTTATTTGCACCATCAGCGTGCGTATTCCATTCATCGCCTTCCATATCATCGACAGAAACAAAGGTAGGCTCACCCCCCATCGTCAGCCGGACATCTCCCTCTATTAACTGTTTATCAACATACTGTCCCAAGGCATCGATGTGATACCACTGTTCATCGCTATAAGGTTTAGTAACTCGAGGGTCTTCGTGCAAGCGTTCCACGGTATTGCTGAATTCAAATTCCACTTCACATTTATCAATGCCGCCGGTTACTGGTGCGGCGCTGGCCGGGTGTGGCGTACACGCCAGTGGAATATGCCCTTCGCCCGCCAATAATCCCGAGGTAGGATCAAGGCCTATCCAGCCGGCGCCGGGTATATACACTTCAGTCCACGCATGTAAATCGGTAAAATCATGTTCCGGACCTGATGGCCCGTCCAGCGATTTTATGTCAGCAGTAAGCTGTACCAGATAACCGGATACAAAACGAGCGGCAAGCCCAAGATGACGCAGTATCTGCACCAATAACCATGCCGAATCCCGGCACGAACCACTGCGCATTTCCAGAGTTTCTTCACAGCTTTGTATGCCAACTTCCATGCGAATGTTATAGCTTATCGCTTCAAAAACGTTGCGATTGACAGCGACTAAAAAATCATTGATGGAACGCTTGCTGGAATCGAAATTTTTTACCCATTGAGTTAACAACGGGCCTTTTTCAGCTATTTCCAGATAGGGTTGCAGTTCCTTGAGCGTTAGGGGATCGTAGTTAAACGGATAGTTTTCGGCGTAATCCTCAACAAAAAAATCAAAAGGATTAATCACTGTCATATCGGCAATGACTTCGACCTCAACGCTGAGTTTCAGGCATTTATCTGGAAACACCACGCGCGCAAGAATATTGCCAAAAGGATCCTGTTGCCAGTTGATAAAATGATTCTTCGGCTCAATGCGCAAGGCGTAGGCCTTGATGGGCGTTCGACTGTGTACTGCCGGCCGCAAGCGAAATACATGGGGCGACAGAGTTACAGGTCTATCGAAGTTGTATGTCGTTTTATGGCGAATGGCGACGCGTATGGTCATAATCTTTTATTCCTATTGCCCTGTTGCTGGGTTTTACAAAAAATTTTTATATTTATCTTATTATTAAAGCATGTATTAAACGAAGACTTGACTTAATTGACCGGGTTTTAACAATTATTTGTCTTCTTTTCACTGCATGAATAACCAGACTTGAGATATTATTTTCTTGGCTGACGCATGTGGTCAAAGCGGTTCACTTTCTAATCCAGGCAAAACTTGTTTACAGATGTTATCTCTCAAAGTAAAAGCAATAATCAGACCAATATTATTCATAAGTGCCAGATTGACCACAAGCTATTGTTGATAATTAATCCGTGCTTATCCGGTTGTCTCCCAAGCCCGCTACCAGTAGTATATTGAATATCTGCATCACACTGGAGCAACCGTGGTTATCGACGTGTTTGAGCGAGATGAGTTACCATTTCCGCGCTCACTGCCGGAATTTCAACGCCTCTTTCCGAATGAGGTGGCTTGCGCAGCCTATCTTGAACACGCCCGCTGGCGTGACGGGTTCGTGTGTCGTCAGTGCGGTGCAACCGATGAGCCGTATCGTTTTACCAATCGCCCCGGC
>JAGXGJ010000038.1 GCA_024636875.1 Methylococcaceae bacterium | reverse complement strand
GGCTCTTACAGATAATTTCTCAAAGCCAACCGTAACCATTTTTTAGGCTGGATTTAAAAAAATATCAGGGAAACCTGAGGGGTCGTTGTGCCTTATGTTTGAACTGTTCACTACTTTTACCCCAAAATGAAGGGCGCCGAAAAATCTTCGATGTTGCGATCAATGATATTCTGTACGGAAGACGCAGTGTCCAGCAGCGATGTCGATAGCTGTGTGCGTCATATTGGCTTGTGCCTGCAAGGTTTTAGAGCTTCGCCGCATCGATTCCGGTTTATTCGCGCCAGAAATCCGGCTATTTTAACCCGTTTACTGGATCTTCCCGATATTGACAAGGTGGACGGCTTTGTTTTGCCAAAATTTAACGAATCTGTATATCATGCCTATTTCGATCAATTGCAGGGCACACCTTTTAAAGTCATGCCCACGCTGGAAACCAAAGACGTTTTTGATTTCAACGCAATGAGCGAGCTACGGCAGGGTTTATTACAAGACGGTGTTGCCCAGCGGATTTTAATGCTTAGAATTGGCGGCAACGATTTGATGAATCTGTTAGGTGTCCGCAGACCCCGCTCACTTACGCTTTATGAAACGCCACTAGCTCATGTTATCGCGCAACTGGTGACTATTTTTAAACCTTATGGCTTTTCGATATCCGCGCCGGTTTTTGAATATCTGGATGATATGGCAACCTTGCAAAAAGAAATCCGGCTTGATCTTGCGCATGGTTTAACTGGAAAAACTGCGATACATCCGGCGCAAGTGCCGGCTATCGAAGCCGCCTATAGCGTAGATGAGGAAGATTATGAAATGGCTGTTAAACTGAACGAACACACGGCGCCCGCTGTTTTTAAAATGCACAATGCGATGTGTGAAGTAGCTACTCATCAGCAATGGGCATCAAGCATCATAAACCGGCAGCAGTGTTATGGTGTTAAACTATCAAATCCGAAGGACAAGTATACCGAACTATACGTATAGACCGGGTTAGCTTGGCTTAACCGGAAATCTTTTTTAATCATTGTTGTGTAAACATCAGGAGAACAAATATGAGTTTCGATAATTTTCTTAACCAGCTAAAAACCAAAGCCAATGAATTAAAAACCGAGGCATTGAAATTTAAAAACAAGGATTTTCTGAATGCGGCAATGGCAGGTTCTGCATTGGTGGCAATGGCTGATGGCAGTATCAGTTCTGAAGAAAAACAAAAAATGATTAAATTCATCGAAAACAATGATGCACTGTCTATTTTTACCACCAGTGATGTTATCAAGGCATTTCAGGATTTCGTTGCCCAGTTGGAATTCGATAAAGACATAGGCGAAGCCAAGGCCTACCAGGCTTTGGGTAAAATGAAGTCCAATTCAGAAGCTTCGCGCTTGCTGGTTCGCATGATTATTGCGATCGCCTCTTCTGATGGTATGTTTGACGGCGATGAAAGAAGGGTCGCCGTCAAAATTGCCAAGGAATTAGCGATTGATCCAGCAGAATTTGAGCTGTGAGCATTTTTATAAGAGCTGGAAGATTAGAATCTCTGACCGGTTACTAATTGATGCTACACAATACTAATAAATTATTACCGCGAAGAACACAAAGGCTTATGCATATCCTAGCATCCTGCGTAGCAAGAGGAAAACCAGTGCCTGTTTTCATTGGCTTAAATAAAGATAAAGCGTTTGATGGAAGTTTGTCGTAAAATTCTGGCATCGGGTCTGCAAGCATTAAACCTTGCCCTGAATGCACAGCAGGTAGAACAACTGCTTGATTTTATCAGGCTGATTGAAAAGTGGAATAAAGCCTATAATCTGACCGCTATACACGGCAGAGAAGATATGGTGCGCTTGCATCTATTGGACAGCCTGGCTATTGCCTCCTTTATCGAAGGTAAGCGTGTTATCGATATAGGCACCGGCGCAGGCTTGCCGGGTATTCCATTGGCAATCTGTTTACCTGAAATCAAATTTACCTTGCTGGATAGTAATGCCAAGAAAACACGATTTGTACAACAGGCGATACTGGAATTAAAACTTGAAAACGCAGCCGTCTATCATCAACGCGTTGAAAACTATAAACCTGAACAACTTTTCAATACAGCTACAACCCGTGCGTTTGCCAGCTTATCTGATATAGTGAAATTAACCGCGCATCTGCTTGACAAGGATGGCGTTTTATTGGCGATGAAAGGGCAAAAACCTGAAGCAGAATTAGCGCAAGTTAACGCAAAAACCACGCTGATTCCTGTAAATGTTCCTGGCTGTGAGGCAGAAAGATGTCTGGTTAAAATATCAGCCTATGGATAATAGGGATTTAAACAGTTTAGCGGGAAATTTATGTCATTATGCAAAAACTCGTGTAACTACTTAATACCTGTGTCTTACGTGTGTATTAATTTTGATTTTTATCATGTACAAATACAATCCATTAAACAATCCGAGGTAAGTTAGTGGGAAAAATAATTGCCGTAACCAATCAAAAAGGCGGCGTTGGAAAAACGACAACAAGCGTAAATCTGGCGGCTACACTGGCTGCAGCGAAACGTCGGGTGCTGCTGGTGGATCTTGATCCACAGGGCAACGCCGCAATGGGATGCGGCATAGATAAACAGGATGTCAAGTATTCCAGTTACGATTTATTAATGGAAGACGTACCCGCGGCAGAAACGGTTATTTATCTGCCAAACATCGGTATTTCGGTGATTCCCGGCAATGCTGACCTGACCGCCGCCGAGGTGCAGTTAATACATGCGGATCGTAAAGAACTGCGGCTTGCTGATGCGTTAATCCCGGTCAAATCAGAGTACGACTACATTTTGATCGATTGTCCGCCGTCATTGAATATGCTAACGTTAAATGCGATGGTGGCTGCCAACAGCCTTTTGATTCCAATGCAATGCGAGTACTACGCCCTCGAAGGTTTGTCGGCGCTAATGAGTACGCTTAGAAATATCCAGGAAACGGTCAATCCGGAACTGCACCTGGAAGGTATTTTGCGGACGATGTATGACGACAGGAACCGCCTGACCAAGGATGTATCAGAGCAATTGATCCGGTATTTTGGCGAAAACGTATTCAGAACCTGTGTGCCAAGAAATATTCGTCTGGCTGAAGCGCCGAGTCATGGCTTACCCGTACTATGCTACGATAAATCATCCCGCGGCGCCGTCGCCTATATTGCCCTGGCGGGGGAAATGATCAGAAAAGAAAAAGTAAATAAGACATGACATTACAAAAACGTGGATTAGGCCGTGGGCTTGAAGTTTTATTAGCCGACTCTTCTGCTTTTGAAGGGTTGCAGCAAGGTCCGGCGGCTGTCGAAAAGGTAGATGACCGAACGCTAGTGGCACAAATACTAATTGAAAATATTCAAAAAGAACATGTGCGTCTTTTGGAAGAGGCAGAGGCATTAAAAAGCTTGCTTGATGAATTTGCATCAATTATCCGTGCTGAACTGGAATGAAACACTATATAGGGTTTGCAACTAGCTTGCATTGGCTAGTGAAATGATCAGAAAAGAGACAAGTAGAAAGCAATGGCTTTAAATAAACGTGGACTTGGCCGGGGTCTTGACGCCTTATTAGGCGATGTTTCCAGAAACGAGGAAAAACCTCAACTGCATACGCTGCCTATAGAATATTTGCAACGGGGCAAATATCAGCCGCGCAAGGATATAAACCCGGAAAAATTACAGGAATTGATAGATTCCATCAAGGCGCAAGGCATTATACAGCCTATAGTCGTACGTCTGATCACTCGCGATAAATACGAGATCGTCGCCGGAGAACGCCGCTGGCGAGCCGCAGCCCAGGCAGGATTGCAAGAAGTACCCGTGGTAATCAAGGAAATAGACGACCGCTCGGCAATGGCAATTGCGCTTATTGAAAATATTCAACGCGAAGACCTGAATCCTCTGGAAGAAGCCGAAGCCTTAAGACGCCTGCTGGATGAGTTTGAAATGACCCATCAACACATAGCCGACGCAATCGGCAAGTCGCGCACCACGGTAACCAATTTATTAAGATTGATAGATTTACAGGCCGATGTAAAAAAACTATTGCTCAACAAGCAACTGGAAATGGGGCATGCACGGGCACTACTGTCGCTGGATGGGCTTAAACAGGTGAACGCAGCCAATAAAATAGTCAAGGAAGGTCTAACAGTAAGAGCAGCCGAGCGACTGGTTAAAGAGACTCAAGCCGAGCCAAGAATTAAAAAAATAAGGGTAATTGATAGCGATACCTTGCGTTTACAGGAAAATCTGACCGCAAAATTAGGCGCTAAAGTCATCATAGATCATAAAGAAAACGGCGCCGGAAAAGTGGTCATTGCCTATTCCAGTCTGGAAGAACTGGATGGCATTATTGAACAAATTGGTAACAGGTAAAATTTGTTTACTGTAGACAGCCTCTTCCAGTGCAAAATGAGTCAGACAAATATAGGAGCCAAAGTTGGTAAAGCGACCTTTGTAATACCCTCACCCTAACCCTCTCCCAAAGGGAGAGGGGACTTTGTGTCGCTTTACCAACGTCGGACTCTATACTTAAATTATGAAAATTGCCATCATTGGAACCGGTCGAGTCGGCTCCAGTATTGCTTATGCACTGGTTCTCAAACAGTCCTGCGATCACCTGGTTATTTCCGGCCGCAGCTATGAGAAAGCCAGAGGTGACGCACTGGACCTGCAACACACGCTGGCCTTTTGCTCACGGCCCATGCGCATAGAAGCCTGCACCAATGAGCAAGTGACGGATGCCGATATCATCGTGATCACTGCCTCGGTTGCAAGCGAGGGTCAGATTTTCAAATCCCGCCTGGAACTGGGCGATAAGAATATTGCGATGTTCAGGGAATTAATTCCCTTGCTGGCTGCTAATAATCCGAATGCCATGCTTATTATCGTGACCAATCCGGTGGATGTGATGACTTATACCGCCTCTAAATTATCCGGTTTCTTAGCCAATCGAGTGATGGGAGTTGGAACCTTGGTTGACTCGGCCCGTTTCCGTACCTCGCTGTCACAGGATGAACATATCCATCCGCATGATCTTCGCACCTACATCCTGGGTGAACACGGCCCCAACCAATTTCCTATACTGAGTAGTGCAGAAGCGGGTGGAGAACTTCTTTGCGACACACCCCGGCATCGTGAGTTATTTGCACAAGTTATCGAGGCAGGATTTGAAGTTTATCGTCTCAAGGGTTATACCAATCATGCAATCGCTACGGCCACGTGCATGGTTATTGAAGCCGTGGTTTTCGACGAATACCATACCATGCCGCTGGCCACCCGCTTCGATGACTGGATGGGTATTCAGGATAATTGCTTCAGCATCCCCGTAGTAGTAGGTCGCAGCGGCATTATGCGCCATTTGCATCCCGAAATGAACGATGACGAACGACAACACATGAGAACGGCTGCTGCGGCAATCAAAAGCACGATTGTGTCACTTATACCTGATCTGGTGGGTTGATTCGTGTGCAAAATCCACAAACGAATGGCGAATCAACTTTACTGCTTTGGTCGTATCTTAAACGGGTTAGAAAATGCACAATGCAAGACCTGACCCCACGCTTTCGTTTTGTCAGTTACAGCGGCGTCAAACTGCCGTTAAAGCTGGTCAATGAAATAACCGGAGACAGCTTGAATAATCGGAACACGTATTACCGCAGTCGGTTTGATGACCAGGACAGAATACTGCTTTGCCAGAAAGTGGTTTATGGCAAGGTCGAATCCGAGCATCAGTATCAATATTACGACAACGGCATTTTAAAGCTTGCGCAAATAACCGAGGACGATGAGGTGCGTGAGATTCACTTTAATGCGTCGGGCGAGATGGTGTGATTCATAGCTTTCAATATAAGAGATAACACCACGAAGACACGAAGAAAAAACAGTTAAACTCTGAACTAGATCGGACAGATTCAAATATTAGTTTGGATTGAGTCTGACATTGATTGTCTCGGTTCGGCCAACAACGGCCCGATGGTTATTACCAATCAACGTCAGCAATATGTGCAATTGCTGACGTTCAGCTACTGCCAGCGATAGACACCCAAATCCCATATAAGACTTTAGTTCAGCCTACTAATAAATTGCGCTTGGAATTAAACTGTTCCGATTTCCTGTCCCCGCCTCTGGCTTTGGGCTCAACTCGCCGCCCTAATTGTTCTTGAATGCGTTGCTTAAACCGGTCATTACCTAGCACCCAAGCCTTATTGGTTGCCTCTCTGATTTCGGTAATACTGTTATCAGAAAGTTGATGCTTGAATAACGCGCGATAGGCAGCTTGACGGGCTTCGTTCGACTTGCCAAAGTGCTGGTATTCGGGATGAGGTACCACCAAATCATTAGCCTGTCCCAGAGCATTGTAATGATAGCTTGACCACGGGTAGTCTGATGGATCGATGACCATGCCTGCCCGCACTGGATTCAGCTCTATGTAGCGCATACAGGTTAATAGATAGGCCTCAGAATCGATGAGTGTCGCTTTGTAGCGGCCTTCCCAGAGTGTGCCGGTGCGCTGGTAGCAATAGTTGTAGTATTGCACATAATAACGCCCCAGCATTTGCATGGCTTTACCCAGGCTTTGTTCGAGATGCGGAGTTATGAGCAGATGCACATGGTTGGTCATTAGCACATAAGCGTGAACGGAGCATCCATGCTTGTCACAGGCCAATTTCAATTTTTCAAGATAAAAACTATAATCCGCATCGGCGCAGAAGATTTCTGCTCGATTATTACCCCGAACAATCACATGTTGTGGTTGATCGGGGATAACAAATCTAGGTAACCGTGCCATTGCCTACTCTCTTGTTTGAAAAATAGGCATTTTACCATGTTAAAAGCCATAAATCAATCGAGTCTGACCCCATTGATTCCTTCATTGATTCCTTCATTGATTCCCACTTGATTTCAAGTCTGACCCCATTGATTTTCTGACATTCCCCCAAAGCCGCATTCTATAAGGGTTCCATATTTAACGATGACATAGCCTTATTTTTTGATTACGTGCAATAGCATCATCAAGCTTAAACTGACGCTTCCCCAGTCGAAGAAATATCCTCTGCATGGGCGTTCTCGAAGATTTCTTTCGCAGTCGAACGCTCTTCGGAACTTTCCGTATGCACGGAAATCAAAGCACTTCCTCCCGTAATCTTTTCTTCATAACGTTTGGCCTCATACTCAGGAATACCCAGGCCGACCAGAGCGCCAGTAATGCCTCCGGTGGCCGCGCCCACTGCCGCACCGCTCAAGGCCCCCATGATCGGTCCTGCGGCGATGAATGGACCGACTCCAGGAATGGCCAGACTACCGATACCCGCCAGCCATCCCAGCGCAGCACCCACACCAATACCGGTTGCTCCGCCGATAGCCGCACCTTCGGGTGCTTTGGTGTGCTTTTCATGGGCGAAGTCCTTGGTGCTGGATTTGTCCGGGAACAGCACGGAAACATCGTTATTCGAAAAACCGGCTGTTTTCAAATGGCTAACAATATGTTCTGCCTGTTCGATATTTTTGGCGATACAAAAAACTGCTTTTTTCATGATTTATCTCCTAATGCTGGTTAAGGTGCTTTGATTTCGAGTTGATTATCCACCTGCTTCACTCCCCGTATTTTTTCGGCGATTGATTGCAATGTGTTTTTTTCCGCAGCATTTTCGACAGGGCCGCGTAGCGTTACAACACCGTTACGGGTGATGATTTTGGCGTTGTGAGCGTTCAGTGACAGTGAATTGTCTCTGACAATGGTTTGGCGAATGGACGCAGTAATATTACGATCTCCACGATTTGCGCCTTGATCTTCCGGGGTGAGAGTGTCGCCGCCACTGTCGCGAACATTGCGCTCGGTATTTTCTAGATTCGAATTGGGGGGAGGTGTCGGCCTCTGTTGAACATTGCGATCGATATGTTCGAGTTCTGAAGCACGAGGTTCTGGTGGCGGCGTATTAGTGATCGGTTCGTCTCGGGCGCAGCCGGTCGCCAGCAACAGGCTCGCCGTCAAGGCGAATGTGAATAACCCTACCCGCTTCGGCATAGTGAAGTCCTTACGCTTAATGTTTCTAAGTTCAATTTTCGTGACTGAGTCGTCGGTGTTGTTTATGTTGTCCAGGGTTTGCATTGCGGTTCTCCTTTAAATAAATGTTAAATCAGGTAAGTACTCTTAAAAAACCGTAAAGACTTTGCTGAGCCTGCGTCGTCTAATGCGGTATGAGCTGTTTTTCAATGCTTAACGATGACCTAGCCATAAGTTAAGACTTATTCGTTCAACTGTTCGATAGATTCACTGCTCGCCACGAACGGTAGATCCAACCCTGTCCGCGTCGCGCCCATCAGTCTGTTGAATGCGTCTAATGCACGAATAACGCAATCAGAATAATGATGGGTATGGGGATGCCGAGAAAGTATAAAAGTATTGAGCGCATTGTTAGTCTCCTAAGTTAGTTGTAAGTGTAATTACATGTCACGCTGCCGACCGCCATAAGTAGCCGCAAAGCTGGCGACGAATGCCCCGATCAGCAACGAGATGAACAGCCACAGCGACGCATAGATAAAAGCTTTGCGTGCAGAGTCGGTCGCTTCTTTAGCCGCAGTTTCCGCTTCGCTAAGCTTGGCCTGTACGCGTGCATAGGTATCAACCACTCGCTTTTCAGCATCCAGCTGTGTCAACCCGGTGCGCTGTGCGACAACCTGACCGACATACCGAAGGTCTTCTGCGGGCAATGGTCCCGAGTGAATGCTGTTCATGAAGATGCGGTCAACTTCGGTTCTGTATTCGACAGCGGTTGGCTCAGGAATAACGTTAGATATGCTGCCGCTTTCGTATGGAGTTAAGACGGTTACAGACGCGTTGACGTCCTTTCGGAACAGCGCATCCACGAAGTACTTCATAGGCTCCCATTTCGCCATTTCTGATCCGCCTGCCATCCCGCTAGTTGTGGCGGCAGCCGCTGTAGTAGCGACTCCACCAGCCTGAATTCCACCACTGACAATCGATCCAATCACAGATGTCAGTAGTGCGGCGGTTGCAAGCGCGGCTACCGCCCAGGCCAGGAAACCGTGAGCGGTGTCGCGGAAGTAGACCTCGTCCGTATGTACCGAAACCCACTTTGTCCTCAGCCTGCCGGCGAGGTAGCCGCCCATTCCAGAAGCAACGAGTTGCGTAAAGGTCAGCCACAGTATGGACGATACGCCGAAAGTGGTTGCACTTTCGCCGTTGTAGGCCCAAGGCGACACCGAGGACAGCCCTGAACCTGTTCCCAGCATCAAAAGAATCAACGCCAAGGCTGCTGTCGCCGCTGCTCCAGCAACAATAGCGCTCCACGACACAGCACTTGCATTGGCATGCATGGATTCTGGATAGACACCGGATAAGGTACGCTCACCCCCAAATTCGTTTACGGCTGAGTTATTAGGATAGGTCATGATGAACCTCCTGAAAATTGCGTTTGAAATAGTATTGCGCGAGTCGTCGCCACGCATCTGTACGCCATCGCACATAACGGAAAATAAAAATTGAAGGCACCCTTCATTTTCCAATTAACAGTTTAACAAAATTTCCCCAGGTGTTGTGATATGCATTTAGAGCAATCACATATAAGGAGAAGATCATTAAATTTACCCGCCGCCCCGATCTCGATACTCAAGCCCGTATAAATCTC
>JAGXGJ010000037.1 GCA_024636875.1 Methylococcaceae bacterium | reverse complement strand
TTTGGTCAGTGAGGAAATGTTCGCCTTGGCGCAGGAAAAGCTGATCTATAACAAGTTGCATGGGCCGCGCCGTACCATCGAACCCAGTATTCTCCAGGGTTTGGTGCATTGCCGTCAGTGTAGCTATGCACTCTATCGAAGCTCGGCACGTACGTCAGCACGCAAAATCTACTACTATCGTTGCTCGGGTTCCGATGCTTATCGTCATGGCGGGAAACCCATCTGTGATCAAAAACCCATTCGTCAGGATTTGCTCGATCAACTGGTTTGGGATGAAATTCTCCGTTTACTGGAGGCCCCGACACTCATCCAGAACGAGTTGAATCGCCGGCTGAAAGCCGCCAGTGAGTCCAGTCCAACCAAGCGTCGGCTGGCAACGCTGAACCGCGATTTGATTCGAGTGCGTAAAATCCATGGAGCGATTATTAACGGCCTACCAGGAAGAGTTGCTGTCACTTGACGATCTTCGTGTCAGAATGCCGCCATTACGGCAACGGGAACAGGCTATAGGAGCCAAAGTTGGTAAAGCGACCTTTGTAATACCCTCACCCTAACCCTCTCCCAAAGGGAGAGGGGACTTTGTGTCGCTTTACCAACGTCGGACTCTATATGCAGTCAGAATTTCAAGCGATCAATCACCAAACAGCGGATCGTGCTGCGTATTTACAGCTTGCCGAAACCCTCACGGCGTTTCTGGAACGCTTGCGCACCAATGCTGATACCCTCGATATTGGTCAACGCCAACGAATTATGAGACTGCTGGTCAAAGAGGTGATTGTGGGAAAAGATTTGATTACGATTAAACATTCGATACCAGGACAGGCAGCGCCAACAGGAGGCAATCCGCAATCGTCGAAATCGCCTACCCAGCACAATACGACACAGATTGATAAAAGTTATCCTTTGTGTAAGGGGCGTGACAGCGCCAATACGCGACAATTGCAAAATTAAAAGTATCGAGGAAATAGCGTTGGATGATTTTTTTAGTGGGCTCTCAACATTTGGACGGCGATTCGCAGCGAAGTTCAGCGAACCTTCAATGTCCGGCTCAAGGAACGCAATCTGAAAACATCGGCGTGGAAAGTCGGCGTTAATCCGGTTGATCGCTTATTAGGCAAGGAACTCTGTATGCTGGCCTGGGCCGTGGAGTTCGACCATATCCCGATTGCCGTGCGTAACTGGCTGGCTTTGCGACAGGAAGAACGCTGGTGGCTATTCGGGCATGACTGCCAACACCACCGGCGGCGTCAATGATAGCGGTAGAGGCAGGCGTTTGGCATTGCGTCATGCCCTGGGTGATATAGCGCAACGCGAACTTTTCAGACCGCGCGTTACTCAGGCAGGATTGCAAAATAAGTCAAATAGGGATGAAAATGGAACGCTCAGCATTTTCGATTTTGAGCTTTAACGTCACACCTCGCCACTTATTAATTTTATTACGGATTCGTAAAAAACTAACTCGGCGAGCCGGTGTTTAATCCGAGACCTAATGGAAAGCACTGAAATTGGTCGCACCTATTTGGGCAAGCTCATCATTGCCATGCAACAACTGCTGCATGATAAAGAGCCGCAAAAAGTGATTGATTTTCTGCATTCCGACGTAACCAATTTTCTGGAAGCCCGCCCGCTGTTGATCGACATGGTCGATTTCATTGCAGCTAAAACTAAAACGAGTAAAGTATGCGATGTAGCGCAAATTCTCGGCACGGTTACGAAATCAGCGTTTGGCGTAAGGATATAAGACAGGATAGCTGGTTCCCACGCGTTGCGTGTGAACCGAGTGCGGTCGCGACAGCGTCCCGCTTCGTGACGCCGGCGCGTCGTCAACTGCATTCCCACGCGAAGCGTGGGAACGAGGATCACATTAATAGATAATTTGTCTATTAATAGATTTTTAAGATAGTTTTAACATAATATGAGCCAATATTATGGCTTAGCGTAAGTTTTCGTACCACTGGACGTTAGCCCCCATATTAAGCTGGGAGCCTTGATTGCAGCGCTGTTCTACGCTCTTTCCACGGGCAAGAAGGGCAAGATTCATACCCGCACGGAGAACCGGGAACGGAAATTGCGGGAACTGGTGAAAAAGAGCAAACAGCCAGTCGCCTTATTTATCGACGATGCTTATGCACTGAAAGACGAAACTCTCTCCGGTCTCAAGCGCCTGATGGAAATGATTGAAGGTGTTTGCAGTGGATGATTGCAGGTTGTTACACCTATGGTGAGTTATGTATAGGAGCCAAAGTTGGTAAAGCGACCTTTGTAATACCCTCACCCTAACCCTCTCCCAAAGGGGGAGGGGACTTTGTGTCGCTTTACCAACGTCGGACTCTATACTTTTATGCAAAATAACCATGCCTTGTCAAAGGCAGGACTCTTAGCGTAACGTCAGTTATCCTGGCAGGAAAATACCATGCGTTTAAATTCATTTGATTATTTTAGAGGTCTGGCAATTGTCTTTATAGTTGCCGGCCACTCTTACGGCCCGTGGGTTGCCCATTCATTTTTTGAAAAAATTGTTGCCAGCCTAATTACCGGTGGTACTGTTTTTTTTGTTTTTATCTCCGGCTTCTTTTTTCACCATATTTTTTACCCTAAATTTCAGTATAGGAATTTTATGTTGAAAAAAGCAACAAACGTGTTATTGCCTTACAGCATCCTGTCTGTGTTGGCTCTCGTTTGTTTAATGCGGTATTTAAATGACCCGCCATTTGCCGAAATTTTTATTATCAGCCAACCACCAAACAGCGGCTATCAATACTTCAAGCTATTTGCGCAATACTGGTGGACAGGAAGCTTATTGACCGCTTATTGGTATGTCCCCTTCATAATGATTATTTTTGCCCTTTCGCCGGTGTTTATTAAGCAGATAGGACTGCAAATAAAGAGCCAACTAGGCTTGTTTTTTATGCTATTGTGCCTTGCTACGGTGATTCAACGCCCTACCTATAACTTATCGCCGATACATTCCGTTGTATATTTTTGCCCTGTTTATATGCTGGGCATCATTTGCTCGATCAATAAAGAGCACCTCTTTAAATTCCTGGCGGGAAAAGTGGTTATCTTAGGCTCCGCTGTTATTTTGATTTCGGTAGCGCAGCTATTAATTTACAACAATGACGGAAATTTCCATAAGGACGCAATGTTTTCATTTAATGGAATTGACACGATGATTCTGCAAAAAATACTGATGTGTTTTTTCTTGTTATCAATACTGCAAAAACTTGAGGATAAAGAAATTCCCTTGTTAAAACAATTAGCGGCGACAAGTTTTGCGATTTACTTCCTGCATCCCTGGGTCCTTTATTTTTTATACAAGTCTTCATTCATAGACCATGTCAGATTCCTCCCTGGCTTTTTGATTTTCTTGCTGACAGTAACGCTAACCATAACCGTCTGTTTAGCTATAGCAGGCTTATTTAAATGGCTGTTAGGGGAGAAAAGTCGTTTTGTTATCGGTTGGTGAAGGTTTGACTAATGCGCCTTGTTGAACCATAAATGAGGAATCAAAGGGGGCAGAAGACGCTGAGGTATCCCCACAAAATACCGGTTCTGTCGCAAAGTTTGATATTTTTATCCGCCAGAGACAAGGAAGATGAGTAATTGATAACACAGCGGTTGAGGGTAGAATGATCCATCTTAACACCTCTTTCTTCCATAATGGCTTCAAGGTCACGGTAAGAAACGGCATATCTGACGTAAAAAAACTGCGTAGAGAATGACATCTGTTGGAAAGTGAGCGCCTTTAAAACTGATCATCGGATTTTTCAATTACTAAAATTGGCAAAGTATCACTCAAACTGACAAATTTTTCGACAGAACTTTAAAAATCAACAAATTGTAAGATGTTTGCATAGATTAGCCCGGAAGGAGAGGGGGTAGGATGTTAAAGTTATTTCAGACACGTTCTTTAAAAGTGCGCAGCATCGCGAAGCAGTTTTTGTGCTATTTGATAGTCACAGCATGGATTCTTTATAAATATTTTCGTGTTTTTCGTGGACAAAACAGCGTTGCTTACCATGGTTCATCAATTAAGTTTATTTTTTTTATTGTAGTTATACTCACTTTTCAGTAATCTGCATGATGGTTTGTGTAATCAAGAAACGATTAACCGACTGTCAATCAGTAGCAGTCAGCGATTATTGACTGGCCATGAACCGGGTGGGGCGGAGAACAAAAAGTAATAAATTTTGATCTGGGCGATATCTCTTTCATACGAATGAGACGAGTCTTACAATAACAATAAAAACTAAATAAAGGGTGGGGAGTAGAGGATATGGTATTACAAACATCTGCATCGGTTGTTATCGCATTAATAATGGGTTTTGTCGGAGTCGGATTTGTGCTCTGGGAAACCCGGCGCGTGCTAAGTTATGATCAAGGCAATGCCTTAATGCGCAAAATTTCCTTGGCTATTCAGGAAGGAGCGTCGGCATTTTTATCGCGTGAATATCGTGTTATAGCAATTTTCGTGTCAATTGTTGCTGCGGTTATATCCCTGTTTTTGCAGTGGCAGACTGCGCTTTGTTTTGTAGTGGGTGCAATTGCATCTGCAGGGGCGGGCTATTTGGGGATGTATGTGGCTGTGCGCGCCAACGTCCGCACTGCCGCCGCTGCCAGTAGCGGTCTGCATGAAGGCCTGCGTGTTGCTTTTGGCAGCGGCGCGATTATGGGCATGGCTGTGGTTAGCTTTAGCCTCATTGGCATGACGGTCCTGTATTTACTATTTAACGGCAATCCAGCGCAACTGACCTATATAACGGGTTTTGGCTTTGGCGCCAGCAGTATCGCACTATTTGCCCGGGTCGGCGGCGGCATCTACACTAAAGCCGCCGATGTCGGCGCTGATCTGGTTGGTAAGGTCGAAAAAGGCATTCCTGAAGATGATCCACGCAATCCAGCGGTCATTGCTGATAATGTTGGCGACAATGTCGGCGATGTCGCCGGCATGGGTGCAGACTTGTTTGAAAGCTATAGCGGCTCTATTATTGCCGCGGCAACGCTGGGTGCTGCACTGGGCAGCGCTGATTCCTCCGCCGCTTTTATTGGGCTGCCCTTTCTGGTTGCTTCGGTAGGTGTCATTTCCAGTCTTTTTGGCATTTATATGGTGATTGGTCAAGAATCGGACGTAACCCAGCCCCGTACATTTTTATCCAATTCGTTTACTCACCGCTTCGCCCGTCTTCCCAGGCAATTTGTCGCAAAAATAGACGAAAACGCTTCCTTGGAAGATTTGCTGGCTGCTCTGCGCCGTTCTGTTTGGGGTGCCTCGGTAGTCATTTTGGGCCTGTCTTTGCTAGCCGTTTTATTATCGGGTGTTGACTTCAATTACTGGCTGGTCATTCTGGTAGGCTTGATTGCCGGCAATGCCATTGCCTATGCGACTGAATACTTCACATCCTATACCGATAAACCTACACAAGCTATTGCCAAGGCGACGCAAACCGGGGCCGCTACAACCATTATTCAAGGCATTGCAGTCGGTATGATGAGTACAGTATTGCCGGTGTTGACTGTTGCAATGGCTATTCTGCTCAGTATATGGCTGGGTTATAAAGCTGATGGCACGATTGCCGCCGGTCTTTATGCCGTGGCTCTGGCAGGTGTCGGCATGTTAAGCACACTAGGTGTTACGCTGGCAACAGATGCGTATGGTCCGGTGGCTGATAATGCGGGCGGCATTGCTGAAATGAGTGGTCTGCCAAAAGAAGTGCGGCATCGCACCGATGCGCTGGACAGCCTGGGAAATACCACCGCAGCAACCGGCAAAGGCTTTGCCATCGGTTCCGCGGTATTGACGGCGTTAGCGTTATTGGCCGCTTATGTAACCGCTGCAAAAATTGACAATCTGAATATTCTTGGCCCAACCATGCTGCCAGGTATCCTCATTGGCGCAATGATGCCGTATCTTTTTTCGGCGCTGACGATGATGGCTGTCGGCAAGGCTGCCCACGAAATCGTGCTCGAAGTACGCCGTCAGTTTCACGAAATACCGGGTTTGATGGAAGGCACAGGGGAGCCTGACTACAAAACCTGTGTCGCCATTAGTACGGAAAGCGCTCTGCGCGAAATGATTTTACCGGGCTCCCTGGCAGTCGTTGTACCCTTGGTAATAGGCTTTGTTCTGGGCAAAGAAGCCTTGGCTGGAATGCTCGTTGGCACCATGTCTTCCGGTTTTCTGCTGGCTGTGATGATGGCGAATGCAGGCGGTGCCTGGGACAACGCAAAGAAATGGATTGAAACCGGGCAATACGGCGGTAAAGGCTCGGATGCCCACAAAGCCGCAGTCGTCGGTGACACTGTTGGCGATCCTTTCAAAGACACCAGTGGCCCGTCTCTGAACATACTGATTAAACTGATGACCATCGTCAGTCTTGTTTTTGCGACTTCATTTGGCACGGGTTGGTTGAACTTTTAATAACAATGTAACTGTAACTTTTCAGCGTGTTTATCACTCTCACGCTCTGCATGAAAAAGCTTGTGCCGGCGCTCCAGTTGGCCAAGTTCAATGGTTGGTTCTGGGAGCGACGCCTTCGTCGCGATTAGCGGCTTTAGTCGCGACGAAGGCGTCGCTCCCACTAGGTGAGGTTCATCAGATGCCCATAGTGTCAGACTTCAGCAGCTTCTTTAAAACAGTCCGAAGGATGCCGCCATCCCGGTAATATTTAATTTCTATCGGCGTGTCGATGCGGCTGATGGTTTTGAAAGTTGTGAGAGTCCCGTCAGTAGCCGTCGCTGAAACATCAATCAGTTGTCCCGGAACTATTGTATCGGAAATTTCGATCGAAAAGGTTTCCATCCCGGTTAATCCGAGACTTGCCGCTGACTCGCCGTCTACAAACTGCAGCGGCAAAATACCCATGCCGATGAGGTTGCTGCGGTGAATTCTCTCGTAACTCTCGGCGATAACTGCTTTTACCCCTTGCATAAAAGGGCCTTTCGCCGCCCAGTCGCGAGACGATCCGGAGCCGTAGTCTTTCCCCGCGAGAATACAGAGTTGAATGCCGGCATCCCTGTATTTCATCGCGGCATCAAAAAATGAAATAAATTCTCCGCTGGGATGATAAAGCGTAACATTGCCTTCCGAACCCGGAACCAGCTGATTACGAATGCGAATATTGGCAAAGGTACCCCGGCACATGACCTGATCGTTACCCCGGCGCGAACCGTAACTGTTCCAGTCCTTGCGTGCGATGCCTTTTTCCAGCAGATAAGACGCAGCTGGTGAATCGGGAGCGATTTGACCCGCCGGTGAAATGTGATCGGTAGTTACCGAATCACCAAACAGGGCCAGCACCTTTAAGCCTCCAAGCGGCTTGATTTCCTGGCGCTTGGGCTCAAGACCCTCGAAGAACGGGGGATGGCGAATATAAGTCGAATTGTCGTTCCACTGGTAAAGTTCAGAGCCGGTGACTTCAATCTTTTGCCATGGTACGGTGCCGGAGAAAACATCTGCGTAGCGCTCTTTAAACATCTCGGGGGTGACAAATTGCCTTATTGTTTGAGCTATTTCTTCAGTCGTGGGCCAGATGTCTTTCAGGTACACCGGTTTGCCGTTCTTGTCATGTCCGATCGGCTCCCTGCTTATATCCAGGGCTGTTGAACCGGCCAGCGCATAAGCCACGACCAGCGGCGGCGAGGCGAGATAGTTGGTCTTGGTTAGCGGATGTACGCGCCCCTCAAAATTGCGGTTTCCGGATAACACCGCCGAGACCACCAGATTATTTTCCTGTATCGCTTTTGCAACGGGTTCTTCAAGCGGACCGGAATTGCCGATGCAGGTCGTGCAGCCATAACCCACCAGGTAAAATCCGAGCTGCTCCAGGTAAGGCAACAGTCCCGATTTTTTTAAATATTCGGTGACCACCAGTGAACCCGGGGCAAGCGATGTTTTTACATAATTCTTGACCTTTAAACCCTTTTCGACTGCTTTTTTGGCCACAAGACCTGCGCCCAGCATGACACTGGGATTGCTGGTATTGGTGCAGGAGGTAATTGCCGCGATGACAACGGCGCCGTGGGTAATTGTTTCGTCCGTGCCGTGCAGTGAGACCACAGCGCTTCGATCCAGCTCGTCTTCTGCAAGCCCCATTCCTTTAAATCCCGACGGAGCGCTCAGCATTTGCCGGTAAGTTGGTCCAACCTGGTTGAGCGGGATTCTGTCTTGCGGCCGTTTGGGTCCGGCCAGCGCCGGTTCAATGGTACCGAGGTCGACCTCCATTATTTGCGTAAAAATCGGGTCCGGCGTATCGTCAGTGCGAAACAGGCCTTGCTCTTTCGCATAACGTTCAGTGAGCGCAATCTGCTCAGGAGTCCGTCCGGACAGACGCATGTAGGTAAGTGTCCCGGCGTCAATGGGAAAGAAACTTACCGTAGAGCCTTGCTCGGGCGCCATGTTGCTGATGGTGGCACGATCCGGAATACTCAAGGCTGAAAGCCCGGATCCATAGAACTCGACAAACTTTCCGACCACGCCGAATTCCCGGCACAGTTCCGTGATGCGCAGCACCAGATCCGTGGCGGTGACACCCGCCGGCAGGGATCCGGTCAACTTGATGCCGATGACATCCGGGATCAGCATATAGATGGGTTGATCCAGCATCACGGCTTCAGCTTCAATACCGCCTACGCCCCAGGCCAAAACGCCCAGACCGTTAACCATCGGTGTATGGGAATCGGTGCCCACGCAGCTATCCGGATAGCAGACATTTTTCTCTTGATTGCAAAAAACCACATGCGACAGGTATTCAAGATTAACCTGATGGACGATACCGGTTGACGGCGGCACGACACGGAGATTTTGAAACGCGGCCTGTCCCCATTTAAGGAATTCATAGCGTTCGGCATTTCTCTGGAATTCGACGGCTTCGTTTAACGGCAAGGAATTGGCCTTACCGAAATAATCCACCTGTACTGAGTGATCGATGACCAGATCGCAGGGAATCAACGGGTTTATTTTTTTCGGGTCACCGCCCAGTTTTTTCATCGCATCCCGCATGGCCGCCAAATCGACTAAAGCGGGAACGCCGGTAAAATCCTGTAGTATCACCCGGGCCGGTTTATAGGGTATTTCCTGCCTGGTTTCTTGTGGTTGCCAGTTGGCAAGGCTCAGAACATGATCCCGGGTAATTGCATAGCCGTCGCAGTTGCGTAATACCGATTCGAGCAGAATTTTTATTGAATAAGGCAGGCGCGACAGGTTTGTTATTCCGGCCTGTTCGAGCCGCGATAGAGCATAGTATGAGACCGGGGCGGCGTTGCCGAAGCTCAGTTGTTGAAGCGCACCAAATGGGTCAGGGTTAATCATACAAAATACCTCTCTTGCCGGCGGTTGTGATTACACGTGAGTTTTCTGTCTTCCTAAGGAAGACTTTAAGACATCAATCATACAGTTTCTATCCAAAAAAAGAAAAAAAGGGTATAGTCGAAATCCATTCATTCTTACTTTGGAGGCTTTCTTATGACTCACATGCAAATAGATACTGATGAAGTAGTCACCGTGCTCAATAAAATCCTGGAAACTGAATTGGCCGGCGTTGTTCGTTATACCCATTATGCCTTGATGGTCTATGGCTATGGCCGTATTCCAATTGTTTCCTGGATGCGCAGCCAGGCGACAGAATCATTAGCCCATGCCAACGAAGCCGGCGAATTAATTACCCATTTGGGCAGTCATCCTTCTTTGGGTATTGGTCCCTTACTGGAGACCCACAAGCACGATATCGGTGCCATTTTGCGGGAGTCGCTGGATCATGAAATGCTGGCCTTATCAGCCTATTATACTTTGCTGGACCTGGTCAGTGGCCATAACGTTATGCTTGAGGAATATGCCCGGCGTATGATTGCACTGGAGGAAATGCATCTGGGAGATGTTCGCAAGATGCTGAAAAAACCCGGAGAATCGGATCACTAATTCAGTACCGGTAAAATTGGATTCGTTGGGGGCGAACCGCTGCCCAGGCGATAATTTCGGTTTAATGCGGTTAGCGACTCCCCGACCATGCTTCTGCTGCACTGAACTTATCTAAAAACCACAGTTGCGGCGTGCGCCGGGCCGGACGGGTATTAGTAATGCATAACTGAGGTTTTCAGGTTTATGGTTTATTACACATCAGATAGGCTCATTTATCGGAATCTATAGGCCTCCGTTAATTTTACGGTAACGCCGCGGAGACTGCGCATCCGGAACCGCAGGAGCTAAAGAGGGTTGCCGTGGTACCACGGTCTTTTTATAAGGTTCGACATTGTTCTGGGCTGCAACTGGATTATATTTATACCGTGGCAAAATATATGGAAAGCTTCGATCACCTACCGGTCTTACAAATGTATAGGCGGCGGGCGAGAGAATTAAAATCTTGCCGGTTTTGGTAAACGCATCGTGTGGCGCGGGTATCGATGCCAAGGCTGTGAAGGGACTTATCCCGATGAACACCCCGGTACCGATAACCGTCGCGACCAGGCCCACTGGCCGGTAAAACAGAATATCCAATATTACAAAGCCAGGTTGTACTTCCTCGACCTTTTGCGAGCTAGGAACAGTGGAACAGGACGCTACCGATAATAAAATAATAAAGCCGATTAACTTTTTCATAATTCCTTGAAATTGAGTTGGCAGAAAATAGTTTGTAATCTATTCCAATTTTTAAACCTTGTCCAGAGCGCCAGAATTGAGCTTGGAAGGGCGCATCCTTTTAGTGCCTATTCGGAATGAGCTTTTAAATGGATGAACGGAATACGCGACTGTTTGAATTGAGCTAATGACGGCGGCATTGATTATCGGCCCGGTATCTTTCCCGGCAGCAACCCCGCTACTCATGCACTCAGCTCTTTTCTTACCTTTGCCGTGGCTTTTCTCACCCGACCGTTGGGCGCGACGCTGTTCGGACATTTCGGCGACCCATATTCATATTGCTTATTGCAGGCAGCGCCGCATTACTGTCCGGTTTCGCCCAAAAGCCTATGCTGGAAAGCGGTTCACCCCTGATAATCACCGCCTTCCTGTCACTGGAGCTATTGCTGATGGGCGCCACCTTCGCGCCGATGGGAGCTTTACTGCCAGAGCTGTTCCCCCAGACTTACGTTAGGCCAATATAGATAGTAAACGGGTGGAAATGAACCAAAACCAGAATGGCAAGCGCATTAATTTGTGCAGGTTTTCACAGTATTACGGCCTGCTTTTTTCGCCATATAAAGTCCATCGTCTGCACATTTGATAAATTTTTCAAGAGTTTGTGTTTTTTGATATTCGGCTACACCCACGCTTACGGTGATCGCTTGGGCAAGGCCAAAATCATACAGGCTTATTTTCTGCCGGATGCATTCGGCGAGTGTTAAGGCACCATTGAGATCGGTTTCCGGACAAAGAATCACAAACTCTTCACCACCCCAGCGCCCAACCAGGTCGTTGGTTCTGATAGTTGCCGAAATCAGATTCGCGATTGTTTTTAAAACCTGACCGCCTACTATATGACCAAAATTATCATTGACTAACTTAAAGTAATCCACGTCGATCATGATGATAGATAATTTTGAGTTATAACGCTGCACGCGGGCCAGTCCGTCTTTAAAGGCATTATTCGGCGCCCTTCATTTTGGGGTAAAAGTAGTGAACAGTTCAAACATAAGGCACAACGACCCCTCAGGTTTCCCTGATATTTTTTTAAATCCAGCCTAAAAAATGGTTACGGTTGGCTTTGAGAAATTATCTGTAAGAGCC
>JAGXGJ010000036.1 GCA_024636875.1 Methylococcaceae bacterium | reverse complement strand
TTATATCTAACCAAGTATCGTAAGCAAGATATGCCAGAAAACCCACAAAACCAATCATCATTACAGCAAGCACAATGCTATTCATTTTCCAAATCCTCCAATAAACGTTTTATTTGTTTAACTCCACAACGCAAAAGCCAAACTACAAAAAAAGCCTGATGCACATAATTGCAATATCCAGAAACTAATCGTTAATAATGTTCTGCCGCCCATCCTGCTAACGCCATAACCACGGCCAACGCAGCAAAAAACATTTTTTCATGAAATGAAATTTCGGCTTTAATTCGTTCTATTTTTGACATTTTAATTACTTCATTCATAAAACCGGCTCAAATATACCACTCCTCCAAAAAATAGTCTGGTAGGGTGGGCAACGTTTTTCTGCCCACCATATCCATAAAACCAATCCCAACACAAACCATCCAATCCTGCACGGGTTTGGATGGTTTTTTGTGTGCGCCCTTTGGGTATTTTTGGTGGGCAAAACTGCCTGCCCACCCTGCATAATGGGCAGGGGCGGTTTTTTTGTGTGCGCCAATATTGAAATATTGTTGGCTTGGCTATCGCTAACCACCTAACTCTGTGGGAGCGTCGCCCACGACGCGATTTGAACATTCGGGCGATTGATCGCGTCGTGGGCGACGCTCCCACAATTCTGCCCACCATAAAACCAATCCCAACACAAACCATCCAATCCTGCACCGGCCTGGGTGGTTTTTTGTCTGTGTCCTTTGGGTTTTATTTTGGCGGGCAAAACCGCCTGCCCATCATAAAACTACGCGGGCGGGGTAACGATACCCCCGCCCGCGGCTATGACGTTTTGCAATTTTCTAATCTGCGGTTACAATTAATCATGAATAATGATCAACTTAAACATATTGTTACTGTGCTTCATGCCATTGCTGTTGGTCAATTTGATGTATTTGGTTATACGGGTCTGATTTCAGAAACGGTGCAATGACTACAAATTGGTTTTTCTTCATTGGGCTTTTTGAATATTGAATGTATTGCCCTGTGGGTATTGTCTTTCATTGGTAATAGAGAGGAATAAATATCATGACAACATCATTGATGGCATTGTTGATTACATTACTGGTGGTCAATGTGATTGGCGCAGCATTGATTTGGTATCTTAAACATCATTCGCCTGGTCATTAGCCCGGTAGCCGTGTAGGTCGGCCATGCTGTTTATGCCAGACATCTCGATGCTATACCCTGGATCGCTGGGTTGCTCCACCGCCCGAATTGTTTGAGCAGTTACTGCTTTCCACCGGGAAGTTTCAGAATTACGCATTAATCATCTGGCTGCATGTATTTGAGCAGCAATTTGATGCGCCCGATCGGGCTCGTGTAATAATGCGTTTCTCTGTAGAAGACTATTCCGGCGATCCTGATGAGACAGTCACTTCACAGGAATTTTATCTGGAACAGCCCACTACAACGCCCGATGCGGCATGCGCTGTAAGCGGTTTTGCCAATTTAACCCGGCAGGCGGCTGACAGAATTCAGGCCTGGCTACCAGGATTATGAATAATATGAAATACTATGCGGCTATTTCCAGTGTGGAAGCTTGTGTTCTGGCGACCGTTTCTGTCTATAACCTGTTCTTGAGCTTGCGGTAAATTCCTGGAGTTTTCGATGGCGACAAATAAAGACCCAATACAGATTTTTCACTGGCATCACACAAAGCACAGCCTGGCAAGATTGGCAGGACTTTTCAGTCTATTGTTCATGCTCAGCGGCTGCCAGACGGCATTAAGCCCCGGACAGGTCACCACGGCCTTCTGGGAAGCGATGGTGCAAGGCGATCCTGAAGCCGCCAGAAAACACGCGACCAGGGAGACTAAACAACTTGTAACCAGGCAGCAGAATCTGGAAGGAGCATCACTCAAGACCGGGGCAGCCGTCATCGATGGCCCCAATGCGAAGGTTGCAACCGTCATCACATTGAAAAAGCCCGAAAGCGACAAGGTTTTATCTTTCGATACCGTTTTATCAAAAGAAAATGATTTATGGAAAGTTGATTATCAGCAAACGCTCGACAACCTTTCCATCCTGCCTTTCGGAGAGATTTTTAAAAGCCTGCGGGCAATCGGCGATGCCATTAACAAGGAACTGGAGCAGCAAATTCCGCTCTTTGAAAAACAAATCAGGACCTTCAGTGAAGAACTGATACGGCAACTGGACGAATTTCGACGTCAGCTGGAAAAAGCCAGACCTCCTGAAAAACAGCAGCCTCCTCCCGGTGTGATTTAACGCTTTAATACAGTAAAACGCAAACAGCAGGTCGGCACAATAAGCTGTAGCCGTATTGTGCCTCACGAGTTATGCAACCGCTGCTATACAATGTAGAATTACCGGATGGCAATCACACAACCTTTAATCCTGATAACCGATCTTGACGGCACCCTGCTGGATCATGATACCTACCGGTTCGATGCCGCACGCCCTGCTCTGGCGCTGCTGAAGCAATTACATATTCCGTTGATTCTTAACAGCAGTAAAACTGCTGCTGAGATGATGGCAATCCGGGATGAAATGGAAAATAACGATCCTTTTGTAGTGGAAAACGGCTCCGCTGTTTATTATCCGCCTGATAAAGACAGTGGCCATAAAGACTATAAAATAGTGCGGTTCGGAAAAGACAGACCTTTTATACTCAAGGCATTGAGACGATTGCGCGAAAAATCCGGCCACCCCTTTTACGGTTTTAACGACATGAACGTGCAAGCGATCACGAAATGCACCGGTCTGGCACTGGAACAGGCCGCACTGGCAAAAAAACGTGATTTTACCGAACCATTACTATGGCAGGGCAGCACTGCGCAATGGGGGGTATTATGCTCTGAACTGGAGCAAGACGGTCTGATTGCCACTAAAGGCGGGCGCTTTATGTCTATTTCCGGTAAAACAGATAAAGGCCGGGCATTGCAATGGCTGCGCGATTATTATAAGCAGCGTTTGCGTGCGGCGCCGGTAATCGTAGCACTGGGTGACAGTGAAAACGACAGGCAGATGCTGGAGTATGCCGATTATGCTGTACTGGTCAGGTCGCCGTCGCATAGTCCGCCGCAAATCGACGCAAAAAACCTGACAATAACCTCCGATACCGGCCCGCAAGGCTGGAACCAAAGCGTTATTGATTTGTTAAAGAATTTTGAATTATTAGACAACGGTTGTATTCATGGGTGATTTTTATCAAAACGGGGTCATAACCACTCTGCATAATCTGTCACGTCGCTCCGTCGACGAACTGGAAACAGAGCTGCTTGAGTTTTCCCAAAGCAGGCCAATGGCATTGGTATTGCCCTGTCTTTATTCCGAACTGGAAGGACCGGCATTGTCCAATATCGTGGATGAACTGTGCAAGGTGCCTTATCTATCCGAGATCGTGATTGGGCTGGACCGCGCATCAGAAAGTCAATACCGCCATGCGCTGAAATTTTTTTCACGTCTGCCGCAATCGCATGTTGTTTTATGGAATGACGGACCGCGTTTGCAGTCAATCGACGCCCAGCTAAAACAGCAAAACCTGGCGCCAAAAGAAATGGGCAAAGGCCGCAATGTCTGGTATTGTCTGGGCTATGTGATGGCTTCAGGCAAAGTTGAATCTGTCGCGCTGCATGATTGTGACATTACCACTTACACCAGGGAACTGCTTGCCCGGCTGATTTATCCGGTCGCCAATCCGAATTTTAACTACGAGTTCTGTAAAGGCTTTTACGCGCGCATCGCTGATGGCTCCATGAACGGCAGAGTTTGCCGTTTGCTGGTAACGCCGCTGCTGCGGGCATTGAAAAAAATGTTTCCCTCGGAGGATTATATTGAATACCTGGACAGTTATCGTTATGCCCTGGCGGGGGAATTTTCCCTGCGCACCGATGTAACCAAAAATATCCGGATTCCCAGCGATTGGGGATTGGAAATCGGTGTGCTGTCGGAAGTGAAACGCAATTATTCCACAAACCGTTTATGTCAGGTGGATATCGCCGATCAATACGATCACAAGCACCAGGAATTATCCTTGCAGGATGAAAAGCAGGGGCTATCAAAAATGTCCATCGACATCAGCAAGGCCGTGTTCCGTAAATTGGCGACAAACGGTGTGGTATTTAATGCAGAAACGTTTCGCTCCATCAAGGCAACGTATTACCGCATTGCTCTGGACTTCATCGACACCTATCATAACGATGCCATTATCAACGGACTCGCTCTGGATATTCATTCGGAAGAACAAGCTGTGGAATTATTTGCAGAGAATATTATGAAGGCGGGGCTGCATTTTCTTGAGAATCCTATGGAAACACCTTTTATTCCCAGCTGGACCCGTGTGAACAGCGCCTTGCCGACGCTCGCCGGAGATTTTATCAGGGAAGTCAAAGAGGATTTGATTCAATACCGGCCGTAAACTATATGAATACAGCGAATCCTGTCGAAGAGCTTAACGCTCGCATTGTCAGCCACGTCACACAAATCTATCCAGACTGGAATCCCGAAGAATTGAGCTTGCGTTTAATCGACTGCATGGGCTTGAATGAACATTGCTGCGAGCCGAAACAGCGCAAGAATCATTGGGATGAAAAAGACATAGCCGTCATAACCTACGCCAACACCTTTCTCCAGGAAAATGAAGCGCCGCTGAAAACGTTTTATCGTTTCTTGTCGGAATATCTGAAAGAGTCCATCAGTATCGTCCATATTCTGCCTTTTTTCCCATTCAGTTCGGATGACGGTTTTGCAGTCATCGATTACACCCGGGTTAATGACAGCCATGGCGATTGGGATGATATTGAACAAATCGCCAGTGAGTTCAAATTGATGTCGGACCTGGTAATCAATCATTGTTCCAGCCGCAGCCGCTGGTTTGAACAATTCAAGGCGGGGCAGGAGCCGGGTAACAAGTATTTTTTCTGCGCAAGCCCTCAAGATGATTTATCTGCCGTGGTACGGCCGCGCACCAGCCCGTTGCTCAGAGAGGTTTCAACTCCGGAAGGCAATACCTGTGTCTGGTGCACCTTCAGTCACGATCAGGTTGACCTTGATTTCTCTAATCCCGATGTATTGCTTGAATTTGTCAAGATCATCCGTTTCTATCTCGAGAGGGGCGTCAAAATATTCCGTCTGGACGCGATTGCCTTTTTATGGAAAGAGATTGGCACGACCTGCATCAATCTGCCGCAAACTCATGAGCTGGTCCGCTTGTTGCGCACGTTGATCCAGCACCATACCGGCGATGCGATTATCGTCACCGAGACCAACCTGCCCAATCGGGAAAACCTGACCTATTTCGGCAATGCCAATGAAGCCCATATTATTTATAACTTCTCGCTGCCGCCCTTGTTATTAAACACATTGGTAACCGGCAGCAGCCGGCATTTAAAAACCTGGTTGATGAGCATGCCGCCGGCCATGATGGGAACGGCCTATCTCAATTTTATCGCTTCTCATGACGGCATTGGCTTACGGCCTGCCGAAGGCTTGCTGAACGAAGCGGAAATTGCAGCGCTGGTTGCCGCTATGGCATCCTTTGGCGGCCATATTTCCTGGCGTACCCTGGACAATGGCGGGAAAAAGCCCTATGAAATCAATATTACTTTATACGACGCACTCAAAGGGACGGTCTCGAGTGGAGCAGACCAATGGCAACAGCAGCGATTTATTTGCGCGCATGCCATCATGTTGGCATTGGAAGGCTTGCCGGCGTTTTATATTCACAGTCTTCTAGGCACCGAAAACGATGTCGAGAAACTGAAAAATACCGGCAACAACCGGGCCATCAACCGGCATAACTGGCAGATGAATGAGCTGGAAAAGTTGCTGGCAACGGACTCGCATCATGCCAAAATCCTGAATGAGCTGAAACGATTAATCGGGATTCGCAGGAAACAGCCGGCTTTTCATCCCAACGCCACACAGTTTACCTTGCAGTTGGGTGATGGCATCTGCGCGTTTTGGAGGCAAAACCTGACCCGTGATCAGAGCATCTTTGCAATAAATAATATTACGGATAAAGAACAGCAGATCTTTCTTGCCGATATCAACCTGATCGTTACCGATAAATGGATGGATTTAATCAGTGGCGATGAAATCACTGAAAATCAAACCCTGCTTACACTTAAACCCTATCAAACAGTTTGGCTAACCAACAAATGGTATCCTGACAGCCATTTTTAAAGTTATAGAGTCCGACGTTGGTAAAGCGACACAAAGTCCCCTCTCCCTTTGGGAGAGGGTTAGGGTGAGGGTATTACAAAGGTCGCGTTACCAACTTTGGTTCCTATACTGGAAGCAATACGCATTGCGGCAAACAAGAGTGCGGCGCTCGGCAGTGAGCGCTTTAAAGCCGAAGTCGAAGGTTTGACCTGTCGGAGAATGGCGGCAAAAAAGATGGGCAAGCTGTTGGCTGGCGGAAGGAAAAAGCGGCTAAATGCTAAAACAACGTTTGACTCCGGTTATTCCATTCCAGATTAATGGCTTAGCCCGGCGGCCAATCCATTTGACGGCCGCCTAACAAATGCAAATGCAGGTGGTAAACTGCCTGCCCTCCATTTTTGTTGCAATTAAACACGGTTCTGTAACCCTCTTCTGACAAGCCTTCCTGTTTTGCCAGATTTACAGCGGTTTTTAATAACTGTCCTGATAACTTGGCATCATCCAAATCATTCAGGGTTGCTATGTGGCGTTTTGGAATAACAAGAATGTGCACGGGCGCCTGGGGATTAACGTCTCTGAATGCCAGAACATTATCATCTTCAAATACTGTATCCGGCTTAATTTCACCGCTAACCATTTTGCAAAATAAACAATTTTTCATATTGTTACCCTTATAATCTATGATCTGATCGACTGAGTACGATTTTAACTGTGGACAGTATCTTAGGCAACTCGCAAAATAAACCGCCACAGATTCACAGATTAAACTTATTTATAATCTGTGAATCTGTGGCAACAGTAACAGGGGGTATTTTTGCGAGTTACCTTAAACCTCTTTGCGCCCGTTAAACGCATGGGATAAGGTGCCGCTGTCAATAAACTCCAGTTCACCCCCCATCGGTACGCCGTGTGCTATTCTGCTCGCCAGAACCCGATGTTTTCTGGCCAGCTCGCCGATAAAATAGGCGGTTGCCTCGCCTTCTACTGTTGAATTGGTGGCCAGAATCAGTTCCTTGATAGTACCTGTTGCCAGGCTTTGTTCCAGCAAATCCAGACCGAGTTCATCAGGGCCCATACCATCCAAAGGCGATAATCGCCCATGCAGTACAAAATAATGGCCTTTGAAGATGGTTGCCTGCTCGACAATCCAGACATCAGCAGGGCTTTCCACTATGCAGATAATAGTGCTGTCTCTTGATTTGTCGGCGCAAATCTCACACAGAACGTCCTCGGTGAGTGTGCGGCACTGCCGGCAATAGCCAATATTATCAATCGCACGCAGCAGTGTTTCAGCCAGCAATTTCGCGCCATTGCGGTCACGCTGAAACAAATGAAACGCCATGCGTTGAGCCGTTTTTGGTCCAACGCCAGGCAAACAGCATAAATTCTGTATTAACTGCCCTAATAAACCTTTTTTTTGCATATTAAAAAGGCATTTGGAATCCGGGTGGCAATGGAATTCCGGCGGTTACTTCAGACATCTTTTCTTTTTTCATCTTGGCGACTTTATTTACGGCGTCATTGATAGCCGCAGCAACCAGATCTTCGAGCATGTCCTTATCTTCACCCAGCAGCGAATCATCGATGGTTACTTTTCTGGCTTCACGCTTGCCGGTCATCACAATAGTCACTAACCCCCCGCCGGACTGACCCTGTACTTGCATCAGGGACAATTCCTCCTGCGCTTTCTTAAAATCTTCCTGCATTTTCTGGGCTTGCTGCATAATATTGCCTAATGCATTTTTCATTTCTTTATCCTCACTAGTTTTATACAGGCTCTATGGTACCGGGCATAACCCGCGCATCAAAATGATCTTTTAAAGCCAGAATGTTTTTGTCTGAATTGATAGCATCCACAGCGGCTTGCTGTTTATCTTCGCGTTCTTTGGCCAATTGGACAGCCGGCGTATCGATCGCGGTTTTTTTAGTATTAATAACCAGCTTTAGCGGTGAGCCCCAATACGCTTGCAATGCCTTTCGCAAGGCTTCTTCTGCGCGTGCGCCCCTGATATAGCCGGGATCTACTATTAATGTGCAGACTTTATCATCAATAGTCTCCAGCACACAATTATTGGCAAACTCTCTGGCAGGGCCGTTAATCTTCATGGCGGCAATTATGGCTGCCCAATTCTCATCGTGTTTTGGATTAGCTGTTTTCGGGGTGCTGTTTTCAGCAGCGATGGCTGTTGGCTCTATTACTGCCGGTTTCTCAACAGTCCGAGCCTTTTTATCAATCGTCTGAAGAATCTGGGCCGGTTTGACCGGTACAGCTTCACTCGTTGCCGGTCTGAAAGTCAACATACGCAGCATGACCATTTCAAAACCACTGCGTGGATCGGGAGCCAAATCCAGGTCTCTCTGGCCTACCAAACCTATTTGATAATAAAGTTGAACATCTTCGGGAGTCAATCGGGATGATAATGCAGCAATCATATCACCATCAAAATCCTGATCGATTGCGCCAGGTATTTGCTGAATCAACGCGATACGGTGCAGCACTTGTAATATCTGCTGCAACACATCGCGGAAATCGGGTTGTGTATTGGCAATTTCACTTATTTTAGCCATAATTGCCGGCGCATCGCCCTGGGCCAAAGCGCTTAATATATCTTCAACAGGCTGCTGCGCAACGGTACCCAGCATAGCGCTGACATCTTCTGCCGCCACTTTGCCGTTGCCAAAGACAATGGCCTGATCCAGCAGGCTTAAACCGTCGCGCATACTGCCGTCAGCGGCGCGTGCTATTAATTTCAGGGCGGCGGCTTCAAATTCAATTTGTTCCTGTTCAAGTATGAATTGCATTTGCAGGAAAATCTGACCGGGCAGCAACAGCTTCAAATTAAATTGCAGGCAGCGGGACAGCACGGTAACAGGAATTTTGTGCGGGTCTGTTGTGGCCAACAGGAATTTTACATGCGGAGGCGGCTCTTCCAGGGTTTTCAATAAGGCATTGAAACTGTGTCCGGACAGCATGTGGACTTCATCGATCAGATAGACTTTATAGCGGCCATGATTGGGCGCGTATTGCGCATTATCCAGCAAATCGCGAGTATCTTCTACTTTCGTGCGCGATGCCGCATCCACCTCGATTAAATCCAGAAACCGCCCTTCATCCAGATCACGGCATACGCTGCATACGCCGCAAGGATTAAAATCCTGGAGATTTTCACAATTAACAGCTTTGGCTAAAATCCGGGCAATTGTGGTTTTGCCTACGCCGCGCGTTCCGGTAAATAAATAGGCATGATGGAGGCGGTCATGCTGCAAAGCGTTCATCAACGATTTGACGACATGCTCCTGCCCAACAACTTGTGTGAAATTAGAGGGGCGCCATTTTCTGGCGAGAACCTGGTAATTCATTGCAGGCTCGTAAAGTTGCGACCAAGTCAGGTGATCAATTAAACTGGGCGGTAATCGCACCAGCCGCATCCCGGCACACGAATCTGCTGCTACCGTTGCTTCCTTCCGGACCTGGCGGGGTTTACAGCGTATCGTTGCGAGAGGACCGACACGATCACCATTATGTTTCAGCCGTAACCGGCTAAAGGCTGTCTATTATCGTTGAATAAATTTAATAAAACAAGCCAGAATGACATAATTTTGCTAAAAACCAAAATGAGTCCACTATCTGATTGTGCCGCAACCTGCAGTCCCTTTACCTTCCCCCTTTGGAGAGGCTGCAATCAGAATCGTGTCGATACCTGTGCTAACCCGGCCTGATAATCACCGCCGTCCGCAAGCGATTTTTTCCAAAACAGGACATGCGGTCAAAGTCTTCGCGCGCGACAGGAATAAACTGGCAATCGAGCTCGCTTTGCCGGCCCTCGTCCGGATCGGAGTCGTGCATGTACAGACAATCATCATCAAAACCGCTCATTACCACCCAATGCGGAACTTTTTTTCTATCCATAAGATAAGTACTGATCAGTATCAGCGGTATTGCACCGGCTTTGAAGGCGCTAATCAGCTCTCCCTGGGTGATATTGGCATAATGTATTTTTATTTTCTGTTCAGCCGCCTCGCGCTTAAAGCAGTTATCAACCAGCTCGACGACCTGCTTTTTTTCCTCGCTGCGGACACCGTCAATAAACAGCGTACCGGTTTGGTTTATCCAGACTTCCACAGAAAATTGCCGGCGCTTTGCAGCCAGTGCCAGACCAACAGGATGGCAGCCGCCATGACCCGAAGTCATAAAAATAGTTGTGGCTTCACGCCAAAGATTGATTTCTTCTTCCCACGACGGCTGATAAACCTTGTCAAGCCCGTGCATAGCCATCATCAGCGCTGCCGGTCCGCAGGTAAAAGGCGTGGTTTGTCTCAACCAGTGAACAGAACGGTACTGCAGCGTATCGCGATAACGGCGTATACGTTTCTGATACCGCAATGCATCTTTGTGATCCTGATAATAATCACGGTATATGCCGAATTTTTGAAAGCCCAGGGTTTCATACAGTTTAATCGCCGGGATATTATCGACGCTCACTTCAAGACGCAGATAGAGCCTGCCATCATCATTAGCGGCCTGCTCTCCCGCCAACAGCAGCGCTTTGGCGATGCCTGCGCCTCTGTGCGGAGCTGATACGGCGAGAGAATAGATTCTGGCCAGCCGTGTACCCGGATGATAAATTATAAGAATATAACCGGCAACCGCTTTATCGACTTCGGCAACCAGTAAAGCCCTATGCTCAGTCGTTAGCCAATGCCGGAAACTGCGCCGGCTTAATCTGTCAATTTCAAAGCTGGACTTTTCAAGTTCTACCAATTCATCAAGATCAGCCAATGCAGCATGACGAATTAAAATAGTCAAGTGGACAATCCCCGCAACGCCTGCGTAAACACTTGTCTGGCTCGAAACAGGACCATTTCCTGCCAGGCCTGATCGTTCGGGCAAAAATGCCTGAGCATAAGTTTGCCATGCTGCAAACGCGCCTGATCATTCCCGGCTTGGGCCCAAAGCTGATGATCACGCAACAATACTTCAAATAATTGATCAGTTGTGAAAGTACCGAATTCCAGCGTAATGTAGCAGCTATGCTCATTCATGATGGCGTGCCAGGCGTAATCCAGTAAACCCGTTTTAGGAACTGAACTGGATGTACCCAGCAAAGGCAAGGTTACTGAATCACCGTACCAGTGCTGCGCGACGGTTGTTCCCGCACTATCCGGCTCATGATCACATATAATTTCACCGTATCCGTAAAAACCCAGGCCTGTATGCAAATCGATGACTGCCAAATCCCGTTGTTGCAGGGCGTATTTGCCTATAAGATCATCGACAACAAGCCGGCCATGCGCAGGACATTTCCCGCCATAAAAAGGGCCGGCCGGATCGCAATATTGTCCGGCGCTTATGGCTTTTTCCAGCGCCACACGACCATGCTGCTGTTCAAACTCTGCAAAAGTGCTCTGTCTTTGCCGGGCATCGGCTAAAAACAACGCAAGTCTGAGTAATTCATAAGCAGCGTTTTCGGGTAATGCCTGTCCAAAATCGACAACATTACGATTAAGATCAACGCCATCGGCATCACAGCGGCGCAGCCAGGCAAAACCCCACGGCGTTAACGCATGAAGCATCAACACCGCTGTATTAGCCGGAAAAACAATATGCCCGCCAGCAATCAGATGCAGAACATCGAGCTCTATCGCACTGCCTGCAAAGCCTTCAATGCCATGCGTACCAGCAATTAAAACTACGACCTTTTCGGCATCTTCGGAACCAATCCAGACAGTATCGGTAAACAGCGCCTCGCCATCAGGGCCCGTGCCCGGACAGGGATAAGCCAGGCAGCGCACGGACTTTCCGAGCGCAGCCAACCAGCGCTGCCGGCCAATTGCATAACTTGCGGAAAATAGTGCTGTATCAATAGCAGCGACAGGAAGACAGGTAGACATAATGGATTACCCGGGATTTTTATTTGTAGCTGCCCTTCTTGTCGCCGGCAGGGTTTGCAGCAGCCCGCAGAAAAACCCGGTGCAGCATCGTGTTGTGTTGACTATCAGGTTATCAACGATATTTTGGAAATACCGATTTATTACGAATTCATCTTTACGATTAACAGACACGATGCTGCACTAGTTAATCGCCAGCATATTTTCCAGGGCCTTTTTTGCCAAGCTGGCATCTTCAGCCGGCACGGAAATCTGATTAATTACCTGCCCTTCTGCCAGATTTTCCAGTACCCAGGCCAAATGCTGAGGGTCTGTTCTGAACATGGTTGAACACATGCACAGCGTCGGTGACATAAAATGAACATTTTTACCCTGCGCCTTGCATTCTTCATGCAAACGATTGACCAGATTTAATTCTGTCGCCACCAGCCAGCGGGTATTGGGTTCGGCTTCGTGAACGGTTTTTAGAATGTACTCGGTAGAACCGACAAAATCGGCTTTTTGGCAGACTTCGAAACAGGCTTCCGGGTGTGCAATCACTTTGGTTTCCGGGTAGCGCGCAAGAAAATTATCAATTTGCTCAGGCTTGAAAACCTGATGCACTGAACAATAGCCGTTCCAGAGTATAATTTTGGCATTGCGGATTTGTTCTTCAGACAAGCCGCCCATGGGTTTGGTAAAATCCCAGGTGACCATTTCCTCCAGCGGAATGCCCATGCGATAACCGGTATTACGCCCCAAATGCTGATCCGGAAAAAACAGCACCTTTGAGCGTTTGGCAAAGCTCCATTCAAGTATTTTCCGGGCATTGGACGAAGTGCAGACGATACCGTCGTGCTTGCCACAAAAGGCTTTCAGATCGGCGGCGGAATTGATGTAGGTAACCGGAGTGACTTCATTTTCTACATCGATTATTTGTGCCAATTCCTCCCAGCATTTCTGCACTTTTAAGAGATTTGCCATATCCGCCATCGAACAACCTGCCGCCAAATCGGGCAAGATGGCAATCTGCTCTGGACGGGACAATATATCGGCGACTTCTGCCATAAAATGCACACCGCAAAAAACGATATATTGGGCATCCGATTGAGCTGCATCTCTCGATAGTTTTAAGGAATCGCCTGTAAAATCGGCATGTTTAAAAACTTCGTCGCGCTGGTAATGGTGTCCAAGAATCACACAACGGCTGCCAAGCTTCTCTTTAGCTGCGATTATTCGGGCATCACATTCTTCATCAGTGAGTAATGCGTAATCTTGAATGAGTAAAGTCATTTTAATAAGGCTCAAGGTAGAAACTTTCAGGTTGAACGATAAACCACGCTAACGAATGAAAGTTGAGTGCCAATAACAAGCAAGACATCAATCTTGCTTACGATTTTTCATCCGGCAGATTATGATATTTTAAGCTCATCATGCATTTCATGACCGGCAATAGCTTGATTAATGGTGCCTTTAACCAAATAGATAATACTTTTCTGTCCACATAATAGTCTGGCTCTGGCAATTATAGCCCGGACAATATTCGTCAAGCCTTAACGCCTGGCTGGGTAACCCCTTAACTCCATGAAACCTTGTCCGGTATTGGTGCCTTTTACATTAACGGCGCCTTTCCAATAAGTGTCATAAGTAGTTGTTGCTGCATCGAATTCGCTATTATTGATAATACTGCTGGTGTTAATAGCAATATTTTTTTTGGGAATTTTGATGGTCCACTCAATAGGGTAGGCAATACGAGACCTGGCGCTAATCCATGTTGTTCCCGGCGTGAGAGTAAAATCACTATTTGCCAGCAATTCTGTTATACCATTTTGGGTAATGCTGGCCATGGCATGATTAGCTTTATTAGCCTTGTCGCGCAAATTATAAATCATGATGTCGGTGCCATCATCCAATTGCAAGCTAAACTTTTCCCAAGCCAGCTTGCCTGTCAAAAAGTCTCCCCATTGATGGTCAAACCAGCCAATCCCTTCTACGGTCTCAAGTTTCTTGCCGCTTCTCACCCAGCCTGAAATTGGCATGCGCGTCCGTGAGTAATAATAACTGCGATCCGCCAGACTCATTTGAATGGAGCCATTATTACCCTGTAATACCGGTGCCAGGGTACTGGTCAGGTTTAATTTAAAGCTGAAATCTTTACTGTTAACCTTGAGTACGTCGCCTCCATCCTGTCTTTTCATGATCCAGTTGCCCAATACAAAATCAAAACCATTTTCTTCGGTCATTAACGATTTAGCGTCAAATTTGAGTTGATCTGTATAATGATGTCCTGTTTGAAGGTCGGTTAAAGAAACATGGCCGACTATCTGACTTTTCAAGCCGGTTATCAAATATATCGCATAGTGAAAACTGAATTTTTTACCGGATCCGGTGCTTAAATGGCCGTTGTAACTCCACCATTCCATTTTTGCCTGATGCCGGGCATCATCTTTTGGGAAGGTTAATGCACTGGCAGCGGGGGCTTTGGCTTCATACCATACCTCGGCGGGTTTTAAGTACGACACTTCATAAAAAAGCCAGCCCCCTAACCCGCACAACAGGACAAACAAACCTGCGACAATAAAATATCTTTTGGGGATTCGGCGTTTCTTATACCTGCGGCGGGTTTTTTTTATGTTGTTCATGGACAAAGTGACTCTTAGCCAAACCGATGATCAAGCGGCCGAACAACTGCAAAACGAACGCTCTAAATTATTTAAGGCCCTTAGATGAATGAGGCTCAAAAAACGACTGTAGTTATAGGGAGTTATTCAGACTCATTTATCTACTAGAAAAACTATCATTGAAATGGCGGAGAAGCAGGGATTCGAACCCTGGGAGGGGATCAACCCTCAACGGTTTTCAAGACCGCCGCTTTCGACCGCTCAGCCACCTCTCCGCAAGCCCGATATAATAACTCACCCATTTTAAAAATCAATTTTTTTTATTAGTTTTATCGCTTGCCTGCTCCCTTACCAATCTCATTTTTAGCGAGGGCACGTCCTGATTGATATGCTCAATAGTCGCTGATTAACGATATCGAACACGACATTCCTTAAATCCTTTGCATGATAATGAACCCATTCCATGGCCCGTTCTTATGATAACGACCATTTCAATAGATACCAAAATCTTGCCAAGTCCCCGTTCAGCATAAACTGCTTATAAAGCCCGATCCTGAAAATAGCCTGAGATATCATCATTAACACGCATAGTGCCGGTTAAAACGTTTTTGTCTAACTGTAATAATAGGCCCCCCGATTAGTAAATTTTTTCAGTGTTGCTCTGAAAAGCTACTATAGTAAAAAAGTAAAAGGGCTGTTCATAATTGCAAAGTAAAAGACAAAAGACAGCAAACCCGAACAATAACTATGAAGATATCCAACCATGAAATATTTCACATTGATTCTCGCTATTTTGTTATCTTTAAAATATGTCAATGCCTTTGCAGTTAAAAATAGCTGTAAGATCATAACCGGAACTATTGCACCGTTAGACTTTAATGATGATTGTAATATTCTGAATGAACAACCAAAGCATTTTCCTGATGTAACCTTTTTCGGCGCCCCAGGTACCTGTTTTTCAGGTGTGTTGACGGCCACGCTAGGCCATAATAATACGCAAATCAAAGGAATGTTCTTTTCCGGTGTGACTGTGAACGGAATCGGTCTGTTTACAGCAGCATCCGCTATCCAGCTAAATATTGTGAAACCCAGAAATCACGAAATCGAATTAGGCCAGATTTTTACCAAGGATGCGATTTCGTTTGTCCCTGACCCTGAAACAGGGAGAGTAGTGGTATTAGGAGAGATACAAGCAATGGTAGAAGGTACCAAAAGACTTAAGGGTGGCCAGGGCAGCTTTGAAATTAATGGTGATGCGTTCAATGGAGCCCCATTTGTAGGCATGTTATGTTACTAAATTTAATAGCGAAATTAATTAGGCCATAATAAAACCTGGCGAAACATCATTCTTTCTAGCTTGCGTTCTTTGTAAAACACATTAACTTAATATCTAAACGCTCTACCAAAACCCAACGCTTAAGCGCAGTCCTGACTATCCCCCTTAATCCTGAATTCAGCAGTTCAACCACGAAGAACATGAAGTTCACTAATAATTTCATATAACTGCTTATTTTTCAGCGTAGTTTTGTGGCGGGGTTAACCCGGCCCGCTCCTCTTAAAGCCGCAAAAAAAAGCATCACCAAGCAGTTCAATCTTCCAAAATTTGCATCCGAGTGCCCAATAGCACAGCAAATGCTTTATTATTAGCCCATTAAAACAACAAGCCTAATAGGCTAAAATGAAAATAATGAGCTACCCTTCAGAAGCAAAAACCGACCGAAGCCTATCCCTGATAGTGTTATTTGCCGGGACATTATTTATCAGCGCATCACTGATGTTTGCTCTGCAACCTCTGTTCGGGAAGATATTATTACCCTTACTTGGCGGCTCTCCGGCGGTATGGAATACTTGTATGGTGTTTTACCAAAGCATCCTGTTTCTCGGTTATCTTTATGCGCACGCTATTTCCACACGCTTCAATCAACACCGTCAAATTCAAATTCATGCGGTCATTATTCTTATAAGTTTCCTGGCGCTGCCGGTTGCCTTGCCTGAAAACACCGCTCCACCGACTGAAAGCGATCCGACATTTTGGCTGCTATGGACATTATTTCTGGCAATCGGCCTGCCCTATTTCGTGGTATCAACCACCGCACCGCTGATTCAAAAATGGTTTGCCAATGTCGGCCACCATACTAGTCATGATCCTTATTATCTCTATGCCGCCAGCAATACGGGCAGTCTGATTGCTTTACTGAGCTATCCTTTTCTGCTTGAACCGGCCATTGGACTGGCGAATCAAAAAACTTACTGGAGCATTGGCTACATCATACTGTGCTTGCTTATAGCCGGTTGTGCCTTTGTTCTATGGAAAACCCGGCAAAACACCGTCATTGTTCAAGACATCTCCCTTAAGGAAAATAATCTCGGCCTATATCGCAAATTGCGCTGGATGGCTTTGGCCTTTGTTCCATCCAGCCTGTTGCTAGGCCTGACGAATTTCATCAGCACCGATATTGCCTCCGTGCCGTTGTTATGGATTATCCCGCTGACCTTGTATCTACTGTCTTTTGTAATCGTTTTTTCCAAATGGAATGACAGAATACATCCGCTAATGGTCAGGCTGCAGCCTGTCGTATTATTGCCATTTATAGCCTACGCATTCATAAACCCGGCCGACTTGCCCTATTGGGCCTATCTATGTCTGCATCTGCTGGCTTTTTTCTTTGCCGTAATGGTCTGTCATGGCGAACTTGCCAAAGACAGGCCGCATACCCGGTATTTAACAACCTTCTATCTGATCATGTCTTTTGCCGGCATGCTGGGCGGCATGTTCAATACCTTTGTCGCACCCTTTATTTTCAATGGTATCTATGAATATCCGATCATGATAGTTGCTGCGCTATTACTGCGCCCGGGAACTGTTTTATCACTTAACAAAGGGCTGCTGCTGCAAATTATAGCCCCTGCCCTGCTTGTTATTGCCGGTCTTGTTCTTTATACCAGCGGCATGGAGTTACTCCAGTATTTCGACTTGATTGTCATCAGCTTAATTGCCTTGACGTTTTTAACTTATTTACTCAGACGACGGCCTGTCGCCTATGCCTTATTAACGGGCGCTATCATTTTTCTTAGCCTGGGTCTACATGGTCTGTCTTCTCATACACTTTATCAGGAACGCACTTTTTTTGGTGTTCTTGCCGTACGTGAAAGTATTTTGACCGATGAACACAATCAACCTGAAAAGTATCACGAACTGTTTCACGGTACGACTAAACATGGCGCACAGCGACTGGCTGCAAATTTGGCCAGAATACCCTTAACCTATTACAGCCGCCCGGGACCGATGGGGCAATTGTTTAAAGAATTTGACAACAATAATAAAAACTGGAAGATAGGCATAGTCGGGCTTGGAGCCGGTGCTTTAGCCTGTTATGCCAAGAGCACGCAGGACTGGACACTCTACGAAATAGATCCCCTGGTTGTCGATATTGCCAATAATACCGACTATTTCAGCTACCTGAAACTATGCGCTCACAAGACAACGATGCGCATTGGCGATGCGCGTTTATCGCTGGAAAAAGAGCCGGATCAAAAATTTGATTTACTGGTGCTGGATGCTTTCAGTTCAGATTCTGTACCAACACATCTGCTGACCCAGGAAGCATTGGAGCTTTATTTCAAAAAACTCAAACCCGGTGGCATACTGGCTTTTCATATCACCAACCGCCATCTGCTGCTGAAGAAAGTCTTGTCAATACATGCCGAGCATTTACATTTGGCAGCGCTCATACAGGAATTTAAACCGCAGCAAAACATCCCTCTGGTGGTTGCAACAGACTGGGTGGTTATGGCAAAGAATCCCGAAACACTGGCGCCGCTAAGTCTAAGCCGTCTGGGCAACTGGCATAAAATGCCCTTATACTTCGATATGAAACCTTGGACGGATGACTTCACCAATATTGTCAGTATCTGGAAATAAAGATGTGTCAATTGGTAGAGACGGGATTAATTGCGCCAGTAATAAATTTTCGATGGCTAAATCAAGGATTAGCCTTTATAATAAAACTTTAATAGACAGTGCTACGCTCTTGATGCGAGACTTCTATTAATAAGTTTTGCATGTTAATCAGCACTTTTCAGAAATTCCATCCGTCTTTTCCTGCTTGTGTCCGGTTTGATTTGCAATCAAATATTTTCATTGATTTATTGAGGACGTTATATGGCAACGGGTACTGTTAAGTGGTTTAACGAGTCTAAAGGTTTCGGTTTTATTTCTCCTGCCGACGGCAGCGCAGATGTGTTTGTACACTTTTCTGCAATCGCAAGCGACGGCGGCTACCGCACTTTAGCTGAAGGCCAAGCTGTTAAATATGAAGTGGAATCAGGCGCTAAAGGCCCACAAGCTTCAAATGTAACTGCGGCTTAGGCCAGGTTATTTTCTAATACCCAACTCCGTATGCAGAGCATGCGGGGTTGTGACCTAACCGGATAATCCGGTCAATCTCACCCCCAAATTTAGGATATGTCTTTTGAAACGACTTTTTGTAGGAAATTTACCTAGCGACGCCACAGAAGAAACTGTTCAGGCTTTATTTTCCGAATATGGCAAAGTGCGCTCCATTCAACTTATTGCCGATATATTCAGCGGCAAATGCCGCGGTTTCGGCTTTATCGGAATGGAAGGCCACGAAGCCCGGGCTGCCATAGCCGCACTCGACGGCAACTTATATCACGGAAAGCCTTTGAAAGTTAAATTTGAAGACCCTGCGGCCGGAAGAAATAGCAAACGCCATTAATCACCAGCCTCCTGATTAACTTAAAAAGCAGATATACTGCTGATATGGGGCGACTTCAGTCGCCCCCGCACTCATGACAATGCCTTGACTCGGTGGCAGCAAATCTCTACGCCGTCAACAACGCCAACAGCTCTTCAGTCTTCATCTGCATCAAGGCTTCATCACCCCGCGATTCCACGTTTAATCTAACCAGCGGTTCGGTGTTTGAGCAGCGTAAATTAAAACGCCAGTCAGCAAACTCCATGCTTAAGCCATCGGTAAAATCAACATGTTGCGCATTTTGCTGATAATGCTTTCGCACCAATTCAATGGCTGTCTCAGGCTGGGCAATGGTGCGATTGATTTCGCCGCTGGCGGGAAAACGCAGCATCCTTTCATCGACCAGTTGAGACAGCTTTTTGCCGCTTTTACTCATGAGCTCAATTACCAGCAGCCACGGAATCATGCCGCTGTCGCAATAGGAAAAATCTCTAAAGTAATGATGAGCACTCATTTCGCCGCCATAAACGGCATCTTCCTTGCGCATTCTTTCCTTGATAAAGGCATGGCCGGTTTTGCTTTGCACGGCTATCCCTGACAGACTATTGACAATGTCGATCGTGTTCCAGGTCAAGCGCGGATCGTGGACTATTTTTGCGCCAGGATTCCGTTCAAGGAATGCTTCAGCCAGTAAACCGACAATATAGTAACCCTCGATAAAACGGCCGGTTTCATCAAACAAAAAACAGCGGTCAAAATCACCATCCCAGGCAATACCCAAATCCGCGCCATGCTCTTTTATGGCAGAGATGGTACTGTCGCGATTTTCCGGTAATAACGGGTTAGGAATCCCATGTGGAAAATGACCATCCGGCTCATGATGCACTTTAATAAATTCCAGCGCTTGAATCATGGTTTGCTTTAAAGCCGTTTCCAGCCAGTCGACAACATGACCTGCCGCCCCATTACCCGCATTGACGACAATTTTCAGGGGTTTTAATGCCTTGGGGTTGACATAGCCTAACAGATGTCGGGTATAGTCTGCTCCGATGGAAATATGCTTGACACTGCCGCGATGCATTACAGGCGCTGCGAAGTTGTTGGCTTCGGCCAATTGTTTGATGTCGTTCAAACCGGTATCGCCGCTAACGGGTTTGCTCTGTTCGCGCACCAGCTTCATGCCATTGAAATCTTTTGGATTATGGCTTGCAGTCACCATGATGCCGCCGTCCATCGGCTTGCCTGCATCCTGATAGGCAAAAGTCGCGTAATAAACCTCTTCTGTGCCGCACAAGCCAATATCATAAACATTAACCCCCGCATCCTGTAAGCCTTCGATAACGACGGCCGCCATTTCATCGCTGGATAGCCTTATGTCGCGGCCGACAATCACGCTGCCGGGCTGGATGCTCTCTGCATAGGCTCTGCCTATACGGTAGGCAATATCTGTATTCAATTCATCGGGAATGCGTCCGCGAATATCGTAGGCTTTAAAACAGCTTAATGATTTGATCATGACATTTTTCTAGGATTGAAATTTTATAGAGGCTATCAAAAATGGTTCATTAGTATAAGTGAGTAAGGTTTACAGGCCAACTATTTTACCCTGCGTGGATGCCCATGCTATAGACATAAAGCGTCATAGGCTCTAATCTTACTCAATTTTTAAAGGATTATTGTCTTATATGGCCAATTTTAACACTCACCTGTCCATCGCAGCCGCTGCCAGTACCGGCGCTGCGCTTATTTGCGTCAATGTACACCTGATAGCAATCACCGATATGCCCTGGCTTGTTTTTTTGGGTACAGTTGGAGGGATGCTGCCTGATATTGATGCGAACAACTCAAGACCGGTAAAGCTGTTGTTTAACGTACTGGCCTTAATGGGCGTGGCGACCGCGCTACAGGTATTTGAAGGTACATATAGTTCATACCGGTTATTATCGATTGCAGCGGTAACTTATCTGGTCATACGATATGGCGTATTTAGCTTGTTTAATAACCTTACCGTTCACCGCGGCGTTTTTCATTCAGTAATGGCGGCGGTCTTCTTTGCCCTTTTGATAATCTGTGTCAGTTATCATTTTGTTCATTGGGACGTTTTACATGCATGGCTAAATGGTTTGTTTATTGCGCTGGGATTTATTGTTCATTTGTTTCTGGATGAATTTTGCAGCGTTAATTTATCGAATGTGAGAGTAAAAAAATCGTTTGGTACAGCCATGAAATTATTCAGCTATAACAATATGACCGCCTCAGTGTTATTGACAATTTGTACACTGGCCCTGTACTGGATAGCACCGTCGCCGATTCCGCTGGTTAACGTGTGGGAAGCATCTGATTGGGATGATTATTTAACGCCTGTAAGATTCCTGCAACAATAGGCAATACCTGCCGGAAAACGCCGAAAGACAAAGGTAACCGGGATACTGCAAGGCTGGGCATTGCCAAAATTGGCGCGAAGCCTTTTACAGCGCCCATCCGCTACTATATATACTACTTTTTTTTAACCATATCCTTGATCACCGGCCATGCGTGGGTTAGCCATTGTTTTTTTACAAGAACGGCGGCCGGTTTAATCTGACTCACAAGGGTCTTGGTAACAACCCATATCCTGTCTGCAATGGATGCTTCCGGGCTATCGCGCCATTGTAAATAACGGGAACCGAAACCATCAATAAACACCGGTTTAAACAGCCACATTTCCAGAATAGATGTGGCCCACATAAACATAAATGAAATCCCCATGCCCATGCCCGCAAAAATAACCAGCCAGGCAAACATCGGGTGGATCTTGGTCAACCACCATGACAATATATCTGTAACAAGAAACACATAAGGCATACCAATGGCGATACATTTGTATTGAGTAGTTGTCGTTTCCGCAAAGCTAAAGATCAGACCGACAAACATAAAAATAAAGCTGATGCCGAACATATGAACATGTGAAACCCTGGTTAATGACGCGAAGGTAGCGCCTGTATCCTGGGCAGTATAGGCTTTTAATCCATCAAAACCGGTAAAATCGGGGATGCCGGATGCTTCCTTGTTATGGCACGTTACACAACGAGTCTCGATTATTTTTTCAATCCCGTCATCTTTATAATCATCGAAATCGGCACCATTTCTTACCCACTCCATAATCTTGAAACGTTCCTGCTCCGGCGCATTGTCCTTCATGGAGCCATTAAGTTTCTGCTCCAGAACAGTCCCTGAACGGTTGCCGTAATAGCTGTAGACAATATCATCAACAGACAAACCGAATTTACCGTCAGCCATGCCATGCGTAAACAATATCTGAATTAGTGCAAAAAAATACCCTATGCCTACGGTACAAAGGTAACCGGTAAACAATACCTTGACAGGCGTATCATGATCTTTTAATGGTGTGAATTTTGGAGTCATAGTTTCGTATAATTTAAATGTACGCCGGACTCGTCTTGAATCCATAAGTTTAGGTATAGCACCAGGCAGAATTTATAGCCATGAATCCTGTGTGTTATCACCGGTTAATATTATAACTTGCCTTGATTACGTTTCTATTTCTATTGTTGGTTAACTGCACTTCCTTCTCGCGCCGCTTTCCTGTATTACCATTACTTTTCAATAACATTAGCCCGTCATGCTGCCTGAAAAATATAAACCAGCGCTGCCAAAGGCAATGCAGCCGTAATAATGATCCAGCAACTCTGGCCCGTTCTTTCTGACTTTACTCAAACATTCTTTCATCGGCAAAACAACTCAATATAGAAGAAAGCCGGTTATGGATAGTTAATCGATGTTTTTTGCATTCCTCAATAGCATTGATAGGTTTATTTGGACATTTGCACAAACCCTGACCGTAACACAAGATTTATCTGCAATTCCCACACCAATAAAAATACCGCTTGAGAAAAACAATTACACCAGGGCGCACACCCAACCAGTCAGCTCCTCGAAAACACGCAACATTTGCATTGGTATCGTCTTTAAAGTACTTGAACCTTAAAAAGCAACTAAGCCAAGAAAAAACTATCCAATTGAAATATAGAATAATATTTTTAAGCTTAATCGTTCACTATTGTGAATATCATTAGCAGCCTCCAACCATAGAGAATAAACGTTATAGATTGATTATTAATTTTAACCGGGAAAATTCAGGCTCAAGACGAGAACTTGATCATTAAAAAAGTCTGTTGTGGTGGAATATGTGAACAACCGCACAAAATTGATAAGTTATTTGCAACAATTCAAACAATCCTGCCAGAGTAGAAATGTTATTAACGTTTACAATAATTGAAGCGAACTGTAAAAAAAAAACCATTGGACAAATTTCGGTATAGTGCAATCGGCTATTATTCAAATTCTTTTTGCAGATACCACTTTATCCGATGAGAAAATATGAGTAATCCTTACTGAGCTAAACCTTGTGGGTTACTCCCTCCGGCCCAGAATTTCTATCAAGTGGCCGACCTAACTAACTTACTGACCCCAGACTTGCATCCGCTGAAATAAGAGACCTTGCCTGTCCTCACTTACTCATCGATTTCATTATTCAACGATGATTGACAATCAGCATCATGGCTTTCCGCTCGTCCTTACTAATGCTTTTTTTGGGATGTATAGGAGCCAAAGTTGGTAAAGCGACCTTTGTAATACCCTCACCCTAACCCTCTCCCAAAGGGAGAGGGGACTTTGTGTCGCTTTACCAACGTCGGACTCTATAATAGATGTATCTACTTTAAATTCCAGGGGAAAAGCAACATCAAACCGGTAAAGTTTGCGCTTTTTGAGTAATTAAATCTGCCAAAGAGGGTAGTTCGAATCGCCCAGACTCTCGATCATAAACATAATCGTAAAAGCTCACGGCTAATTAAATAAGGTAAACCCCCGGCTATGCCGGGGGTTTACCTTATTTAATTAACGCAAGAAGCTTCCCAACTCTATTGAATAATTCTGCCATAAGGCAGCCAACCCAGCTGTCAGTATCGCCACCAATAGAAATACCGTCAACCCCAATAAGGTCCGTACTGCAACCTCATTTACGGGTCGAACTAGCGGGTAGTCCCTACAAATCAATGCAGGTGGTAATATTTATC
>JAGXGJ010000035.1 GCA_024636875.1 Methylococcaceae bacterium | reverse complement strand
CAGTTTACGGGCCGTGTAGGATTTGAATCGCGGTAACTCCATAGCCAGATGCTCTGACTGTACAATCAAATGAAAATGATTTTCCAGGATAACGTAGCCGTATAATTTCCAGCCGGTTTCTTCTTGTCTGTAACGCAGTGCGTCCAGAATGATACCTGCCGTTTGCGGGCGAGTGAATAGCGGCATCCAGTTCAACACGGTGCAGGTTAAAAAATGGGGTGCTTTTTCATCGCAAATCCGGTAGCGGCTACGGTCCATGTTTTTTAATCCTCACAGGATGCTTGGCGCAGCGCGCCTGAACTGCATTCCCACGCGGCGCGTGGGAACGAGAAAATGGGCACCTCAAGGGCTTTAAGCTGCTCAATGAGATAAGACGTATATTCAAGATGACTCCATTGCATCAACCATGTTTGCGTGTGTTCTTGATTGGTCAGTAAGGCGTATTGCTGGACTTTGGCAACATCAACCGCTAATACCAACGTCTCTCCTATCGTTTGTTCTTTCACTTGCTGCCAGTTCATGTTGTTGACTTTTTGCGCTCTATACGTATGCTTCTTCATGGCGGGAATACCTCCTACGGTTAGGGTCTTTGTTTCTTTGAAAAAAGACTCTATTTTGAGGGTTCCCGCTCTTCTTTGGTAGTCTGCACTATAGCTGACTATAGATCAGATTGGGTTGGCGTAGTCGTAGGTTGCGGTTGGCGATAGCCAACCCAACATGACCGTCAACCCATTAAATGTTGGGTTGCCAAACAGAAGGCAACCCAACCTACGCTGCTGTAGGGTGGTTTCGCGCTAGCAAACCGCCAACCATCGCACACATCCAAAACAATCGGCATAAAAAACCCCGCTTGGAAAAATCCGGGCGGGGGTCGATTTAGGTCATCCAGATCATGGCGGATTGCTAGCGCGAATCCGCCTTACAGCGTTAATTGCATACCAACGCAGTGCGCGTAAGAACGGGATAATTGTAGAATCGTAGCCTGGATGAAGCAAAGCGGAATCCGGGAAACAAGGCTATTTACCGAGATGATAAACCAAAATGTCTCCTCTTCGATCAACCCCGATTTCGTTCAACTCTGTATTCATTGAAATACCCCCCGGATTCCGCTTTGCTTCATCCAGGCTACTCGCTAACCCCGTCCCGTGTAGGGGAAGAGGCGACGATCGCAATTCCGTCACCACGTCCCGTTCAGATTTAGTACTTTAGTTCGCAAACATTATTGCGAGTTTCCGATTGTCCGGGTTGCAAATTCAAATCGGAGACTGTGCAATAAGGCGAATTTTTGCCTTTTTTGGAGCCAAGAATCCTAACCGATGAATAAGTTGTCTGAATTTGACAGCTAAATGTTGTACCAGAAACCGTGCAAGGTTTACTAAAAACGGTAAAATCATCGGTTATCGTAACGGTCGGCGCTTGTCCTGTGCTTCCGGATATCGTTCCGTTAAGCGTGTATATCGGGGGACTAACAAGGGTAATATTACAGCTTCCGGTCGGGGACGTAACGCTGGTATCGAGCGTCACGGCACAGCTACCCGTTGCGCCACCTGGGGCGCTCGCGTTTACAGTCAGCTCATTGGCTTTCGTTGTTCCGGAACAAGTAAATGTTTCTGGACCACCGGTACAACTACCACCACTTGTGCCGCCGCTTACCTCAGCAACAGTTTCGGCTATTGAATTGGTTACGTTGATTGTCAGCGTGTAATCTTTCGGTTGTAAATTATTGCAAAAGGTCTCATTAATGCCAACAACTACGTTATTCGAACCCGAAGTAAAAGTCCGAACCGCTTCTTTAGGTGGCAAACTGACAACATTTAGACTACCAATAGCCACCGCACACGCACCGGCCAGCTGACTGAAGTTGTTGCGGCGGCCTACTATCAAGAAGTCCTGACAACTATAGGATTGATTAACACCTTGCTCCTGGCCGTCCAACATACCTTTAAATTTACGCGCTGTTGACGGTTGCGACTCTAGACTTTTTATTTCTTCCAGAAAACAAACACTTTCTTTTCCGCCGCCGTCATCGTCAACATTAATCAAACCCACGTTACCTCGCCAGCCGCCGGGACCAACTTTAACAGCTGCTACTGAAGGGTTGGGGCAAGTGGTAGCATCGTTAGTGCCATCGGTTATGTTGGTTATGTAGCCAGCACCACTGACACTGACATTGCAGTTGCCGCCGGTATAACAGGCGTAATTTCTTACGTGTTGATTTTCACCGGGCTTAAAGACACAGTACATATCCTCCCGGTTATGATCGATTTTAATATCATCCAGATTGTTTACGGTATGGACAGCGCCTTTTATGCTGAGAATGACGCCGCCTGAATAGCGATGAACCCAAGTGGCGGTACCGTCAAGCACAAGCGTTTGATTTCCTACTTCTGTTCCATCTTGTGTTCCGGCATCAAACATGTTTGAGCCGTCGCCAATGCCTCCGACGACGTTGGCGATGTATAAATCGATGACCTCATTACCCGTGATGTTGTCCAGGTCAGCTCTTTTGGTGTAAAGGCGAATCGGGTTATCAGGAAGCGTGGCTGCGTTATTGACTTCATATCTTAAATCGATATCGAAGGGAACCAATTTGGCAATAAGCTCGATACTACTGCCGGTCAATCCACCGCCATTGCGACGATAAATTTTACCTTCTTCATCCTGATACCTGTCAGTTGTGTCTTGTACCAATGTAAAACCCGGTTTTAACGTGCCATCGGGATTGAATAAATCGATTGGGCCAGGCGCTCGCTCGGAAGCTCTGGCATTCGGGCTCGGTGCTCCTACGCCGGGGCCGGTGAGATGGCTGATCTCGCCGAGTCCACTGGCGAGACCGGCAGTGTTGCTGGGTTCGACATAAGCGATTTGACTGGTGAGGGCTATTTTTTGATCGGACTGGTTGCCCCAGGAGACGGTGACTATGAGACCAATTCTGGGAGTAACGGTTGAGGGGGCGCCTGCGCTAGTTTGCCAGTTTCGGGTAAAGTCCGCATTGACGCCGGTGATGTCTTCTGAGGCGTTAATTGTTGGATTAGGGAATTTGTCACGGCTAATATAGTTTCTTAATTCCTCTATCTTTTGTTCAGCCAACACCATGGCCTCGGCGCGAGTTTTGTTGGTGGCGCTTTCGGACATAAAGTTGCCTTGCATGGAAGCAACGGAGAGCAAGCCGACGGCTACGACTACTGTGGTAATCAGCACTTCAAGCAGGCCGATTCCTTTGTTGCGTTTGTACTGATAGAGCTGTCTCATCGAGTTTCTCCTGTTGAACTGCTAATTACCAATCGCGCCATGAACCGGCAATTATGCCGGTTAATCCGGATAAGGACGCACCTACGCCATCGCCGTCGCCGTCGCCAAATGGGTTGTAAACGAGGGTTACAGTGCCCGCGCCTCTATTGACGCCCGCCTCCGTAATCATGCTGCCGCTGACGTTGGGGGAGCCAGCTCCGGTTAATTGGCCGGTAATATAAATTACGCCGAAAATATCGCCGCCGGTTAGGGCAAAATCGCCGTCAACCACCAATAATACGGGTTCTGTAGCGGTACCGATGCTGCCGCCGTCAAAACTGGCATCGCCCTTGACATAAACAATGCCGGTTAAGCCATTGGGAACTGCACCGGCTTCAAGAAGTTGACCGGCTTCAAGAAGTTGACGTGCACTTTGAGCGCTTCTGGCAATCTCGGCTTTCCTAACGCCGGAAAAAAACAGGTCAAAGAAAGTTCCGGCACTATCGCCTGTGCCGCCGCCATCTATATCGGCCTGAGTCGCAGCTTCGGCGGCGGCCAGAACGCCATCATTTTGATAAATGTCGGTGCCGGTGCCCAGGCCCTTACTCGATACTTTTTGGGCATTGGGAATTGACGGTGATGTTTGGGCGCTGGTTAACTGAGCGAGGGTAAGATCGTTGATTTCCAAACCGACAGGGCGAATATAGGTTCCCATTGCCTCAGAATTGATATCAACAGGTCCCGCAGCCCAGAGGTTAAGATCATTATAGCGATTGATGATTTGCGCGCTACCCGTTAGCCCGACAGACCCGCCAGATATTAATGATTGGTCTGGCCCATTGCCGGCCAACAGCGGGCGGGTGCCGACGCATTGAGTCACTGTGCGCTGGGCAATATTGTCATCGCTCCAGCCCGTGGCGATAATCATGCCGGCAGTGGTAGCGCCGCTATGGGTGACACAGGTGGTATCGATTTGAACACCCCAGGGCGTGGTAATGGGTCTGACGGCGGTGTTGTCTATACATACACTGGCTGATGTGGTCGGCAAATCAGTTCCTGCCGGGTAAGTATGGTTTTGAACAAAACCAACGGGGTAGCTGGCTGCAATACAAGGGAATGTGTTATTGTTTGGATCGCCAAAATAGGCCAGCGCATAATCCATGGCCGCATTGGCGGCTGCCAGCGCTTGGGCGGAGCGGTAGGTGTTGGCGGACATTTGGGTTTCGACCAGCACGGTTTTGGCGGTCAGGAATGCCACCAGGGTGATGCTGATGAGCAATATCAGCGCCGTTAAGAGTGCTGCCGCGCCGCGTTGACTGATGTTTGATGGACTATTGGTTTTCATCGCGGTGTTCCTTGTAAACGTGGCTTACGGTTGTTGCGTAAAGATGCGGTCGTTTCTGATTCTGACCGAGTCGCTAATCGTTTTGGTAACTGTTGCATCATTGGCGAGTGCGCCGGTTATTACAATATTGACCTGACGGGTTTCTATGGCTCTTTGACCTGTATTCAGGTACCCTGCCGTCGTATCGGCGCAAAGTGTATCTTCTGGGTCCGCCAAACTGGCTGTATTCAGGCATTTGCTGGTGCCGGGCAAGTTTGGGTTAATAATGGGATTAAAGCTAAATTGCAGGCCCGTGATGTTGATTCGTTCGCCGCTACTGTTGTTGTTAATGGTAAGAGCTTGCCATGCGCCATCGTTGCAATTTGCGGTGGTTGTTCCTGTTAGCCGCATTTCGATAGCGCCGTCTTCGAGCCGGAAGCCGTAAAATTCATCGGCATCGACATCATCGGTAAAAACAGTTGGTGTGAGTATACCGCTGCCATTGGCATCATAGGTGTATAAGATGCAGGTGCCTGGATCGGGGTTAATTTGCACGTTGGTTGTTGGCACCATGAATGGGTTATCTTGACTGTTAGCACCCGCAACCGCCCCACCCCAATATCCCGCTCGCCTGATGTCATTAATCATTAGTTGCATCGTAGAATCGAGATCGTAATTTAACCGGGTCGATCTTAGTGTATCCGTACTGCCTCTAATAGTGGTGATATAAATGGTGATGGTCGCCGCCACGACGATTAACCCCAGCAATAAGGCAATCATGATTTCGATAAGCGTATAGCCGGTTTGTTTTTTCATCTTGGCTTTCTCCTGATTAAGAACAATTTGGGTAGCCAGAAATGCCAGTTTTGCCGGAAACTGTAGGCGTACATACCCTTACTCGCCCGACATTGCTAAAAACAACTCTTGCAGCGTAGTGACTGGTGCTGAACGTAACACTGTCAGCGCCGATAGTGCCACGTCTGGAATCAAACGTACTGTTATTACCTGTCGCAGCATCCATATTGACAGCAGAGCTGAAATCACTTCCTGATATTGTTTTAATTGAACAGGAACCGGCTGTTGTACAAGTACAGTTGCTATTAACATTTAAACCATAGCACCATCCGCCTGCATTTCCGGGTGATCTTGAAACAACAACGTTTTGGCTTCGTTTGATTGCTTCTGTGCGGGCAAACTGCAGATCGGATTTTAACCCTTCAACCGCTTGTTTCAGGCGATTACGCTCAATCATGTCTTGATATGAAGGCACAGCCATTGCGGCGATAATGCCAATTATGGCAATGACTATCATGACCTCAAGCAGAGTAAAGCCAAAAATTCTTTTTATTTTCATACCCATGCACCGTTCCGTATCATCCAATTATAGATGACTATTATTTCTTTACCCGTTAGCTACACTACCACTATTGACTGGCTTCAATTATCCGGGAAGCCTTTTGTTACCTGAAAAATATAGTCTATATTTGTAATGCTTAGGCTTATGAAATCACTTAAAAGGTTTACCAATGAACTCATTTAAACGACCTGCCGGTTTTACGCTGATTGAATTGATGATTACCGTGGCTGTTATCGGAATTTTGGCGGCGATTGCTTATCCGTCTTATACGGAGTATGTGACGCGGAGTAGGCGCGCGGATGCAAAAGCGGGTCTACTTAGTGTTCAGCTTGCCCAGGAGAAATATCGCGCCAATAACACCAGTTATGGAACCCTTGCACAGATAGGCATTCTGCCTCCACCTGTCAGTCTATGTGTTAGTGCTGTCCCTGTGTCGCCTAATTGTTATTATACAATTGCAATAGTTGGCACCCCAGATAGCACAAATTACACCGTTACTGCTGCCCCACGAAGTCCACATACAGACGCTACTTGTGGAACATTTGCTGTTAATCAAAATGGTGCAGATTCTTCAGGAACTTACGCTTCTACTACATGTTGGCAAAAATAATTCATACTGACACGAAGAAATCCAGTAAGTCGTGGGCAGACTTTTTTGTCCACCCAAATAATCGGTAAAAATTGGGCAGAAAGCGTTGCCCATCCTTGGCTAAAGCCTTAAGTCGCGACGTAGGCGTCGCTCCCACTACATTGCTCCCACTACATTGCCCCCACTGCACATTGAACTTGCCAGAATAGTGTAATGACAACAGGGCAGGGCAGGCGATAAACGCGATTGTGGTATTATGCGCGTTAAAGCTATCGGGATAAGTTTTGTCCTTGCATACGCAGGGCGTGCTGCGCGCGCCTTCAACTATCAAGGCGCGCAGCACACCCTACAGCGGATGTCTTGTATCTGAAACGGCTGCGAGAGAACAAAACTTTTCCGGACGACTATATTCACTGTTTATTCAGACAAGCAGATTCATACTTCCCTACCCAAGACAGTTTATTTTTCGATCATGTTAAAAAAATTATTGCCGATATTTTCTACTGCATTGTTTTATCTGTTGTATTACCTGATCAGTACTTTCAAGTTTGATGTGCAGATAAAATCTTCGGTTATTTTCTATGATTTTCTGCTGCAACTGGGTGTCGCTTATATTCTTTTTGCGTTATCAAAGCGTGTGTGGATTTTCCTGGTAATCCAGGCTCTGGTGATGGGCATTTTATATGTCGGTAATGCAGTAAAAATATCTTTTTTTGGCGGCCCGATTATGCCGGATGACGTTTTTGCGCTGCGTTCTCTGTTGCTGATACTTGAAGGCTGGCGGTTCTTCGCTGCCGCGATACCTCTGGCCGCCATTGCCAGTCTGGTACTGTTCAATTTTAGCATGCGCCACTGGAGCGCTTATCTCGCCAGTCTGACGGTGATTTTGCTGGGGATTACCCTGGTTTATAAACCCGTTATGATACTTGATCCAATTGATAAACATTTCGGTACCTCTGTTTGGGATCAACGTTCCAATTATTTGTGGCACGGCGCCACGCTTTACAGCCTGCAAGAAGGCGCACGCTTTTTTGCTTTGGCCGATACGCAGCCCGATCCTGATGAGGCGCAGGAAGCGGCCGGGAATCTGTTAAGCGCGGCGCCTGCCGCCAGGCCCGTTGCGGAAAGTAAGCCTTTTGCCCCGCGCAATATACACATCGTGCTGCTGGAATCGTTCTGGGATCCCAATGAGCTCAAAAAAGCCCGCTATAAACAAAATCCTTTGGCTCCTGGTTTCCGGAAGCTGTGGAAGAGCGCAGGCTATTCGCATGCGCTTGATCCGGTATTTGGCGGTTATACCGCAAACTCGGAATTCGAAGTGTTATGCGGCTTTCCAGTGACCAAGGACAATGTCAAATTTGAGCGTCAGTTACTTAACGATGTACCGTGCCTGCCGCATATTCTTGCCGATAAAGGTTATCGAACCGTCGTTTCGCATCCGAATGTGCCGGTGTTCTGGAATCGTGTTAATGCCTATCGTAATATTGGTTTTCAAACCTACTGGTCGAAACAGGATTTCGTGCTGGATGATATGAACCGCGAGTTCCTGGCGGATGCTTCGCTTTATCGTCAGGTTATGGAGAAAATATCCGGGTCGCTGGATGCGAAGCAACCGATACTGGATTACATCGTGACCTATTTTGGACACTGGAATTATCCCTTGAGTGAAAGCCGTCCCAATAAAATAAGCTCCCGCTCCAAGGTTGAGGAAGTATCGACGTATGCCAATACGATTTATTATAAATCACGAGAACTCATGGCGTTTTTAAATCAACTGCGAAAACGTGATCCTGAGGGTATTATCGTGGTATTCGGCGATCACCTGCCTTTTCTGGGTGAAAATTTTGCAGGTTATGTCGATTCGGGCGTTCTTGCCGCCAATCGCAGTGAATTTACACCTGCCATGTTCAGGTTTTATGTGAGTACACCGATGATCATTATCGACGGCAAACGCGGCCCGGTTAAATTCGGCAGTTTGCCGCTTTATCAAGTGCCGAAACTTTTGCTCGATTTGCTGAATTATAATGAGCCGAGCATCATGGATTATGTCAGTCCGTTGCCCGATATGCGTGTCCGGCCATTACCCGGTCTGCATTTTGATTTGCTTAAAGACGGCAAGGTCGATTTATGCAAAGAGCCGCCCTATTCGGAGGCGTGCCAGAAATCGGCGCGCTGGCTTCACGATGTAACAGTGGTCAGTAATGATTTATTCATAGGCCGTCAGTTTACCCGTCCCAAGTATACGCCTGAGCAAGAAGTAGTGACTGTGCCGGCAGAGATGGCGGAGCCGCCTGTCAGTGTGCCGGAATGAGATTTTGAGACGATGTTCATTGAAACGACATAAAAGTGATTGCCGATGAGCAAACATACAAAGAAAGAGCTGGAAGATTTTACCATGGCTTGCCATGAACTGATTGCATCGCAGCAAACACTGATCCTATCAACTGCTTCAGCAAACTGCGTTCCTGACATCAGCTATGCGCCTTTTGTTCGGGATCATGCGGGAGTCTTTTATATCTATGTCAGTGAATTGGCTAGCCATACAGCCAATTTGCTGAATAATCCGCAGGCATCGCTAATGTTTATTCGTCCGGAGTCTGAATCACCTAATCTTTTTGCAAGAGAACGGGCCGTGTTTAGCTGTCGAGTCAAGGAAATAGCACGCGACGATGACTGTTACACGACCCGGTTAAATGCGTTGCAGGATAAATTTGGGGAAGTTGTCAGTCTGTTGCGTTCGTTGTCTGATTTTCACTTGTTTGCATTGCACCCGGAAAACGGCCGATATGTTGCGGGTTTTGGGCGGGCCTTCATGATTGATGTAAACGACGGCTGCTTGAGTCATATATAAAAAAAAGCCTGAAAATAAGAAAAGTGTAGGCCGGAATAAGCCTGTTTGAGCGAAAGCGAAAACAGGCTTATTCCGGCCTACTGGCTGCGTCGATGGGTCAGGACGTATGGAAGCGGCGTTTCAAGTGAAAAATTAATTAAAACTCCTGATTATCAAAAGACTTCAGCTATTCGCAGAAATCGTCATACCGGCAGCAATTGTTATGATTCAGGAATCTCTCCAGTTTCGATTAATGCGATTAGCTCAGATTCAGAAAGAATCAAAATATTTTTTGCGCGGGCAAGCTCAATTTTCTTACGACCTGCATTATAACCGTAACACAAAATATCCAGATATGCGGATACCGAACCTCTTAGGAGCATGCTGGCATCTGTGGCAATTTTCGATAGACGTGCTTTATTTTTTGAGTCAAAACCCGTAAAACAAATTTCAAAAGTTGTATTCTCATCCCTTTTGAGAAAGTGATGATGTGATTGTGGAATAATATGGGGATGAGGAGCAGGAAAGCTCTTTTGCCAGTAGGCTAAGCGTTCAGGTAACTCAGCTTCATTTTCAACTTTTTCTATAATTCGATCATATCTAAATGTCTTAATGGCATGGCTCATTAGGCAAATACCTTGAAAATATGCTCCCTTTTCGGAAACATTTATCACGGTACGAGCAGACAATTCGTTTTTTGAGTTTAGATAAATAAAAGTTAAAGTATTAGCCATAAAAACATCCACTGAAAATGTTTAAACTTTTAAGATTACCTCTTTCCATAATGTGGATTTGTTTATTTTTGGATAATCAGGGTGTGTTTTAATTAATTCGGACTCAGTAATAACAGGAATGTTATATTCCGTTATTATTGGATTATCAGCTTTTTGGTATTTTCTATACAAAGTGTTTTTAATATTTTCAGTTGCAGCATCACCAATCACAACTAATTTTGTAAAATCTTTCTTAATATCTCGCCACATATTCAATAAAGAACCTGATCTCTCATCTTCATTATTATCTGTTACAGATGTAAAAGAAACTAAATTTTCAAAAGACTCAAAACCCAAAGCTTTACACAGGTAACGCTGGTCTGTTAATGACAAAAATTTGAAATATCCTAAAAAAACAATTCGAGGAAGTATATAGTTATGAAATTGTTTTTCCTCTAATTTTTTTTCTTCTAAAAGCTGCCTTTCAATCAATCCGTTATCTTCATTTGACTCTTGTCTTTCTTTTAAATGTTTTATCTTTAATTTTTCCATTTTTTTTAATTTATTTTTATCAAACTGTATTTTTTTTTCCTCTTGCTGTATTTTAAAGTTCTCAACAATTTCATGAAAATCAATATCTTTTAAATTTTTATGAAGACCAATATCTTCTGATTTTAAAAAAGGAGGTAAACGATCTAATTCTTCTAGTTTGTTTGGCATTATTTATTCCTAACCACCAATTATTAAGTCACAAAATATTTTTTAACAATGCCAAGTATTCTTTTTCCGTTATCACTTTTACTCCTTTTTTATGAGCATCATTAAGCTTTGTTTCGCCTACTTTATCGCCCGCAATTAAATAATCAGTTTTAGCTGTAACGCTAGTGCCTATTTTTGCGCCTAATTGTTTAGCTTCTTTTATTAAATCATCTCTTTTGGCATGTTCCATAGTTCCCGTAAAAACTAACAGCTTATTAAAAATTGGACTGCTGTTATTTGAGATGTTTTTTTTTGTTGAAACCAGATTAAAGCCTAATCCTAAAAGCTTTTCAAATTTATTTTTAATTGCTTTTAAACGATCAAAAACTATCTCAGAAGTTTTTCTTGCAAAGCCATCTATTTCTTTAATTTTTTCTTTAATTTTTTCTTGTTCAAGATCAAATATATAATTTGATGAATCTTTTTGTAATGAATATGTTTGCAATAAACGCTCACAATTTCCAAGCCCCATTCTGTCCAAACCAAAAGCACCTAAAAACCGCCAGTCTTCAATGGGTTCCTTGCGGCTTCTTTCCAGCTCATCAAGTAAATTTTGAGCCGTTTTTTCACCAAACCCCATTGATTTTAATCGCTCTATATCTAATAAATAAACATCATAAATCTCGGATATGCCGTTAGCATTTAGTTTTTCAATAACTTTTGGACCAAACCCGTCAACATTACCCAATGTTTTGAAAAAATGTTCAATACTACTTTCAATTTGAGCAGGACAATTTTTAGTGTTTAAACAATACAAATCATTTGCATCCCATACCAGTTCAGAATTGCAACTTGGACATTGCTCTGGAATCTCGGCATATTTGGAAACTAAAACCCGTTCTATTTTAGGGATAACTTCACCGCTACGAGTCAATCTTATGACGGCATCTTTAGCAATGCCCCATTCTTTGACCATTCCATAGTAGTGGGCTGTAGCCCTGCTGATTAGTGCGCCACTTAAGCGCGTGGGTTCTAATTCCGCCACGGGAGTAATACGTCCAGAACGTGAAGTTTGCGGAGTCATATCCAATACTTTAACTTCAGCACTGTTTAAATTTTCTTTATAAGCAATCTGCCAACGATGATGATGCCGGGTAGCGCCCATGTATTTTTTAATTTCATCATCCGTCACTTCCAACACCACGCCGTCCACGTCGTAGTCTACGCTACCCCAAACTTCTTGAATAATCAGATCAAGCTCACTCAGTAATTCGCTTGCTGTTACTGTACGGCAAGGTAACAAAATAAAAGGATAAAACACCGCTGCCCGGTCTTTAATCGCCTGCTGAGCATGTTGTTCGAGTTCTTTTTCTTTGATGACACTGGCCTGAAAATTCCGGGCCGTATCAAAATATGGCGACAGATGCTGTTGAAAATAACTTTTTGTGACCACAATTTCACCAGCTCCCAAACCACGCTCGCCGCCATTGCCGCCGACCATTAAACCGCGCTCAAAAACCCGACTTATATCTGTGCCTTTGCGTCCATCGCCACGCGTGTACAAGCCATTGCCATCGTCATAGGCGGCAAAGCCATCGAGTTTAGGTGTGATTTTAAAAGTGAGCCCATCAAAAATATTTTCGGCTTTTAATTTAAGGATTTCAAACTCAGGAGATAACTTAAAGATTTTAAACTCAGGAGATAACTTAAAATCTTTTAATTCTTCAGACGACAATTGGGGGTATGCTTTTTCTACTTCTAAATTAAGTATTGCTTTTTTAATCCGTTCCACCCACTGTTTAATCTCTTCAAGACTGTAAGCTTTCTCAGTAGACAGCATTCTCACTGGCAACGCAACGGTCTTGCCGAATGCGATGACTTCCGGTTCGACAGTTTTCAAATAAGGATGATGCGGGTGACGTTTTTTCAGTTCCGCCAGAAAAATAAAGTCATAGTCCGCATCGGAAATAAGCGTTTCGCCGCTACGATACAGAGCGTTGCATACTTGTAAAAACTCAAGCAATTGTTCGTCGGCCAGATCTTTGGGATTGGCCTCCGTTGCGATTTGAGCGATAAGCTCAGGTGATAAATGCGTTGACTCCAGGTCTCCTTCTTCCTCAAGAATCTTTAACTGCATATTGCTAAGGGATAGCATTTAAATAATCCAAACAAAAACGATTGTTGTATGTGGGGTTAGCGATAGGGTAACCCGGCATATTACTAACCAGACCTACGGTCATTGAAGTTTCACAAACTCTGCCGGAGTGATTGAATCGTGGCGACGGTCAGCGTTTCCCTGTGATGATCCAGGATAATACCGTCCAGCTCTACAGCCAGCAATTGTATCGTTTCTATGTAGTCATCAAATACGGCTTGTGCATCATCCAGCGCGCTCGGCTGCATAAAAAACACCAGCCCCGGGCAATAAAACGTATCCAGATTGCTATCCGGAAAAGTGCCGGGTTCAACCATACAGGCAACACCGAAGTCGACCAGTCGATTAGCGTCCAGCCGTTCAAATATTTTCAGGCTGCCATATTCAAGTCCAACAATCCCGAAGGCATTAACCAAATCAGTTCCATTAAAACCTTCGTCTGTTTTAGCGATAAGACTAAACTGAATAATATTTGGCGCGGCAACGCGCGGCGGCGGCTCTACGTCATCCTCTTCAGGTTCATAAACAGCATCTTCCTTGTCAAAATAATGATGATCGGCTGGCTCTATGGGTTCAACGGCTGTTTCAGGTTCGCCATCATCGTCAATTTTTAACGATTTGCCGGACGGTTTTCTGAATTCCTGGTCATCATAAAAATCCATGTCTTCCTGTTGTGATTTTTTATTTTTTAGATAACTCCATGTCAACATGCCCATGATGATTATCAGACCGGTTGCGATAATTACAATTCTTAATAGTTCTTTATCCATTAGATTTCCGCCAGACTCACTGCTTCTTCAATATCAACTGCGACCATTCGGGACACGCCCGGTTCTTTCATCGTAACACCTGCCAACTGTTTTGCAATTTCCATAGTGACCTTGTTATGAGAAATATATAAAAACTGCACAGATACCGACATTTCTTCCACCATTTTTGAAAACCGTCCGACATTTGCATCATCCAGCGGCGCATCGACCTCATCCAGCAGGCAAAAAGGCGCAGGATTGAGTTCAAAAATTGAAAACACCAGCGCTACCGCTGTTAATGCCTTCTCTCCACCTGATAATAAATGAATGGAGCTGTTGCGCTTGCCGGGCGGTCTGGCAATGATATTAACGCCCGATTCCAGCAAGTCCTGCTCGGTCAGTTCCAGATAGGCCTGCCCGCCGCCAAACAGTTTTGGGAATTTCTCCTGCAGTCCATCGTTTATTTTATCGAATGTTTCCTTAAAACGCAGCCTACTTTCTTTATCAATTTTGCTAATCGCCTGATCCAGCATCTGCAAGGCTTCAATCAGATCGGCATGTTGTTCATTCAGAAAGTTCATGCGCTCGGATTGTGCCTTGTATTCTTCAATAGCCGTCAGATTAATTGTACCCAGGCGTTCAATTTGCGCCGATAGCTCGTCAATCCTGCTTTTCCAGCGCGGCTCTTCGGCCTGATCGGGCAGGGTTTTCAAGACCTGTTCGGCATCGGCATCGATTTCTTTAAGCTGTTCTTTGACGGTCTGCTGGCGAACTTTGCTTTCCTGTAAGTCAAAACGAAGAGTATCCAGGGCTTCCTTTTGTTTGTCCAATTCTCTCTGGACGCGAGTATGTTGTTCAGACAACTGCGTTATTTCCGCTTCGATGGCTTCCTGCAGCTGGCGTTGTTTTTTTAAAGTGGCTTCCAGTTGATATTTATCCAGTGTCCGCTGCTCCAATTGCAGTTTTTCCTCATCCAGCGGTGTGAGTGTTTGTTGCAGTTTTTTCTCCAGTTCGCTAATCCGTTCAAGCGAGTGTTGATGCTGGGTCTGCAGGCGGTCGATCTGTTTACTGGTTGCGCCTTCAGAAGAGTGCAACGACTCAATCCGCGCTTTTATGCTGTAAACCTGTTGTCTTGCTTCATTAACGGCCTGCTCGGTATTATCATGCTGTGCTTGCAAAAGCTGATTGGCTGTTTCCAGACTTTGCCTGTTTTGCTCCTGCTGTACTAAAACGGCTTCAGCTTCTTCCTGCAATAATCTGCACTCGGCAATAAGCTCGGCATTTTCAGCCGTTTCGCGAATGATTTCTTCAAGGTCATTGGCAATTTGCTCCAGACGGCGCTGCTGATGTTCCCAGCGGGTAGAATAGGCGCTGAACTCCGCGCTCTTGAGCGATAACTCGGAACCCAGTTTGTTGTCCTGCTGTTGAATAGACTCGCGCAAAATTTCCGCTTCTTTCAATTCAATTTCGGTCGTTGCCAATTGTTCTTCGAAGGCAGTAATTTCAACGTGCAACTCTTCCAGGCGATGTTTTAACAGGCGCAATTCTTTCTCACGCTGCAGAACGCCCACTTTACTGTCTTTGGTATGGCTGATTTTTAACCAGCCCGGTCCAAACCAGGCGCCCTCCGGGGTAATAACAGACTCATGCGGGTTTATAAGGGCAGACAGGGCTCTGGCTGCCTCGTTATCATCGGCGCAATAAACACCGGTCAATAAAGCACTTAAATCCCAGGGTGCGTTGACTTTATCTAGTAAAGCCGGCTTTGTAGTTTGCTCGTCGTTGATGGGATAATTCGTTGCAGTTTTGGCTCCGGTTTCAACCAGCGTTAGTGACTCGTTAGTCAAGCTGTTCAAGCCCGGGATAACCGGCTCGGCATTCGCCACACAAATCGCTTCCAGATAGCCGCCCAGCGCCGTTTCAACGGCCGTATCCCAGCCTGATTCCACTTCCAGAAATTCAGCCAGGCGCAGGTTTTTGCCCAAATTCATGGACTCCAGCCAGGTACTCAGATTTTTATTATCTTTACCCATCGCATGCTGCTGCAACAGCTCCAGCGAAGTTATTTTGCCTTTTATGCCATGGCTTTCCGAACGGCGTACATGCAGGGTGTCATGCAACTGTTTTACCTGCTGGCGCTGCTCGCGTATCTGATGATGCAATTGCTCCAGTTGGGCTTGATGGCCGTCACGCTGAAATCCGATGATTTCAATATCGGCGTCCAGTGTCTCAATATCACTTTGTAATTGACTGGAGGACAGTTCGCCGCGCTCGCCCAGTAATTTATCCATGCGGATTTGCAATTGGCGATTCTGGTTTTCCAATTGTATCGCCTTTACCCGGTGCACTTCGGCCTGTTCTTTATATTTTGAACTCATTGTCCGATAGGCTTCCCAATCTGCCTGCCAGGCGCTTCTTTGCTGCCGGGTATCCTGCTGTAGCTGTAAAATCTCTTCCTGTCTTTCCTGGGCAAAATGGAAGTTTTCTTCTGTCTCCAACAGAGCCTGTTTTATCTCTTCCAGGGCCTGTAAATCAGCCTCAAGCTGGCTTAATGATTGATCGGCCTGGAGCCTGGTGCGGTTAATTTCAAGCAGGGTTTCTTCATGACTTGTTTCATGATGCCTGATCGCCTGTTCAAGACTGCTGACTTCGGCAACAATTGTATAATAATCACCCTGGGCTTTATTTAATTGCTGTTGCTGGATTTTATGTTCAGCACGTTTTGTTTCGATAGCATTATCAATATCACGTAATTCCACAAACAGCCGGTTATGCCCGGCAGCTATGTCCTGGAGTCTTGTTTCCAGCTGCACGGCTGCCTGATGATAGGTATTCCAGCGCATCGCCAACAACTCCAGCTTGAACTGGCGCTCCTGTTTTTTTAGCGCGGTATATTTTTCCGCTTTTTCTGCCTGTTTTTGCAAATGCTTGAGTTGCTTGTCAACTTCTTCGCGCAAATCATCGAGCCGTTCCAGATTTTCCCGCGTATGCTTCATCCGGGTTTCGGTTTCACTGCGCCGCTCTTTGTATTTGGAAATACCTGCAGCTTCCTCGATATGAACTCTCAGCTCTTCTGGTTTGGCTTCAACCATCCGCGAGATAGTGCCCTGCTCAATAATGGCATAACTTCTTGAACCCAAACCGGTACCCAGAAACAGGTCGGTAATATCCTTGCGCCGGCAGCGCGAGCCATTTAGTAAAAACAGGGACTGGCCGTCGCGGCTAACCTGCCTTTTGATGGCAATGGAATTGTATTGCGCGTATTCGCCGCCCAGCTTGCCTTCGGAATTATCAAAAACCAGTTCTACCGAAGCGGTGCTTACCGGTTTACGTCCGGAAGAGCCGTTAAATATCACATCAGCCATATTGCCGCCGCGCAGATGTTTGGCTGAACTTTCGCCCATTACCCAGCGCACGGCATCAATAATATTGGATTTGCCGCAGCCGTTGGGGCCGACAATAGCGGTCAAATTGCCGGTAATAGGAATTACCGTTTGATCAACAAAGGACTTGAAACCCGCAAGTTTGATTTTCTCCAGCTTCATAACAGGTATGAATATCCTAGGCCCTAGTAAAAACAATCTATTATTATCAGCGATATTAAGCTGAGTTTCGACTTTTTAATTAACACGAGCTGATTATCCTAAAAAAATCAGTCAGGATTTCCAAAACTCCGTTCGCCCTGAGCTTGTCGAAGGGCGAGCGGAGTTTTGGAAACTTTTACCTTCTCAGGAGGTAGCTTAAGAGCCAATGTGGAGGCGGCAATAGTCTCACCCAATCAGGTGAATATATTTGCGCCATCATATTGGCTAGAGAATAGTTAAACTGCTGAATTAGTCTTCAGTACTGCCGATAAAACGATAGATCAGCGCACCCAGCAAAGCGCCGGCAATTGGAGCAAGCCAAAAGAGCCAGAGTTGTGTTATTGCCCAGTCTCCAGCATAAATTGCAACGCCAAGGCTTCTTGCTGGGTTGACTGAGGTATTGGTGACAGGAATAGAGGCGCTACTAAATAAGTAAAAATATACTAAAACATATCTAAACATACCTAAAATAACCGGCATAATGATCTTGCTAAAGCACCCCAAAAGTAGTGTAATTTCACTGTGGAAAATGTTTTTCCACAGGCAGAAAAGTTTTCTGCTTACGTCTAGGGCCGCATTACTACTGACAAGTTCGTTTGTGCGCAAGCGCAAACAGACTTTATCGAATCTTCGGGCAGAAGTAGTCGCGAGTCTTAGCCGTTG
>JAGXGJ010000034.1 GCA_024636875.1 Methylococcaceae bacterium | reverse complement strand
CGGTCTACCAGAAAGGAATTTCACTGTCTAAGAAGGCGATGTTGGCGATTGAAGCCAGACTGGAACGAAACCCAATCCTGCCAAAATGGGACATCCTGATTCGGCCCACCTGATGGGTAAATTATTTTCTGGAAATCACCTAGTTGTTTGCGTGGAGAGAGACTGAATATTTCCCCCTGTGCTTACAGTCACTTTTTTGTTAGCTGTCAATAAAGTAATAGTCTGTTCCAGACTTTCCAGGTCGTGTAATGATGCATATAAAGCCTATGCATGATCATCTGCTTGCTCAGTCATACAGATGACGCGGGATAGCCTGCTTTCTATGGACGCAATTAATCGCGTCCCAACTTAATAGCAATATGCCGATTTTTTTATTCCGCAAGGCCAGATCCTGGATTACTTCCTGTAACCGGCCAGCCGGGCACAACATATAGGAGCCAAGGTTGGTAAAGCGACACAAAGTCCCCTCTCCCTTTGGGAGAGGGTTAGGGTGAGGGTATTACAAAGGTCGCTTTACCAACTTTGGCTCCTATATATATTCACAAACCTACGGATTGCCTCATTATGAAAATCCCTGAATACATTCTTATTATTGCTAGCTCCGGCCGGATGCTGGCTCAGGCGGCAAAAAACGCCGGACTGAAACCTCTGGTTATCGATCTGTTTGCAGACCTCGACACGCAAGGTTGCGCAGCAGCCTTTTATCGAATACCATTATTAACCGAACAACACCTGGCGCCTGCAGTCGATTATTTTATTCATTGCTATGCCGTCGCGCACGTTATTTACGGCAGCGGCTTTGAATATTGTCCTGAAAGCCTGAATTACCTGAATAGCCGTTTGATTCTGTTGGGCAATTCGCCTGATACCTTTGTAAAACTGCACAATAAGCCTGAGTTCTTTTCGGTTTTGGCTGCCCTGGACATTGCCTCTCCTGAAGTTGCATTTACCGCGCCGAATGATGCTGATGACTGGCTGGTTAAGCCGATGCAGGGACAAGGCGGTATGGGAATAAAACGGTTTCTTAATAATAACACTGCAAAATCACCATGCTACTGGCAAAAATATCAAGCGGGTACGCAGCATTCTGTGCTGTTTCTGGCGAATGGGCAGCTTATGCAGGTACTGGGCTTTAACACACAATGGACTGCCGGCTCGAGTGGCACTGAAGAATTTATTTTTTCAGGCGTTACCCATAGCAGTGACCTGTCAAATGAACACAAGGCTCGGGTAACGGATTGGCTAGATAAAATCGTTCCCGTGTTCATGCTTAAAGGCCTGAATTCGCTGGACTTTATTCAGTCGGGTGTTAACAGTTATGTGCTGGAAATTAACCCGAGACCGTCTGCCAGTATGCAATTATATGATGGCGACCTGATTATTGACCATATCAGGGCTAGCCAGGGTGAATTGTCTGATTACAATTTTGTTCAAAACGGCTATAGCGCTTATCAAATTGTTTATGCCGATCGGGATGTGTTGATTCCTGAGGCCTTTTTATGGCCGGATTGGTGTATGGATTTGCCTGAGCCGGGGTCATTAATTCAGACAGGACAGCCTGTTTGCAGTATTATTGCCCATCATCTCGTATCCGAGCCCGTGTCATATTGTCAGCAGATGGCAGCAACGCTGATCCAATTGATACTGGAGAATCAAATCCTGAAAACCTGAAGATAGCACCCAAGCAAAAACTTCCACCAGGCGCCAAGGAAAAATACGGTAAACTGAGCGGCATTGCTTGCAATAGTTCACATCACGATGACCGATATCCTGACCAATCCAGATTTGCCGCCCTTACTAGAAGTCCTGAAACAAGACAATGGCCGGCACTATGTCAAGTTGTCAGGCGACTGGAATCTTCGTAGCCTGACGACATCGCCTGATCTGCAACAGAGAATTCGTCACCATGCTGTTAGTAAAACCATGCAATGGGATATGGGCTCGGTTGATCTGCTCGATAGTGCGGCGGCTTTGATTATCTGGCAAGCCTGGGGAGAACAAATGCCTGCACTGTTACAGATAAAACCGGAACATCAGCGCTTGTTTGAGCGCTGGCAAGCACAAGCTGTACCCTCTGCTGAACCTGCGGTTTCTCGTTTCAGTCTATTTTTTAATTATTTTCATCAATTACTCTGGAGCTTTTGGGCGCAACTGCTGGATCTGGTGACTTTGTCCGGTCAACTGGTTCTGGATTTTACCTATCTGCTGGGCCATCCACGTGCTATTCCCAGGGCGGAGATTTCCATCACGATTTATGATGCAGGCGTCAGGGCTTTAGGTATCACGGCACTGGTGGGTTTTTTGATTGGCATTGTGCTCAGTTATCTGTCAGCATTGCAATTAAAGACTTTCGGCGCGGAAATTTATATTATCGATATTCTGGGTTTGAGCATTATTCGTGAATTGGGACCCTTGTTGGCGGCGATTCTGGTCGCTGGCCGCTCCGGTTCAGCAATGACTGCCCAAATAGGCATTATGCGGGTCACTGAAGAACTGGATGCCTTATCTGCGATGGGCATATCGCATTCCTTACGCCTGATTTTGCCAAAAGTGACGGCGCTGACGTTAGTCCTGCCTCTTTTAAGCGTATGGACCAGCGCGTCAGCATTGATAGGCGGCATGTTTTCCGCGCAAAATACGCTGGATATCAGCTATCAGCAGTTTTTAGTTAAACTGCCTGATGTGGTGCCGCTAATGAATGTCTTTATAGGCCTGGGTAAAAGCGCAGTCTTCGGACTGTTCATTGCGCTGATTGCCTGTCATTTTGGTTTTAGAATCAAACCGAATACTGAAAGCCTGGGCAGTGAGACGACTAATTCCGTTGTGGCATCAATTACCGTGGTGATTATGATTGATGCGATGTTTGCTATTTTATTTATGGGTGTGGGTATGCCATGACCCAGACCCATGCGATACTTTTCGAACATGTCTCCACAAGCTTCGGCGATAAAGTGGTTCATCAGGATATTAATCTTAGCCTGGAACCTGGCGAGATATTGGGCGTGGTAGGGCCATCCGGTTGTGGTAAAACGACTTTGCTGCGTGAAATTATCGGTTTGCAAACACCCAGTCAGGGTGAAGTGTTCGTTATGGGGAGATCCTTGAAAAATTTAACAAACGTTCACAGGCACTGGCTGCGTAGTAATTGCGGTGTACTGTTTCAGAAAGGCGCTTTATTCAGCGTGTTAAATGTTTTTGATAATATCGCCTTTCCACTGCGGGAAATCGGTTTTCATGATGAAGAATTGATTAAGCGCTTAGTGTTTATGAAGCTGTCAATGGTAGGGTTATCTGATCATGATGCCTGGTTAAAACCGGCGGACCTGTCCGGCGGCATGATCAAGCGGGTAGCTCTTGCACGCACGATGATTCTGGAGCCAAGCCTGTTATTGCTCGATGAGCCAACTTCAGGACTGGATCCTATTTCGAGTGAGGATTTTGTCAGTCTGTTATCCGAACTTCATAGCGCGCTAAATTTTACCGTATTTATGGTTACTCATGATCTGGATATTCTACGAGATTTATGTTCCAAGGTAGCCGTGCTTTCGGATAATCAACTGGTTGCTTTTGGGTCGCTGGCTTCAGTCCTGAGTTGCAAACACCCGTTTATTGAAAAGTTTTTTTACAATAAGCGCGCGCAGCGGGTATTTCAATATAAAGAGGCTACTACGCATGGGTAGAGATAAGCACGCATTGATCACTGGTCTTTTTTTGATTGTTTTTGTGGCCGCGGTGACGGCAATCATTTACTGGATAGGTCATTTTGAGCGTGAGCGTAATGTCTATGTTATTTCAACCCGGGAATCTGTTTCCGGTCTTAATCCTGAATCAACCGTTTTTTACCGGGGCATTGCCGTAGGGAAAGTGATCAATATTAAATTTGATCCTAATGACTCCGGTATTATTCTTGTTCCTATTGAAGTCGATAAAAACATCGTATTTACCAAAGGGGTTTTTGCAACCTTACGATTAAAGGGAGTAACCGGCTTGACCCAGATTCAATTAGAGGATTCCGGCACTATACCCGCTGTGTTACCGCCTGGAGATAACCCGATGACCCGCATTCCTCTGGTGCCGTCGTTGACCGATAAACTGATGAACACAGGCGAAGAAATTTTACATAAAGCCGATCATTTAATGGTGCGGCTCAGTTCGTTATTAAATGATGAAAATACAAAAAATATTGGCGATATTCTAGGCAACCTGAAAACCTTGACCGGCAAACTTTCCGATTTGCAAAAGAGCGTGGATAAGGCGCTGGCCGGTATTCCTGCATTGACCGCTGATACACAAAAAACCTTAGGCCATATCAATGCATTGACTCGCGATTTACAGGGGGTAACCACGGAAGTGAAAACTCTCAGCAGAAAAGCCGGCAATCTTGTCGATACCGGAAAGACTACCAGGGAACTATTGATGCTAAAAACATTGCCAAAATTTAATAAATTGCTCACCGAATTACAGTCGGCCGCACAACAGGTAAAAAGAACCGCCGCAATGCTGGATAATAATCCACAATCCTTGTTGCTGGGGCCTGATCGACACAATTCGGGACCCGGTGAACCAGGCTATGAGGAACCAAAATGAAGTATTTATTAATCGCTTTGCTATTTTTTTCCACACTATTGTCCGGCACTGGTTGCAGTATTTCACCAAGGCAACCAGCCCTTCACGATTTTGGCTTCTCTGCTCCGATCTCGACAGATAAGAACAAGGGGGATAATAACCCGGCGATTAACGTGGATGCGCCGACATGGCTGTGGGACGATCGGATTCGCTACCGGCTGCTTTATGCGTCGCCAACTCATGTGGGTTTCTATGGCCTTGATCGCTGGGTTGGTCCACCGCCCGAATTGTTTGAGCAGTTACTGCTTTCCAGCGGGAAGTTTCAGAATTACGCTTTAATCATCTGGCTGCATGAATTTGAGCAGCAATTCGATGCGCCCGATCGGGCTCGTGTAGTGCTGCGTTTCTCAGTGGAAGCCTATTCCAGCGGCCTTGACAAGAAAGTCAATTCACAGGAATTTTATTTGGAACGACCCGCTGCAACGCCCGACGCGGCAGGCGCAGTAAGCGGTTTTGCCCGTTTAACCCGGCAGGGGGCTGACAGAATTCAGGCTTGGCTAGCGGGATTACCGGTTAACTGAGTTGGATAATTGCAGCCACGTGGTTATGCTTGTTCAACAAACGGTTATTTATTTAATGCTAACAAATAAGTCACAAAAATCCATTGACTCAGTATGGCGTTATGATCATTAGGGTTTTTATATTAAAAACAGGGGCTAAAATGATTAACGAAGTAAACGCTGTTATAGGAGCCAAAGTTGGTAAAGCGACCTTTGTAATACCCTCACCCTAACCCTCTCCCAAAGGGAGAGGGGACTTTGTGTCGCTTTACCAACGCCGGACTCTATACTTTCCGGCAAAACCTGCGAAGCCGGTCGGATCGAGGTAGAACAGCCAGTTACCCAACTGCCCCCTCACAGATCCCTGCGTGCGGAATTACCGCACAAGGCTCTTCAAAACTGCTCGCTTTGCACCCGGCGTTTCCCTGATTCTTATAAAGCATGAAGTATGCGTGGTTTGGCTATTTCAAAACTCTTGACCAGTTCTTTGAACCCTTTCCAGTTGTAGCTTTTGCGCTGACTGCGCCTGTTAAGCCACTTGAAAAACAGTCCTTTCACCTGATACACAAAGCTGTTGAGGCTTTGAAAGTTTCCAGTCACACCATAGTAGTTATAATAGCCAAGCAATTTCCTATTCAATTTATAGAGTCCGACGTTGGTAAAGCGACACAAAGTCCCCTCTCCCTTTGGGAGAGGGTTAGGGTGAGGGTATTACAAAGGTCGCTTTACCAACTTTGGCTCCTATAACAAATAGTATTTTCTTCGGCAAACCGCTGTGTTTCTGAAACCATGCTTTGAACTTAACCAGGGATGCTCTGAGTTTATCTCGTGAAGTGCGACGCTTCAGGATCGGTTTACCCCATCGATTTACGCCCCAGCGAAATTCAAACCCCAGAAAATCAAACTTCGTCTTAGCTCGAACTTTGCAGTGACTAAACTCGATAATCTGCGTCTTATCTTCTGCCACTTCGAGGCCAAAACTGGCTAACCGCTGGATCAACGCATTGTAAAAGCGCTGCGCATCTTTACTATATTGAAATGCACAGACAAAATCATCCGCATAGCGGCATAAATAAACATGCCCTATGCAATACGCCCGTACTGTTTCCTCAAACCATACATCCAAGGCATAATGAAGATAAATATTAGCTAAAATTGGTGAAACCACGCCATAGACACAAAAGATAACTTTGAATTTGAACGGCAGATTGAATTCAGTCGTTCAAATTTACCAGTTGACATGAGACGTAAAAGAGAATAAATATATGTCTCATGACGCGATCCTCAAACACAGACAAAACCCACCGGCTGAATGCCGCATTCAACTTGCTGGCACAGGGTTACACATTGGCCAAAGCAGCCGAAGCTTTGACCCAACAGTTTGGCTTGTCTCGCAGGCAGGCTTACCGATATCTTCAGGAAGCTCAGGAAATCGATGCACCAGTCTTGGTCGCTTCACCCTCTATCCCGATCACGATCAAAATACCCGAGGATGTCGTCAAGCGGCTTCGGTCGTATGCGCAAACCAGCGGTATGACTATCGGCGAGATTGTAGCGCAAGCTATCGTCAGCTTTCTCGACAAATTACACCGCCATGGCTAATCGCCATCGGCGAAGTCATGAAATTGAGTTGGAATTTGCTTTTGATCGTCTGCATGCCACTAAACTGGAGCAAGTCTTTGCCATTCTGGTTCCGAACCGGGAACGCCGAATTGATGAAGCCACAGGACTAAAAGGAGAAAGCCATGAAAATAGCCGCCATCTACGCCCGTGTCTCCCTTCGGCTACGCTCAGGACAGGCTTCGGATCAACAGAAGGAGGAGAAGAAGACGCAAGCCTGCCAGACGGCAGCCCTGATAGAGTTTGCCCGCCAAGAAAATTACCAGGTACCGGATGAATGGGTTTTCGAAGATGAAGGTTATAGTGGTGCCAATTTAATCAGGCCAGGGCTTGAGCGAATCAGAGATTTAGCCGCAGAAGGT
>JAGXGJ010000033.1 GCA_024636875.1 Methylococcaceae bacterium | reverse complement strand
TATCCAAACATTGGTAGTAAGGACAGTCGCGTCTGGAGCAAAATAATTTTGACTCGATATTAATTTTGGTTGGTGCCTGGTTCATGCCATAAGTGCTGCAAAGTTTGGCGCTGCACTATGCCAAAAATCGATAAATATTACCACCTGCATTGATTTGTAGGGACTACCCGTTTACTGGATGCTGGAATGTAATCCGGACTTTGTTGACAAAGCGATCAAGCAAAGGATCCTCTGTTATGGAACCCGTTACCAATTTCAACAGCCGTCCGAGTTTCTGGACAGGGCCATAGGTAGGTTACTTTTTCTTTTACCGCTAAAATTCCGGGTACGTATTACCCAGGGTCTTCTTGTCGGCTATGTTGACAGACTCCTGAAAAACCTGATCCAGTCTCTTAATAAAACACCGGAAGGTGATGCGCTACTCGTAAAGCGATTGTTAAAATACATGGCTCAAGACCAGGTTGGTTATCTCATGATGAGCTTTGCCTCGATTAGTCCTCTGGCACTGGCTGCGAAGAAAAACGGCAGTCATTCCTTTGATTATCTGGTGACCTTTCAAGGCGATGAAGAATTTGCCAGCTATGCTCGGCAAGCCAAGCTGTTCGATAAATATCAGCAGGGGCTGGAAGAAGTAATGCGATGCTCTCCTTGGCCTGCAGTAGTGGTGAGTCAGGATTATCTCAAACGCATTGTTGTTGAAATGGGTATTGATCCTTCAGGGCTGCGGGTACTTTATCCAGGTATTGATCTCCCTGGGCGAAACGACAAACCTCCTTTTTCGATTCTCAGGACTGTTTTCCCCGAGCTCAATGAAAATGTACCGATTGTTTCGTATGTCGGCCGTCAGGAATGCGAGAAAGGCATAGATATCTTGCTTTATGCAACCAAGCTGCTCGAAGCCAACAAGGTACCTATGCAACTTGTCATTTGCGGTTCCACTGCTAAAGGGGTGTCGTACCAGAAGTTAATCGTCAGTCTTGCCGATCACCTGCGTCTTTCGATTCATCACAGCGGATCTGTTTCACCGGAAGTCCGTAATGCCCTTTATGCACATAGCCGGTGTATGGTCTTTCCCTCGGTCAATCGGGAACCTTTTGGGCTGGTTGCCGCCGAGGCGATGAGCTACGGCACACCCGTGCTTGTTCCCGACTACGGTGGTATTACAGAAGTGATCCGGTGTGAAGAAAAATCGGGTGGATTAACCTTCAAAACCTGGGATAGCGGGAATTTGGCCGAGCAACTCGAGCGGTTGTTAACGGATGAAATACTCTATAACGAGCTTTCCAATAACACTCGGGCCATTGCATCAAGATTTAGTGCCGAACAAATGACCGACGCCGTGCTGGAGCACATCAGCGTTGATACAAGTTAATGACAGCTATAGCGCTGTTTATATTAATTGGATGCGAATTCATTCTTCAATGAACAACTGTTGAAATTTAACCTTGTTTTTGAATGATTTTACGACCTGAAATGGGAGCGAATATGGACAACAAGACAGCAATTGAAAAGCTTATGGAATTTGTCGTTCCGGTAACCGAATCCGGTTGCTGGTTATGGATTGGAGAAACACAAGACGATTATGGCCATATGAGTATTGACGGCGAGGATGTGTGTGCCGACAAGGTATTCTGGGAATCACTGCACGGACAAATTCCAATCGGGCTATGTCTTTGCCACAAGTGTAAAATTCGATCTTGTGTGAATCCTAATCATCTTTGCCTTAAAGACTCGGAAAATTATAACTAGCCCAATTGTTTCATAAATCTGTAGAGATGCACTTATTCCATCCGGCGTGTGCCTGATACAGTAGACGCCGGGCCGGCCGGAGGCCTTTTGCTATTGAAAGCGTCTGGCGTAAGCGTCCTTGGCCTGTTGGCGTACACGGTGACGGTTGCTGGCAATGATTGCCTAGTGGTCGGCGCTGAGCTGCTGGTGCAGGAGTAGATGTGCGAAGCCGGTAACCAGGTCGTTGAATGACAACATCGGCCATTGTTGGCGTACCATACTATCTTATGAGGCTCTGTAATTTATGGGAAAACGCGCCACGCCTTTGCACTGGGTGATGACACCATTTGAACACTATATGTACGCCGACGACATTCAGTCCTATCCCATGGCTTGTTTCCATGAATTCTATTTTGATGGATTATTTGATCGACTTCTCTTTTTGGATGCCTTGCGCCATGCGATACATGCACATCCGCTCTATAGCTCTATTTTGATGGCCGGCTATTCACCAAGCAAGAAGCGGATCAAATGTTGACCTTATTTACCGGCTACATTGATCTTTCATCTCGTTGTGCCTTCTAATGCAATTCCCTGTGGCGGACAATGACATTGACAAAGGGGCTCTTGAACTGTTTGATTAATGAGTCAACCAGATAGACAGATCGGTGTTGTCCACCCGTACAGCCGATTGCAACGGTCAAATAACTGCGCCCTTCATCCTCAAAACGGGGTATCCAGCGTTCAAGAAACGCTGTAATATCCTGAAAAAATTCAGCTACCAAGGGTTGTTCTTTGAGAAAATCAATTACCGGCCGATCTTTTCCCGTTAATGCCCGCAATTCCGGAATCCAGTAGGGATTTGGCAGGCTCCGCGCATCAAACACAAAATCGGCATCCAGTGGAACGCCATGCTTAAATCCAAATGACTGAAATTGCAAGGAAATATGTCTGAAATCCCGCTCGCCGATCTGATCTCTGATAAGCTCGCGTAATTGATGGTAATGCGTCCGGCTGGTATCTATAACGACATTTGCATGTCTGGCAATCGGCGTCAGCATTTCCCTTTCAATTTTGAGCGCTTCCTTCAACGGTATATTGAAATCCGTTAACGGATGCCGGCGGCGGGTTTCACTATATCGTTTCAATAATGTAGCTTCTTCGGCTTGCATGAATATAATTTCACAGGCTATGCCTTTACTGCGTATCAGGCTCAGGCTTTCAGAAAAATTAGCCAGACTTTCAAACTGATTTCTGGCATCAATGCCAATGGCTGTTTTTGCATAAGTTTTTTTATCCGCTAGCATGACATGATTAATAAAGTCTTGCAGCAAGGTTACCGGGAGATTATCGATACAATAATAACCGCAATCCTCCAGCGTATCCAGGGCGATACTTTTACCTGAACCAGACAGGGCGCTGACAATTAATAGTTTCATAATGTTAGGTACAAGGTAAAAGGTACAGGAGCCAAAGTTGGTAAAGCGACCTTTGTAATACCCTCACCCTAACCCTCTCCCAAAGGGAGAGGGTGACTTTGTGTCGCTTTACCAGCGTCGGACTCTATACAAGGTACTTTTTTGAACCTTGAACCTTGAACCTTGAAACTGATTTATCTATGGCTGGCAGTTTTTTGTTTATGTTTGGTAATTTGGCGATCCAGCTTATCTACCAAAGCATCAATAGCGGCATACATATCTTCCTGATGATCTTCGGCAAATAATTTAGCGCCACTCAGTTGCAGTGTTGCTTCTGCTTTCTGAACTAATTTTTCTACGCTTAAAATTACATGTACTTCGGTAACATTGTCAAAATGACGGGCTAATTTTTTAAATTTTGCATCTATATGTGCTTTTAAAGCATCGGTTACTTCAAGATGATGGCCTGTTACAATAACTTGCATGGAATAAACTCCTTATCAATGGTAAATGGTTGGGTGGAACTATCAGTTGCGCTATAAAATACGCTTTCGCTGACTGGATGATGAAATAAACATCGCTTCACGATATTTGGCAATGGTTCGTCTCGCAACATTAATGCCTTTTGCTTGTAAAAAATCGGCTATTTTTTTATCACTTAATGGACTTGCCAGATTTTCATTGCTGATTAACTCCTTGATAAATGCTCTGATAGCTATGGATGAACATTCTCCGCCTTCTTCCGTCGAAACATGACTGGAAAAGAAATATTTGAATTCAAAAATGCCATTTGGGGTATGCATGAATTTTTGAGTTGTGACTCTGGATATTGTCGATTCGTGTAATTCCAGTTCCTCGGCAATATCTCTCAATACCATGGGTTTCATGGCAATAGAGCCATGCTCAAGAAAATCCGTTTGTTTTTCGACGATACTTCGGGCAACACGCAATAAGGTATCATTGCGGCTATGAAGACTTTTGATAAACCATTTTGCTTCCTGTAAATGGTCTTTCATACAGGTATTATCTTTACTGTTATCCGCTCTTTTAATCAGCGCCGAATAAAACGGATTAATGCGCAGTTTAGGTGCAATGTCCGGATTCAGATTCACTTGCCATTTGCCATTTTGTTTGCTTACATAAACATCGGGGATAACGTATTCTGAATCAGAGTCCTGTATCTTCGCGCCCGGTTTGGGATCCAGCGTTCTGATTAACGCAACTATCTCATCCAGTTGCCATTCTGTAACGCCAAGCCTGCGCACGAGCTTGTCTTGTTCATGGGTGGCCAGCAGTTTCAGATGCTGAGTGACAACAATCAGCGCTTCCTCTCTGTAAGGGGTTGTTTCTGGCAATTGTTGCAACTGTAATCTTAAGCAATCACTCAAATCAAGGGCGGCCACCCCTGAAGGATCAAAATTTTGTATTCTATGCAGTATCGCATTAACTTCATCAAAATCAAGATCGTCCAATTGATTTTGTAAACCCTGAAAAATTTCCTCAGGGAAACTGCGAAGGTAACCATTTTCATTAATGGAATCAATAATAGCCAGGGCTATGGCATGATCCCGCTCTGAAAATCTGGATATCTCCAGCTGCCATAACAGATGATCCAGTAATGTTGAGGTTTTAGAGCGTTGTGTCTCAAACTCAAAAGCCTCGGGGGAGTTAATTCCTGACTCCATAACGTTTTCATAAATATCATCCCATGAAGAGTCGATGGGTAATTCATCAGGAATGTCGGTTTGCGAGCCTTCGCTGGTGTGCGAGTCGGAGTTTTCAACTTTCTTTTCAGGAGTCGTATCTGCAACATGAATGGCTGTGTTTTCTTCCTCACTGATTTCCAGCATCATATTAGACTCAAGAGCCTGCTGAATTTCCTGTTGCAAATCTAATGTCGACATTTGTAACAACTTGATCGCCTGCTGCAATTGTGGCGTCATGGTTAGTTGTTGACCTAGTCGAAGATGTAAGGATTGTTTCATTCGGTATTATATGGTTTTTGCAACGCCTGGATGATTCCCGGGTATTGCTTTAATTTAGAGACTGAAGTTTTTGCCTAAATAAACATTACGCACTTCTTCATTGGCAACGATTGCTTCAGCCCCGCCTTCCGCAATCACCCTGCCGTTATTAAGTATATACGCACGATCACAAATGCCTAGTGTTTCTCTGACATTATGTTCGGTAATTAATACGCCAATTCCACGATCCTTCAAATGCTCTATGATTTTTTTGATATCTTCAACCGATATAGGGTCAACGCCGGCAAAAGGTTCGTCAAGTAAAATAAATTGCGGATTGGTAGCCAGGGCTCTGGCGATTTCAACGCGCCGGCGTTCACCGCCCGATAAACTCACGGCGATTTGATCGCGTAGATGGAGTATATGAAACTCTTCCAGTAATTCTTCAATCACAAGTTCGGTTTGTCCAGCTGTCAATTCAGAACGAATTTGCAAAACGGCTCGCAGGTTATCGGCCACACTCAATTTACGAAAAACCGAAGGTTCCTGAGGTAAATAACCGATGCCATTTGCGGCTCTCAAATGCATCGGGTAATGGGTAATGTCTTGTGAATCCAGGGTAATTTCACCTTCATCGGCTTTAATCAGTCCAACCATCATATAAAAACTGGTTGTTTTTCCTGCGCCATTGGGTCCCAGTAAGCCAACGACCTCATTGGTTTTTACATGCAAGGAGACACCATTAACCACATTACGTTTATTGTAGGTTTTAATCAGATGGCGTGCTGCTAGTGTGGCCATAATTACTTTGCTGCTTTGGATTTCGGTTTTAATATAACATGTACACGTTTGGCATCAGATGATTTTTCGCCCGCCTTAACCAGAGAGGTTTCTATATCATATTCGATTAATTTACTGGAATAGGTGGCATTACCTTGCCAAACAGTCGCTTCATCCATCAGAATCAACAGGTTCTTTTTAGGATAATACACGCCTGTTAGCGCTTCACCCGTTATATCTTCGGCGCCTTCACTTGGAGTTTGTTTAAATTTTGCCTTGTTTCCCGTAAACACCAGTTTCTCGGCATCACCGTTTACAAAATAAACGACTAGCTTATCCGAGTTAACCCGAATACTGCCCTGAACGGAAATAACATTTCCGGTGTAGGTGCTGGTAGCCGTTGCATCATCATAAGTGGCGGTATTTGAGTCAATGGTTATCGGTTGTTCGGAATCGCTTTCCAAAGCACATAACCTGGAACTTATGAGTCCCGATAGCAATGCACAACAGAAAAAAATTAGTCGTTTATTGTTTTGTTTCATATTTTCCCTTCACATTAGCGAGTAACTCCAGATGAATTGGCTTGGTAAAAATCAGCTTCATCCCTGTTCCTGTTGTTCTGTTGGGCGGACTGATCAGCTCTGCCCACTCATCGGTTTCTGCATAACTGGATTCCAGTTTTACTCTTACCATGCTCGTATTGATGATAAGCTGGTTTACGCCTTCGGCCTTGGCCCTGTTAACGGTAACCTTGCCATTTAACAGCAGATTCTTGCCGTCGCCGGACAGAATGCCCGTTTCCGATTTAATGATCCACGGCGGCGTTTTCTCATTATAAAAAAACATTAAGGGATTTTCCAAGTGAGTGGTGCCATCATCGCTGTAATGGATTATTTCATCGCTAAGTAATTTATTTTTTAATGCGCCGAGTTCATTCATTTCCCATTTTGTATAGCCTTTACTAAAATAATCAGGACTATGCGGGGGAATTATGGCGCGTCCAAACTCATCCAGACCGGTCAATTTAACCAGCCACCAGCTCATTGCAGCAATAATGGCTATATACAGGTAAATCCTGTTTTCCTTTAGAGTCATTTCAGGTAAAAATTCACGATATCCTCAAAACTTCCCTGGGCCTGCATAATAAAATCGCAGACTTCCCGTACTGCGCCATGTCCGCCAGGCAGGTCCGTACACCAGTGGGCTCGCTGTTTGACGGCAAGGTTTGCATCATTAACTGCAATAGCCAGACCGACTCTCATCATGAGGGGTAAATCCAGCAAATCGTCGCCGACATGGGCGGCCTGCTCCGGCGTAATGCCAGTTTTCTGAATGAGCTCATCAAAGGCGGCTTGTTTGTTTTCATGGCCCTGATAAACATACTCAATACCCAGATTTTTCATGCGTAGTGCTACCGAGTTCGATTTTCGTCCGGAAATAACCGCCACTTCAACACCTGTCTGGCGTAATAGCTTGATGCCATGACCATCTCTGGCATGAAATGATTTATATTCATTGCCCTGGTTGTCGAAAAACAGTTTGCCGTCGGTTAATACGCCGTCAACATCGAGTATCAACAATTTAAGTCTTTTGGCTTTTTCTACAATAGCCTGCATTTTTTCTGCTTTAGTCATTACACTATGCCGGCTCGTATCAAATCATGCATATTCAGGGCGCCCTGCACCCGCTGCTGTTCATCAACGGCGATCAAGGCGTTTATTTTTTTCTGTTCCATAATCTGCATGGCCTCAGCGGCAAGAATATCCGCTGAAATGACCGTACATTGAGGCGTCATTACTTCAATGATAGAGGTCTTGTGAATATCCAGATTTTTCCCGAGCATTCGCCGCAAATCACCATCGGTAAAAATACCAATTACTCGATTACCGGCATCAACGATGGCGGTCATGCCCAATTTTTTCTCGGTCATTTCCAGTAAAGCCTGGCTGATAAGTGCAGATGCGGGTACAGAAGGTATGTTGTCACCGGTATGCATTATATCGCATACCCTTAATAACAGCCGTCGTCCCAAACTGCCGCCGGGATGAGATAACGCAAAATCGTCACGCGTAAAACCTCTGGCCTCAAGTAATGATACCGCCAGGGCATCCCCCATTACCAGCGCGGCCGTGGTACTGGAGGTGGGTGCAAGTCCCAGAGGACAGGCCTCCTGCTCAACAGCGACATTTATATGAGTAGTGGCAACAGCAGCCAGTGTTGAAGCCGCATTACCGGTCATCGCGATTAACGGCACCCCCAGGCGCTTAATGAGTGGCAGGATTTTTAAAATTTCCTCGGTTTCTCCTGAGTTGGATAAGGCGAGCACTACATCCTGCCTGGTAATCATGCCAAGATCACCATGACTGGCCTCCCCGGGATGGACAAAAAAAGCCGGAGTTCCTGTGCTTGCCAGCGTGGCGGCAATCTTGCCGGCAATATGCCCTGATTTACCCATACCGATAACAACAACGCGGCCAGTACAATTGAATAGCAACTTGCAGGCAGTAACAAAACTATCATTGATTTGCCCGGCTAATGCTGCAATCGCCAGGGCTTCCACCTGAATAACCGCCAGGCCCAATTCGCGAAGTTTTTGATCATTGAGTGTCATGTTTTGTGTTAACGATTAAAAATGTTGCCGCTATGTTATTGGTTGGCAATTTTTATAGCTGGTTTCGGTGAGATTTGTATTAAAACTCTAATGATAAAGCATTTATGGTTATATGGGCACTTGAATAGTGTTTTCGTATGATTTTTAACCAGGATGCCGCGAGTTGGTTTTTTTGCTGCTTATAAAGATAATAACGGCGCTCCTTGTCATCCTAAGCACTAGGCGTTTAACTCTTCCCTCCATATAACCGATTTTATCGGGCATTTCATTGTGTGTTTAAGGTTTAGTTGCAATACCCGGGAGCTAAAGTTAAAGTTTATGTCTTGATTGGCTTTTGCTGACCGGTTTAATTATTCAATCTGGAGATAGGTGCATGAAAATTAATTTTTGCTGGCTGGGTATGTTCGCCGTGTTGTTTTGCGCGCCGGTATCGGCAGCCGATCTGGATCGGCTGGAAGTAGAAAAACGTCTCTCCACAGCCGGCAAGTCGCATCCGGCAGACTTGCGCAGAAAGGATTTGACCGACCTCGATTTATCGGGTCTGGATTTTACCAAGGCTGATTTGTGGGGCTCGGATTTACGCCGATCCGATTTAAGCAACAGTGATTTGTCCGGGCTGAATCTGGATTTATCGGTATTGTCGAAAGTCAATTTTTCCAATGCCAATCTGTCCAATACCAGTATTTTTGGTGTTCATGCAGGTGGAGCCAATTTGAGCAACGCGAATCTGAGTGGCAGCCGGTTTATTGGCGTAATGGACCGCGCCAATCTGTCTCATGCCAATCTGTCCCATGCTTTGTGGGGAGCCGATATGAAAAATCAGTCCATGGGTTTGATGAGAGCAAGCTTGAATAATGCCAATTTATCGGGAGCCAATCTTGCCAATGCCAATTTTGACCGCGCCTTGATGCGCTATGCCAATTTTTCCGGGGCTAATCTGCAAAATACCGTGTTGTTTGGTGTTGACCTTTCAGGCGCCGATTTTTCGGGTGCCAATTTATCAGGCGCGGACTTATCCGGGACTAGACTTGAAGAGACTAATTTTGCCGGAGCGGACCTGGCCGGAACCCGATTTGCCGGCATCAAGGATAAATCGAAGTTGAAGGGCTTGAGTTCCGCTAGACATCTTGACACTGCGATTATTGATTGATGAAAAGCAGGGGCAAGGGGCAAGCTACAAGGTGAAAGGTTCAAAATACACGTTTGTACCTTGAGTAACTCGCAAGAAAATACCCCCCTTTTCACAGTTGCCACAGATTCACTGATTACAAATAAATTTAGTCACATCTCAGCAAAAGCTGAATTTTATAATAGAACATGGATAACACTGATTAAACGTTTTTTATAAGTGTTTATCAGCCAAATCCTTGTCATCTGTGTTCTGATTTGAGTAGTTACCCAGTTTAATCTGTGAATCTGTGGCGGTTTATTTGTTTCGAGGTACTTAATTTTTAACTTTCAAAAATCTCAGGCGCTTTTCTCGTTTCGCTCTTGCCAATTGTTAATAAATCCCAGACCAGCAAAATAAATCCGGCAAAGGTCATACCGCCAAAAAACAAACGCCAGCCCATCGCATTTTGAAATGACGGGTGATTTTGCGCGGCAAAATAGCCGCCCCATGTTGAGCCTTCCACGGCCCGCTCAATAAATGACTGTTCATAACCCGCTATCAATAGTGCAATCGTCATACCGAGAACGCCGCCGTTGAGCAATGCTAAAGCCCATTTCCAGCGCCAGGCGTTCTGAATGCCGCCACCCATCCATACATTGCCACGCCATTGCTGAATGGCCAGATAAAAGAAGGCAATATTAATCGTCGCGTATGCGCCAAAAAACGCCAAATGGCCATGAGAAGCTGACCACTGCGTGCCATGTGTAAAAATGTTGATTTGCGGCAGGGTGTGCATAAAGCCCCAGACGCCCGCGCCAAAAAAGTTGCCAAAGGCTTGGGCGATAATCCAGGCTAAGGCTGGATGATTGCCGTTTTTAAACGCGTGCGTACCGGCATCATAAACCGCATGAACCACCATCGCGACCAGCGGAATGGGTTCAAGCGCCGAGAAAAAACCGCCGATAGTCAGCCAGTATTCCGGCGTACCGATCCAGAAGTAATGATGCCCCAGGCCTAAGATACCCGAGCCAAACATCAGGGCGACTTCAATATACAGCCAGGTTTGGACAATTTTACGTCTGACCCCCAGCAGCTTCATTAATGACCAGGCCATAATGACGCCTACCAGCACTTCCCAGGTTGCTTCGACCCATAAATGAATAACCCACCACCACCAGTATTGCTCGTGGGTAATATTGGTCATATAAAACATGCCGGCAACATATAAACCGGCCAATGCTACCAAATCCAGCGTTAAAACGCCGGCAATGCCCGACCATTTGCCTTTGCTGAAGGTGGCGACGACGTTATAGAAGAATATCAGCACGACAAGCACAATGCCGACATCAGCCCAACGCGGCGCTTCTATATATTCACGGCCCTCGTTAATAAACCAGAGACTGGAATCCTTGCCGGGGCCAATCTGCACCAGCAAATAAACCAGCACCACCAGCGTCACGGCCCCGGTGAACACCCAGAAGGCGATATTGCCCAGTTTCAAGCCGACGATTTCAGTGCCGCTCTCATCCTCAAGAAACCAGTAGACACTGCCTATAAATCCAAACAGCATCCATACGATCATGGCATTGATGTGTATCATGCGGTTGACATTAAAATCCAGAATTTCGTAAAGAAAACCGGGGTAGATAAATTGTGTCGCGGCCAGCAGACCAAACAGAATTTGCGCGAAGAACAAAATCACAGCTACTGTAAAGTATTTAACGGCCAGTTGCCGCCCATCACTTAAATGACTGCTGTCCAGTTGCACCCATGACTTGAAATTATTGAGACAGGCGCGCGATTTCTCATATAAAGCGGCCGCGTTTTGCATGACCCCGTTTAATCCACTTGTGTTCATGCTCATTCTTCCGCCTCAATGGTTTTAAAGTTATAGGGAAAGCCATTGGTATCAATACTCGACATCCACTTTAGAAAGGCAATAATGCCTCTTGCTTCCTGTTCAGTAATATCCAGGTTTGGCATTTTCCGGTTGCTGCCAAAAGTACGGGCGTTGTTTTCAGGGTCCATTAAAAATTTCACCATCATGTCTTCGCGCATTTCCCTGGAAATCCAGCCTTTATCAAGCCAGGCTTTGGTTAAGTCCGGGGCATAATAGGCGCCATTACCCAATAGAGTATGACAATTCATGCAGTTTTTGGCTTGCGTGGTTTTTTTGCCCAAATCGACTAATTGCCGGGCTTCATCTTCGGTGTATTCCTTGCCGAATAAAAACTCGTTTTCGCCAATAACCGGCATGGATTTATGCAGTTCCTTGTTGTATTGATAATCGATTTTTTTGTTTATCACAGTGTAAGCGGGTACCCGTTTACTGCCCGCGCTGGTTTTGCTTAAGGAATCCATCGTCAACACCACCAGAATCAAAAATGATCCCGCCGTTACCCAGATTGCCGTTTTTTTCCAGAATGATTCCGAAGCCCACAAGGGTGTTTCATTCATAGCTTATCCTCTGTTGTTGTAGTTTCAGCATGCGTTTTAACACACAAATGCCAGATGCCTATCGGTGCGAAAAAATAGCCTATCACCATCACAAAGGAAATGATCAGCCAGTAACCTTGAAATTGTGCTGCCCGTGTTAATTCAACCACTGAGAGTATCAGCACAGCATAAGAAACCAAAGCTGCAATCCTGATGCGGAAATCCGGATTCACTTTGGACCAGGCAAACAGCAATGCGTAACTTGCACCTGCCAGTATGATTAAAGCGGCTGAAAAAAATGTGACAAAGAAATCTTGTAAAGCGACGGGTTCGATCATGGGTGATTAATCTGACTGTCCGTTGATATGCGCAAGGTGAATGCGGGTGTTGAAAGCCGTTGTACTTTAGCACAATAAAAGTGCGGCAGTCAGTTAAAAAACCTGGCCGCATTAAGCAGGGTTTTGTAAATGCCCCATGACAGTGGGACAATGACAACTGTCCAGGCTAGCCACACCAATACCGGATGAGTGGGTTTTCCCTGGCCTTTGCCGTCTATGGGATGCACTTCCTCCTCGGCTATTACTTCGCGGGCATGCCGCTTTTCTTCCGCCAGTTCATCGGCGGTCATAAACCACTTGCCGGCTACCGGGCGAATCAACAGGTTGCACATCAAGCCAAGCATCAATAACCCCGCCAGAATCATCATGGATTGGTTGTAAACCTGCTCGCGCGGCAAACCCAAACTCAATTGATAATCACGCATATAATTGACTATCACAGGCCCCAAGATCCCCGCCGTTGCCCAGGCGGTCAGCAAACGGCCATGAATGGCCCCGACCATTTGCGTACCGAACAAATCCGCAAGATACGCGGGTACGGTAGAAAAACCGCCGCCGTACATGCTCAAGATCACGCAAAACGCGGATACAAATAGCAGCTTGTTACCCGCATTGGCGCTGCCGGGAATACTGATATACAACAAACCGCCCAGCACGAAAAAAATGATAAACGTCGTTTTGCGCCCCAGCAAGTCCGACAAGCTTGCCCAAAAGAACCGGCCGCCGATGTTGAACAAACTCAAAAGTGCGGTGAAACCGGCGGCAACGGCGGCAATGGCGGCAAGCTGGGTTTTATCAAGTTCGCTGTAGGTTTTGGCAACCCCGATCAACTGCCCGCCAAAAACCTCCTGCAACATCGGCGATGACATGCCAATCACACCGATGCCGGCGCTTACGTTCATGCACAATACGCCCCACAGCAGCCAAAACTGTTTGATCCTGAAGACGTTTTTTACATGCACATGATGCGGCGTAATCATGCGATTGTTGTTTTTAGCCGCGGGCGGCGTCCAGCCCAGAGGTTTCCACCCTGTAACGGGGATGCGATAAGTCAATGCGCCGGACATCATAAAGACGAAGTAAATACCTGCCATTACGATAAAGGTTTGCATCACGCCGACATCGGTTGGTGTTGCAAAATACTTCATCAATTCCGCCGCCAACGGTGAGCCGATCATTGCGCCGCCGCCAAAACCCATAATGGCCATGCCGGTCGCCATGCCGCGGCGGTCCGGGAACCATTTAATCAGCGTAGACACCGGAGAAATATAACCCAGTCCCAAACCTATACCGCCAATCACGCCGGAACCCAGCAGCATCATCCAGAACTGGTGCACATAAATGCCCAGCGCTGAGAACAGCATACCGCCGCACCAGCACAACGCACTGATGATGGCCGCTTTGCGTGGCCCTACATGTTCCAGCCAGCCGCCCCATAAAGCGGCGGATGAACCCAGAAATACAAAAAACAGCGTGTACATCCAGCCCAGCGTGGAAATTTTCCAATCGCAGCCGGTAATAAACAGTTCCTGAAAAAAACCGACATCAGGACCACATACGATGCTTTCCTTGATACCCAGTGCCTTTGACAGCGGCAGCCAGAACACCGAAAAACCATAGGCCATGCCAATGCACAAATGAATCGCCAGCGCAGCAGGAGGAACAAGCCAACGGTTAAAGCCTGGTCCGGCAACAATGCGTTCTTTATCCAGGAAGCTTGCAGGGCTGCTAGTCATTGTATCTGCCTGTGCTGGTGCGGGTTAGTGATTATTCAATACGGCCCAATGATGGTTCTCTGTGTTTTCTGTATTGCTGCGCGGTGAACCGGGGTTTTCAGTTTAAAACGGCTAGTCCTGTTTAACTTTCTCTTTTCCGGCAGGTTTAATCAAGCGAATCCCCAACTCCTTCAATTGCTCATCGGTAACAACCGCCGGTGCACTGACTAAAGGACAGGCGGCTGATTGGGTCTTGGGGAAGGCTATCACATCGCGAATGGAATGCGATCCTGTCATCAGCATGACTAAACGATCCAGTCCAAAAGCCAAGCCGCCATGAGGCGGCGCACCATATTTCAAGGCCTCCAACAGGAAGCCGAATTTTTCTCTGGCTTCGTCTTCACCTATACCTAAAATTTCAAAAACGGTCTGCTGCATGGACGTGCGGTTGATACGAATGGAGCCGCCGCCCACTTCGGTGCCGTTCAATACCAGATCATAGGCGCGTGATAACGCCGCAGCCGGATTGGCTACCAGGTCTTCGACCGAGCAACTTGGCGCGGTGAAAGGGTGATGAATGGCGTTGTAACGCCCTTCCTTCTCATCCCAATCAAACATCGGGAAATCAACCACCCAAACGGGTTTCCATTCGCCTTCGAGCAAATTAAGGTCATGACCCAGTTTGACGCGCAGCGCGCCCATTGCTTCATTAACGATGCCGGCTTTGTCTGCGCCAAAGAAAATCAAATCGCCTGTTTGTGCGCCTGTTTTTTCCAGTACGCTGTCCCAGACGGGTTTAGGAGCGAATTTCACGATAGGGGATTGCAAGCCATCAAGTCCGGCGGACAGGTCGTTGACTTTAATGTAAGCCAGGCCTCTGGCGCCGTAAATACCGACATACCTGGTTAAGTCATCGATGTCTTTACGGCTTAAATCACCGGCGTTTGGAACACGCATCGCAACCACGCGGCCTTTCGGGTCATTGGCAGGCATCGAAAAGACTTTAAAATCAACATCCTTCATGTCTTCGGCGATATCGACCAGTTCCAGCGGAATCCGCAAATCCGGACGATCGATGCCGTAGCGCGATACCGCTTCCTGGTGGCTCATACGGGGGAATTTGGCGTCCAACTGGACATTAATTACTTTCGCAAATAATTGACGAATCATTTCTTCCATGACTTCCATGATTTCGTTTTCATCCATGAATGACGTTTCTACATCCAATTGGGTGAATTCAGGCTGCCTGTCAGCACGCAAGTCTTCGTCGCGGAAACAGCGCACGACCTGATAATATCTATCCATACCAGCGATCATCAACATTTGTTTATACAATTGTGGCGATTGGGGCAGGGCAAAAAAGGCGTTTTCGTGAGTACGGCTGGGTACGATGTAATCGCGCGCACCTTCGGGTGTAGCCTTGGTCAGGTAAGGCGTTTCAATTTCAAAAAAATCGTTATCATCAAGGAAGTTTCTTAATACCCTGGTCACATCACGGCGAACTTTCATTTTTTCCTGCATCACCGTGCGGCGCAAGTCGATATAGCGATAGCGCAAGCGCAGTTCTTCGTTGACCTCGATCTCGCTTTCCACTGGGAACGGCGGAGTTTCGGATTCATTCAGGACTTCGATATCCCTGGCCAGTATTTCAATCGCGCCAGAGTGGAGGTTATTGTTGATCGTGCCTGCTGGACGATCACGGACGAGGCCTGTTATTTTTAAGACGTATTCACTGCGGACATGTTCAGCAATGGCAAAAGTCGCGGCTGCGTCGGGGTCAACCACGACTTGCACTAAACCTGCACGGTCCCTGAGATCGATAAAAATAACGCCGCCGTGGTCGCGGCGTCTGTGTACCCAACCGCAGATTGAAACGGTTTCGCCTAGCTGTTGTGTATTTAATTCTCCGCACTTGTGGGTACGCATAAATTTTCCCTGTGTATTTTGTTAAGATAGTTGAAGGTAAAAGGTTAAAGGTTAAAGGTAGATGCTTGTTTTTTCGCCTTGAACCTGCCTTAATTAAGGATTTTTACAACCATCACCGGCGCAACTGCCGGCTTTTGGAGTGCTTGGCGGTACAGAGGCTTCGCCGGCTACATTTTTTTTGGCGCCGCTTTTAAAGTCGGTTTCGTACCAGCCGCTGCCTTTTAATCTGAAGCCGGCTGCGGAGATTTTTTTCATTAATTCCGGCCTCGTGCAGGCAGGACAAACAAGCAAGGGTTCAGCACCGAGTTTCTGCAAGGCTTCGTGCTCATGACCACAGGATTGACATTGATATTCGTAAATTGGCATTGACCACTCCGGTAACAAAAAATAATAACTAAGATAAGGGCTGTATTTAGCTTTTCCAAGTACTTACTATAAAATAACTGGCTATTTTACAGACACACCGCCAACAATGAAAACATTAACCATAACCCGCCCCGATGACTGGCACACACATGTGCGAAACGGCGCTGTTTTAAAAACCGTGTTGCCGCATACCGCCAGGCAATTCGCACGGGCTATTATCATGCCAAATCTTAAGCCACCTGTGACTACAGTGGCGCAGGCCTTAATGTATCGGGAGGAGATTTTGCAAGCTGTGCCAGCTGGCGGCGATTTTACGCCGTTAATGACGCTGTATTTGACTGCTTCGACTGCGGCAACTGAAATCAAAAAAGCCGCCGAATCTGGGCATGTTTATGCGTTTAAATTATATCCGGCGGGCGCTACGACCAATTCGGATTCAGGTGTCGCTGATATTAGGGCCATTTATCCGTTACTGGCGGCAATGGAAAAATATGACGTTCCGCTACTGATTCATGGCGAAGTAAGCGATCAGAACTGTGATATTTTTGACCGTGAACGGGTATTTATAGAAACCCACTTGACTGGTATTGTCGATAATTTCCCGAATTTACGCATCGTTGTTGAACACGTTACTACAACCGAAGCCGTGCAATTTGTGCAGGCGGCTGGCAAGAATATTGCCGCAACCATTACCCCCCAGCATCTGTTGTTTAACCGCAATGCCATGTTAGCGGGCGGCATACGCCCGCATTATTATTGTCTGCCGATTATCAAACGTGAACAGCATCGTCTGGCATTGGTTGCGGCCGCAACCAGTGGCAACCCAAAATTCTTTTTAGGTACAGACAGTGCGCCCCATATTACCTCATTAAAAGAAACCGCCTGTGGCTGTGCAGGCTGTTACAGCGCCCACGCAGCACTGGAACTTTATGCCGAAGTTTTTGACCGCGCCGATTCCCTGGGCAAACTGGAAGGATTCGCCAGCTTTTTCGGCGCTGATTTTTATCGTTTACCCCGGAATTCAGGCACGGTTACGCTGGAAAAGGCCAAATGGACTGTCCCCGCTGCTTATGGTGTGAATGAAAACGCAATTACCCCATTGAAAGCAAATGAGGAACTGAACTGGAAGATGAAACTTGATTAGCAAGAATCTTCAGCCAATTCGCAGCAACTATAGACAAGACAACGTCGTTCCGGCAGGAATGGCAGGCATGTTGAGTCTACATCCTTGTAGCCTGGATACCGGCACAAATCTGTCTGGAGCAGGTTTGCATTAATCCGAAGGGAGTCAGGCAGGATAGCCTGACGTGATTCCATGCCGGGAAGGAGGAGTACAGGAAGCGTAACGCGAGTGGAGCGGTGTACGACGACCCCCGCGTAGCCGTAGGGGCCGGGCGTTTTGACGGAGTTGGAGCGGCAGCGGAAGCGTAGTCAAAATGCAAGGCCATCTGACACGGCGTCAAGTCATTTGCGTAGGCTAGTACTCAGTCAGCATTGTTTTGTCGTGTAAAATTAGAGTTAGTCAGCAGTCGCATATTCACTTTCCCCTTTGGAAAAGGGGGATTGAGGGGGATTTATTTAAAAAATCTCCCCTAACCCCTCTTTTTCAAAGAGGG
>JAGXGJ010000032.1 GCA_024636875.1 Methylococcaceae bacterium | reverse complement strand
CACTTTAAGACGCTATGGATTATATGTGCCATCGGAACTCTCGACAGCATAGCTGCCGGATTCAACCGCCGTTGCGGAAAACCGCATTACCGGTGGTGTGGGAGGGGGAACGGGCGCAATCCCGTTTCCTCGACCCGATCCGGGTTTCTCTACCCTATCTTGGCTACCTGGCTTGTCGTTTTCCTGGTTTTAAGTTCTCTAAAACTTATCTTCCTCATTATAAAATTCAACCTGAACTCCAATCGAAAAGTATTTTGTAGAAAACCAATGGTGAGTCACTTCATTTGAGTACAATTCTACTCCTGTTTTTTTTGCCCATTTTTTATCTAAATATTCCAGCAAACTGTCTGAAAAATCCCATACCGAATTATATTCAATTTCATGTTGTTTATTCTTGTCAAAATACGTAATGTTTTGTTTAATGAAACGGTCTTGAATGTTCTTAGGGAAGGTCTTAACACCCTGCATAGCTCTCGAGGATGTGTGTTTGTTCACTTCGTATAAAAAAGGAATGATGACATCATAGAGGGGGATGGATGCGAGTTTTTCTCCATCTACAATATCTTGTATTGGGCCAATGGTAGCGAAATTCCCCACAACTCTACTAAACCCAGCCTGGATTCTAAAATAATCACCTTCCTTGTCAAAATAGTCATGATTGCAGAACAACTTAATGAGATTCTCTTTCATGTTTTGTTTTGAAATCAATTTTTTGAACTCCTCATCGTGGGTAGACAAATCATCTATCGTTTTTGAGACTTTATCTTCTTCTTTCCAAGAAAAAGGGAACATTTCAAGCATTAGCTCTGCATATTCCACGAAAGTTCTTTTTTCAGCGTTCCAAACCTGAGCTATGGTATTTTTGTGATAAAAGATGACGAAGGTATGGCAATACTTTGCCATTGCCAATTCTAATTTGTCATAATCTTTATTTGTAGCTCTAAGAAGCATAATAACAAGGAACTCTTCACCCTTTTCAAGCCCTGGCAATACTCTTTCAAAAATATCATACCAGTGAGGCTCGATGAGAAGTTCGAGACGATAAGACGGCAACTTTTTTGATTCTTTTTCCTCCTTTTCAATGCTTCTGCCAACCATAAAAAGCAAGAATAATAATACTATGGACAAAGGCCAACCAAATACTTCAATACTACTAATAACAATGACAATACATGCAAAAAGGAGAACCTTTAGAATTGTTATACTCTTCATTTTTAAGCCTTCCTATATATGAGAGATAATTCTCAGTCTATTAAGAGTTTGAAGCGCATAGGGTGTATAAGCGAAGCATCATACACCGAATTGGGATTGCTATCGCCTACACGGAATTTACCATTATTTGATTGCGTCGCGTGTTATTTGACACAACGACAATTCGTACCTTTCTATTGGGTATATGACGCTTCGCTTATACACCCTGCGCTTGCTACTCAACAAATCAGTTTACAACGCCAGCTTACTCGCCAATAAATCAAAATCAGCACTTGCCAGATAAGGCAAAACACCCAGCAACGGTATATTCAAAGCCGTTTTAATAGTGTGTATATTTTCGTCATGCTTGAGCATGTCTGGGTCTACGCATACGGCAATCCAGCCGGCACAGGTTATCCTTGAGTGTTGTATTGCCTGCCAGGTTAATTTTGCGTGATTGATGCAGCCCAGCCTGATTGCAACCACGATAATGACGGGTAATGCCAGTGCTTTTGCCAAATCGCTAATGTCTTCATAGTCATTCAAGGGTGCATACCATCCACCCGCACCTTCGACCAGCACTATTTCAGCCAATTCTTTCAGGACATTAAACCTTTCGACAATTTTAGACAGGTTGACCGGATTGTTGATACCCGCAATATGCGGCGAGACAGGCAATTCATAGGCGTAGGGATTGATCAAGTCATAGTCGATCTTCAACGAAGCATTTTCCTGAATCAGCAACGCATCTGCATTTTTTAGCCGGCCATCCTGGCATTCCCACGCAGCGCATGGGAACGAGCAACCCGCTGCGACAGGCTTCATACCGGCAACGGATTTACCCTGTTGTTTAAAGTAACGCATCAGTGCAATGGTCGCCCAGGTCTTGCCTGCACAGGTGTCCGTGCCGGTTATAAAATAGCCTTGTTCCATATCGATTTATCCTGAAAATGCTGTTGCATGAAATAACTTGAGTATTATATTCCCCTCACCCCAGCCTTCTCCCTCAAGGGAGAAGGAGCTCCCACTTTTGTAGATACCTTTGTTCTAAGGGAGAGGGAATGAGATTTCATGCTCGTTCTTTAGGTTTTAGATTTACACCCTGGCGGTCACGATAATAACTTCGAAGGTCGCAGGAATCTGGTCTCTGATTCTCTGTTTTTCATAGGCCGAAATCATCTGCTGCATCGCTGTTTTTGTCGTGATTTTTTTATTGCGTCCTGCAATCACATGATGTGCGCCCAGGTTTTTTAATTCCTGCATCAAGGTCCAAACTGAATCATAGCGTGAGGTATAAAGCTTGCTTTTGATCTGACTATTTTTAAATCCCGCTTGCTGGAGGAACTGTCTGAGCTGTGTTTCGCAGTAAAAGGCATTAACGTGGTTATAGTTATCAACTGTCGCCCAGGCGCTTTTCAGTTCGTGCAGTGTTTGCGGGCCAAATGTCGAAAAAACCAGCTGACCATCCGGTTTTAGCGCCCGTTTAATACCGGTAAAAACAGCTTCAAGATCTCTGCACCATTGCAAGGCGAGATTGGAAAATACGCTGTCAATGCTTTGCACGGCAAGGGGCAAGAGCTCCGCATCGGCGCATACATAGATAATATCGCGCTTACCGGTCAGCTTGGCTTGCGTTGTTTGCAACATGGGAAAGGCAATATCCAGGGCTATCATGGTCTCAAGATTCGAGTATTCCAACAGCTCGCCAGTTAAAAAGCCCGTACCGCAGCCCAAATCAAGCAAAGTACCATTCAACCTTGTTGCATCAATAGAATGGAGCAGTTCCTTGCCCACGCTACGCTGCAATCCGGCGACACTGTCATAAGTCACCGATGCCGCAGCAAATGACCGCATAATCCTGGCTTTATCCAGGAACATTGTTATCCATAAAACGGGAGATAATCGCCAATACGTCTTGCGGATGTGATAAAAACGGTACATGCCCGGCTTTATCAATAATATTGAGGTTTATCTCAGGCGCCAGATCCTGTATGTTTTGGCCTGTGCTTACGGGTACTAAGGTATCCCGGTTGCCTAATATCACGGAAACCGGCACGCTTGTGTCAGATAAAGCCGGTCTTAAGTCGGCATGTTTTAGTATCTCCAGTCCGCCTTGCAAGGTTTCATTGTCGGGCGCATTACATTCCAAAACGGCTGATTTAAGCTTTCTTAACAAAGTTTTGTGATCGGGTAAGTTATTCACATGAAGCGATAAAAAGCGTACCAAGGTCGCCTGACAATCTGCATTCAACTGGTCGGCAAAAGCATCCAGCAAGCCAACATTCATGCCCGGCCACTGCGCTGTTTGGGTAAATGACGGATTTCCAGCCAGCAATACCAGCGCATTGACTCGCTCAGGAAACCGTCTGGTTATATCAAGCACCACCGTCGCACCCAACGACCAGCCCAGCCAGCAACTGCTTTCATCAGAAACTGTATTGATTAGCGCGTCACTAATACGCTCCAGTGTAAAGGCATCGATTTTTTCACTACGGCCATGCCCAGGCAAATCAATACAGGTGACTTGATAATTTTGCGCCAACTGTCGGGCAAAATCCCGCCAAATACCGCTGTGCATCGCCCAGCCATGTACCAGCACGATGGGCTTGCCTTTACCGAAGGTTTGTTGGTGGATTTTTGTCATGTGTTAATTAAGGTTCAAGGCAATAGGCAAAAGGTACATGGTACAAGGTAAAAAAAGCCGATTTGTACATATAACTTTAACCTTTAGCCTTTAGCCTTGTCGTTGCTATATCCAGCGCATCCAGCAACCGGTCAACATGATGTTCCTCATGCAACGCCGAAAATGTCACCCGTAAGCGTGCGCTGCCTTGAGGCACTGTGGGCGGCCGGATTGCACTGACTAGAAAACCGGCATTCAGCAAGGCATTGCTGATGTCTACTGCCCGTTGACTATCGCCGATTATAATAGGCTGGATAGGCGACGCGGATGCTATCAATTGCAAACCTAACTGCGCAGCCCCAAGTCTGAAACGATCAGCCAGCTTTTTAAGTTTGTCTCTGCGCCAGTTTTCTGCAATGACGATTTTTAAACTTGCCCGCGTTGCTTCAGCGACTGCCGCAGGTAACGCGGTGGTATAAATATACGTGCGGGCTTTCTGTATCAGAGTTTCAATCAATGCGTCAGAGCCTGCCACGAAGGCGCCAAAGGTGCCAAAACCTTTACCCAACGTGCCCATCAATACAGGTAAATCCTCCTGGTCAAGTCTATAATATTCCAGAAGCCCGCCGCCGCGTTCACCGATTACACCCAGTCCATGCGCATCATCAACCATCAGCCAGGCATCACTTGCTTTTGCTGCTTCTGATAAGGCTTTCAGCGGTGCAAAATCGCCATCCATGCTGAATACGCCATCAGTAACGATCAGTTTATTGCCTGTTGCCTTTTTTAGATGGACATTGAGATTTTCAACATCGGCATGCGCATAGCGTTTGAACCTGGCCCCTGACAACAAACCGCCATCCAGTAAGGAAGCATGATTTAAACGATCTTCAAACACAGCATCACCTCTGCCCAGCAGTGCGGAAATGACTCCGTTATTGGCCATGTAACCCGTGGAAAACAATAAGGCTCTATCACGGCCCGTGAAAGCGGCCAGTTCTTCTTCCAGGGCGTGGTGTGCCACGCTATGACCACAGATTAAATGCGCCGAACCGCTGCCAACGCCGTACTGATCGGCGGCAGTCTTAAAGGCGCTGACGACAGAAGGATGATTTGCCAATCCTAAATAATCATTGCTGCAAAAATTGACGATTTTTTTGCCGTCGATTTGCAGATTGATGCCTTGCGGGGACGTTATTATGCGTCTGGATCGATATAAACCTTGTGCTGCTAAAACCTCAAGATTATCCCTGAAATGTGAAAATGCCATAACTTTTGATTGCTGTTATGAAAAAAAGACACATACTGGCAGTTTTGAACCTTTCACCTTTCACCTTTCACCCTGAACCTGACTTGCGTAACTTGAACCGCCGGAATGCACGCCCAAGCGGTCAAATAAAGCCAGGTCATGGTTGGTCATCGGATTGTCGGTAGTCAATAATTTATCACCGTAAAAAATGGAGTTTGCACCCGCCAGAAAACATAAAGTCTGCATTTCATCGCTCATTTTGCTGCGGCCTGCCGATAAACGTACCCGTGATTTAGGCATCATGATTCTGGCAACGGCTATAGTTCGGATAAAAATGATCGGGTCCAGCGGCTCGGTGCCCATTAATGGCGTACCTTCAACCTGTACCAGCATATTAACCGGCACGCTTTCAGGATGCTTGGGCATATTGGCCAACTGGATTAACAGTTTGGAGCGGTCAATATCACTCTCGCCCATGCCGACGATGCCGCCACAGCACACATTGATACCCGCATCCCTGACGCGCGCCAGGGTATCCAGGCGGTCCTGATAAGTTCGTGTAGTGATCACTTCAGAATAATAGTCTTCCGAAGTATCCAGATTGTGATTGTAATAATCCAGACCGCCTTCTTTTAATCTGAGCGTTTGCGCATCTGTCAACATCCCCAACGTGACACAGGTTTCCATGCCCAGTGCTTTGACACCCTGAACCATTTCTATCACCCGCTCAACATCCTTGTCTTTCGGTTTACGCCAGGCAGCGCCCATACAAAAACGCGATGCACCTTGATCCCTGGCTTGCCGAGCGGCCTTCAAAACTGCATCAACAGGCATTAATGCCTCCGGTGTGAGGCCGGAATCATAACGCGCACTTTGAGGGCAATAGCCGCAATCTTCCGAGCACGAACCGGTTTTAATGCTCAGCAAGCTACTGATTTGAACCTCGTTCGGATCAAAATGCTCTCTGTGTATCGTTTGCGCTTTAAAAATCAGATCATTAAAGGGTAACGCGAAGAGGGCTTGCACTTCATCAAGCTGCCAGTCATGCCGGATGGCGAGTGAAACATGACGGCTAATTGCAGGGTTTGCAGACATTCTGTTAATCTCCAGCTACAGTAATAGGTTATAAGTGACACGCAATGACATTATTCGTCAACCTTTTGAAATGAAAATGGTATACAACTGGCTCGATATTATACAGGATTACCTGCTTCCGCCTACCTGCATCTTGTGCGGCAATACCGGATTCGATGGCCGCGATATATGTAATTTGTGTTATCAGCGCTTGCTCAGAAATAATCTGTGCTGCTATCGATGCGCCGAAATATTTGAAGCACCGGCAGCTTCACCCATCCTTTGCGGACGCTGTTTGAGTTCACAGCCAGCCTTTGACGAAACGTACGCACCCTTTATCTATCAGGGCGACATGCGCCACCTGATTACCTCGTTAAAATTCGGTGCACACTACAAGAATGCACGCTTACTCGGTCTGTTATTGGCTGAACACCTGAACATAACAGCACAAAGACCGGATCTGATTTTACCTGTTCCGCTGCATAAAGCCCGTTACCGCCAGCGTGGTTTCAACCAGGCTATCGAAATTGCCAAAACAGTTTCCAGGGAATTGCAAATTCCATTAGACCTGACCAGTTGCCTTAGACATCGCGACACTGTTCATCAGACAACTTTGACCGCAAGGCAGCGCCGAAAAAACATTAAAAAAGCTTTCTCTATCATCAAACCCATGCCTGCACAGCATATTGCAATACTCGATGACGTGATGACTACCGGTTCGACCGCGCATGAACTGGCCTGTTTATTAAAGAAAGCAGGAGTAAGCCGGGTGGATGTCTGGGTGTGTGCCAGAGCTTGATGCTAACATCTTGCACCGCACAATTGAAATAATGAATTAAAGAAACTTATCAACCAGACCGGTAATCCGCTCAACTTTTTGCCGGACTGTTGCGGCAAAAACTGCTTCATCGGCAATCAGCTTGACTGTTTTTCTTGCTCTGGTAATAGCCGTGTACAGCAATTCCTTCGTTAATACCGGATTGATAGTTTCGGGAAGAACGATTAACACTTCCTCAAATTCAGAACCCTGGCTTTTATGTATCGTCATCGCATACACCGTTTCGCAATGCGGCAAACGGCCGGGCAAATACTTTTTAACAGTGCCATCTGCGCGTTGAAAGAACACCATGAGTTTTCCGCCCTGGTCTTTATCCGGCATACAAAGTCCTATATCGCCATTATAAAGATGCAGGGCCGAATTATTTTGCGTGACCATGACCGGACGGCCTGAATACCATAAGCCGGACAAATTGATGAGCTGTTGCCCAAACAGTTTTTGTTCAACCCGGTAATTGATGTCGCTTACGCTATTTTTTCCTTCGCGGTTAGAACACAACGCCTGAAAGCGGTTGAATGCGCGGTAAATCTCATCGAATTCCACTCCGGCTTTAATCAGGCGCAAATAATTTTCTTGTTGCGCGGCCACATAATCGATCAAATCCTGTTCCAGCATGGCTATATTTTCTTTGCCTTCGTGCAAAATCTGCCAGGCAATCTGTTCCTGCTGAAGATTGACCGCTACCGCCAGCCTTTTGATAGTCTCATCAAAGCGGTGTGACTTCTTTAACTCGAGTGTATGTTCCGGTAATGCCATCGTTAAATCCGCCAGCACAGCACCCGACTCAACGGACGCCAACTGATCCTTATCACCCAGTAAAATCAACCGGGAGCCGGACTTTAAAGCATCAAGCAGCTTGCTCATCAAGGCCAAATCAATCATTGATGCTTCATCAACCACGACCAGATCATAAACCAAGGGCTGGGCTGCGTCATGATGAAAATAGGGCGATGGCGGCCTTGCACCTAGTAAGCGGTGCAAGGTCATCACAGTTTCCGGAATGTGCGTTTTTATCGTTTCCGGACACGGCAGCGCGGCCTTGTTGAAACCTATGGTTTCCTGAAGACGCATGGCCGCTTTGCCGGTCGGCGCAGCCAGAGCAATATGCAGCGCTTGTTCTGCCAATTCCTGCATCAAGGCCAAAATCTTGACTACGGTCGTGGTCTTACCTGTTCCAGGTCCGCCGGTAATAATACAAAATGGCTGTTTGACGGCCATGTTTGCCGCTTCGCGCTGCCAGTCGGTTTCATCTGTGCTGATGCCAAAATATTTGTCAAACAGCGCTTCAGGGCGGGCGGTGATCTTTTGCCCAGGGGTTCCGCTTGATTGGATCATCGCCTTGATCTGTATTACCAGGCGGTGTTCATAAAACCAGTAACGATGCAGATACAATCGATCCTGCTCAACAACCAAGGGCAATGGGGCCGCTGGTACTCCGGTTTCCGTTTGGGAATGCGACATCGCCAGTCCCGAGGCGAGGACCAATGCGCTGCCTTCATCATCCAGCCGGATGCAACTGTGCCCCTGGCTTTGTTCATAGGATACAGACATCACCAGGTTTTCAAAGGCCTGTTTTTGTATCGGATCGAAGGCTGTCCGCTCGCCAAGAAACCGGGCGAAGGCAGTGTCGAGACGGCTAAATTGATGGTCTTCGATAATCATTTTAATATCGATATTATATTATTGGTTTATAGGAAATATTAACGATTAAATTCATTCGCTGCGAGACAGGAGTCGAGTAGTCCCCAGAAGCGATAGTGCATGTGTTTTCACGAAGCGTTAGCGTAGTGAAAATGCAGGCTTTACGAAATCGCGTCGAGTCATTGGAGAGCATGTGAGCCATCCCCTTGTT
>JAGXGJ010000031.1 GCA_024636875.1 Methylococcaceae bacterium | reverse complement strand
CACTTTAAGACGCTATGGATTATATGTGCCATCGGAACTCTCGACAGCATAGCTGCCGGATTCAACCGCCGTTGCGGAAAACCGCATTACCGGTGGTGTGGGAGGGGGAACGGGCGCAATCCCGTTTCCTCGACCCGATCGGAGGTTGTTATGTCTGAATATCGTCGCTGTTTTGTGCCGGGTGGATCGTATTTTTTTATTGTGGTTACAGAGTCGGCGGGCGGGTATTTTGGCGAATGATTTGGCGCGGGATTGTTTGCGGGATGCGATTCGTCATTACCAAAAACGCCTGCCATTTCATGTCGATGCATTGGTAATGTTACCTGATCATATTCATGCCATGTGGACATTGCCGCCCGATGATTGCGATTATTCCAAACGTTAGGGCATCATCAAAAAGTACTTCACTCAAATCTGGCTGATCTTAAGCGGCGCTGAACAACCGGTGACGGCGCTCCAAAGCCGGACGGGGTATATTACCCCGTCAGCAGAGTTTCTCGCATGGTTCAAAGATAGGCTACTTCATAACGTTCGGGAAGGGGTTGCAAACCCCGTCCCGCAGGGTGTCACCGGGGCTCAAAAATTGAAGACTATGCCACTCTCGACGGCATTCAATGTACCGGTGAATAACGCTTTATATTCTGATAAGGTATGCGGTGTGTACCCTACGTACCTTCAAAGCCTCTCATCCGAAAACAGACTTGTATTTCTATACTATTTGTATATAAAATAAATAATGCGATTTGAATGGGATGAACACAAGCGGATAACGAACCTTGAAAAGCACGGCCTTGACTTTTTCGATGCCGTCGAAGCCTTCGAGACCCCGCATATTGTGGTCCCATCCACCCATAGCAGCGAGCAGCGTTTTCTTGCTATTGGAGTGATGCAAGGCCGCTTTGTTACTGTCGTCTATACAATGAGAAGCAAAGTTCAGGATCATTTCTTTTCGGAGGTCACGTCATGAGGAAAGACAAAAATATCACGAGTTATACGTCGAATGAGTTGAAAGCGAAACGCGCTAAAAGCCTTACCGATTGGCGCAAGGTCGATGCGATAACTGACAATGAACTTGACGACATCATTGCCGCAGATGACGACGAGAGCGGATTCTCTCCCGACTGGACGAAGGCCGAGCTTGTCTTGCCGGAATCCAAGCTATCAGTGAATTTGCGCCTTGATCGAGAGATTGTCGAATTTTTCAAAGGACAAGGGAAAGGGCATATTTCAAGGATGCAAGCCGTCTTGAAAGCCTATGTTGAGGCGCATCAGCACCACGCCAAGTAATGGAACTATACAGGGCCAACTCGCGAAACGGAAAATTATCCCTTACTCGATTCAAACCCTATGGCAAAATTGAAAAGATTAAAATCGAAAAGTGAAGGCAACGCAGGACGCAAAGGCTCGGCAATGGATACTTTTTGTTCCTGGGATGGCGACCATTCTGGTACTCAATATTCTCGGTACACCCAGCCATGTAGGGTACGCATCGCGTACCTTTTTGGGGCTTGGTTAACCGCGGAGCACTTTGAAAATGATACGCGATGCATACCCCACGACGGAGGTTGTCTGTTTGATTATCGTCGCTGTTTTTTGCCGGGTGGATCGTATTTCTTTACTGTGGTTACGAATCCGGCACTGGGGATTTGTGTCTGAGTTGAATAGATATTTACGTGTAGTAACCCTGGAAGATGGCGTGACGATTCATAACGCCTTTCCTGACCGGAGATTCAAACCATGAAATTGAGCTATGACCAGGCAACCGATTCCTTGTATATTCATTTGGCCGATAGGCCATCGGTCAATTCCGATGAAGTGGACAACGGCGTCGTTCTTGATTTTGACAGTGACGGAGCCTTAGTAGGGATTGATGTTCAACATGCCAGCCTTAAGGCTGACATTCATTCCGTGGTAATGTCGCATTTGCCTTTAACAGATTTGCAGGCGACATAATCTGAGTACCTGGAATGCCATGTTCAGCAACAAGTGCAGAACGAAGGCGATGGTGTTGATGGACGGCAGTATGGCTTGTTTGAATTGCGGGGAGAGTAAGTGCGGGTGACGTGATGAGCATAAGTTTTAGGCAAAATTGCCCGAATAGCCGGGCAATATCAACTTATCAGGCCGATTTGCCTGATGATCAATCGTAAGATTGACCCTTCGGGCCGGGGAAAATAATTGTTGAGAACCGTTTTCTGGGAGCAGATGGTATGACAAAAATAATCAAATGGCAATTGCTTGAATCAACAGACGTTTCTCCGAGTAAATGGTTTCCTTTATTCAAACATACGGTAAAGATTGGAAACGGAAAGATTATTGACGATTATTTTGTTTCTAAATTGGGAAATGTCGCAATGGTTATTCCATTTACGAAAGCCGGTGAAATTATATTGGTCCGTCAATACAAACACGGAATTGGGGAGATAACTATTGAATTTCCAGCAGGAATAATAGAACCCGATCAAACACCTATTGCAGCGGCTGAAGCAGAACTAAGACAAGAGACCGGTTTGATAGCCGGCTGCATTGAATATGTTGGCGAAGTAGTTCCATCCCCGACAAAAGACTCAACAAAAGTCTTTGGGTTTGTGGCCGAAGAATGCACCTTTTCAGTTGACCAGGATTTTGATGATACTGAGGAAATTGAAATCATTCATTCAAATCCTTCTGAAATCGATCAATGGATCCATGAAGGAAAAATATCAGGCTCGGTCTGTATAGCAATTTGGACAAAGTACAAAATGAAAATTGAGAAGAATCCAACGATTCGATCAACCTGACTCAGCTCGTTGGGATGAGGTAACGAACCCCAACATTTTTCGGAATGTATTGTTGGGATTCCTTGCGTCATCCCAACCTGCAAACTGTTACTTGTCCTCCGGAAATATTCTCCCTACACGATCCAAACGCTATGGCAAAATTGAAAAAAATAAAATCGAAAAGTGAAGGCAACGCAGGGCGCAAAGGCCCGGCAATGGATACTTTTTGTTCCTGGGATGGCGACATTCTGGTACTCAATATTCTCGGTACACCCAGCGCAAAGCAGAATGCCATTGGCAAACCTAAAGGCCATCTGCTTAAAGTGAGTGTCACGGCCTCGCCGGTAGGGGGCAGAGCAACCGATCATATGGTTCGATACCTGGCAAAAGAATTCGGGGTCGCAGTCAAGGATATTGAAGTCGTGTTTGGACGATTCAATGTCAATAAACAATTACGTGTTAAATCGCCCAAGCAACTGCCAGCAGTCATCAACAAGCATTTATCCCAAGAACCAGCCGGGTAGGGGATACGCAATACGTAGCTTACTTTCGTGCATTAAACACACAGAATATAAGTTGAGATCCGCTAAAAAAATCCCCCTGTGTCGAGGGGGATACTGGTATTGATAGCAACTTCCCTCCCGCAGGAGAGGATATAATGTCGGTGGAGTAAGTTAAGTCATTTTATTAGACTTGATTTTCCTGTCTGGAGCTCAATGCCGCTCGAATATCGTCGATGAAAAAACGTTTTAGACCCCGACCCAGCCTTTGCGGCAATATAGACAAAGCCTCATCTTTTTTCAAAAAAGTTTCTGGTTCGCGACCCTTGCGGTATTTAGCCAAAGCTTTCCTGGCAGTTGCGCAGAGATAGCATTCTGTGCCTTCAGGAAGTGTGTTGTGTAAATCGCGTAATAAGTGCGGAGTTATCTTATTCATAGCGCCCCCTTACTTTTTAGGAGTGTTGGGCAACAATCCTTATTTCATGTTAAAGCCTATACTCAGACCTGTTATTCAAAAAAATAACGTGATTAAAGTAACAATTCGGCGAAAAAAGTCAATATATTTTTTAAGGTATTTATCGCGTCATTAATCTATATGAATTGAGATCCGACCCAGATCTTGTCCACAAAGTGCTATTGCAGATGCGGACAGCCGGGGGTGAGCCGGGTCTCTAGGAATCAGGTTTAATGGATCTGTAGGCTATTGTGGTCGCTGCAATGCAGCCAGAAACAATGAAAAGAAGCTTACCCCTGATGCTTGAGTTGATTGGTAACCTTGATAAAACCAGGCAGCTGCTTTACGTTGATTATAACAGCGGCTTTGTTCAGCTCGATTTGATTAAAACGGTGTGACTAAAAAAGCATCAGCATAAATATCGGCTGATGAAGCGCCTTTGAGAAAGGTCATTTTCTTCATTTGATTGATCATTTCAGGATGGCCGCAGAGAAATACGCGCCAACCTTTTAAATCAGCAAGTGTAGACAATGCAACTTCGTTGACGCGGCCGTGAGTAAAACCTTCTGGGACATGTTTGCCCGATATGCAAGGGATGTAAAGAAAATTTTGATGCTGTTCGGCTAGTTGGCGCATCTCATCAATCCGGTAAAGGTCTTCAGCTTCACGACTGCCATGAAACAGATAAATGGGACCGGAATGTCCATGGGCAAGGGCATCGGTCAGAATACCCGCCAGTGGCGCCAGGCCTGTTCCCGTTCCGACCAGAAGGATGCCTTGCTCGCTCCTTTCGGGCAGGTAAAAACAATGACCGCGTGGTTCGGATACGGCGATAGGGTCACCAACCTTGATTTCATCATGAAGCCATTCACTGAACCTGCCGCCTGGCAAGCGGCGAATATGAAATTCCAGGGTGTTGGATTCTTGTGGGGTATTGGCAATCGAATAGCTGCGCGTTAAACCATCGGCCCTCTGTAAATTTACAAATTGTCCGGCATTAAATTCGAACGCATCCTTAAAAGCTATGATCAGTAGCAGCGTATTCCTATTGAGCATGTCGTTAACAACAACTGTTCCTTCGGTATAGAATTCCGATTGATCGGGCAGTTTTATGACCATATCCTGTTCCGGATGACATAGACAGGCAAGAAAATGATTGCGTTTTTTCAGTGTATTCTTTAATCCGGACTGAGCGGCTTCCGGTGGCGGGGTGTCGAGACTGCGAACCATACAGCTATGGCAGGTGCCCTTTTTACAGGCGTAGGAAACATTAACCTCCTGGCGTAATAATGCATCCAGCACTGTTTCATCCGGTTGGCAGGCATAAGTATTTTCTTCAATAGTTAATTTGACCATGCACCCTCCATTAAATCTGATTCCCTGATGTTCCGTTTTGGCATCAGGGAATCAGGTTAAACGTTTATCTACCTAAAACATCGTTTCGGGCGCTTTCGGCAATTGCGGCGGCTTCGGCAATTAAATCAGCCGGCACATTCAATTCAACCAGTGTTGAGCTCAGGTGTTCCATAACGGCATCAAAATGGGAATCGTCCAGCCCTCTTTTTACCAGATGGGCGTGGGCATTGCGCATATCCTGGCCTGTATAGTTATTGGGGCCGCCAAAAGCCATCGTAAAGAAGGCTTTTTGCTTGGCGATCTGTTTGTCCATATCGGAGTTATCAAAAAAACGATTAATACGGTGATCGTTCAGGACTTTGCGGTAAAAAAGTTCGACCGCTGCATTAACGGCGGGTTCGCCGCCTATTCTTTCATAAAGTGATTTGCTCATCGTTGCTTCCTGATTGTTTTGTTTGTCAGTCATTATTATTACCTCAATAGTTATAGTCAAAATGTAACCAAGCAGGGTTGACTACAGAAAAATAATAACAAATCAATTCAACTTATACAATATAAACATGTTATATATATTTCATATTATATTATGCTATCAAAAACATGTTTTTTGGTATACTTTCAAGTTATAAAGCGGATTAACGGAAGGAGTTTTTATGGCGGAGAAGATCGGGTCGCGGCAGCAGCAAATTTTACAACTGTTGCTTGAAAACAAAGCAGGCCTCAGTATTGATGAGATCGCCACAGCATTAAATATTTCCCGCAACGCTGTGCAACAGCATTTTGCTGTACTGGAAAGAGAAGGTTATATACAGACCGGCGTGCTTAATAAAACAGCCGGACGTCCGGTGCGCAGCTATGTTTTGACCGAAGCAGGAATCAACAGTTTTCCAAAGCAATATGCCTGGTTTTCTGAACTTATTCTTACTGATCTGAAAAACGAAATGGGTTCCGAAGCTTTTCAGCGTTATCTGCATAAGCTGGGTAGAAGCTTGTCAGAAAATCTATTATCCCGATTTAAAGGAAAGCAGACCGACGAGCGAATTGAAGAATTACTGAAAATTATGGACGATTTGGGTTTTAAAACAAGGAAATTGACAGCTTCGGACAATAATGAACGGGCTATCGAAGCCTGCAATTGTATCTATCATGATCTGGCACAAAAACATGAAGAAATTTGCGAATTTGATAGAACGCTGATGTCCTCTTTGCTGGAAAAAGACATTGAGCATGTAGAGTGTATGGCGAAAGGTGGCGCTGTTTGTCGCTTTAAAATAATCAACAAGTAACTGAGATATCATATTAATTGTGTTAGCCGCCATTCATTATAGGAGCCAAAGTTGGTAAAGCGACCTTTGTAATACCCTCACCCTAACCCTCTCCCAAAGGGAGAGGGTACTTTGTGTCGCTTTACCAACGTCGGACTCTATAGTGTGCTTACTGTTTTAAAGAAGTTTGTAAGTATTTCTTAATATCCATTTGATAAATAGTTGGGGATATTATTTAATTGTCTATTGGCAATATTGTATAGTTAGCCTTTAAACTCGATAACTCATCATAAAATGTTTATTTCATTTGCAAAATTATTTGCCTTACTCATTTTATTTTCTACAGGGTTATTGTCGTCTTGTGCCGAGCTTAAAGAATCAGGAAGAACCATAGGTCATACGACTCGTAATGTTACCAGGGAGATCAGTCATGGCACCAGGGATGTTACCAGGGAGATCGGCCATGACACGAGACGTGCCGTCAAAACTATTGGGCAGGAAACCAAAGACGCAGTCAATTCACTTTCCGATGATGAGTAATAATTTAAAGACGTATTTAAATTGGCTATGCCCAGCTTATACAGACTGGCTCTGATTCGTGGCGCGGTGTACTTTAACTACCATTCCCACGAGGAGCGTGGCAACTGGATATAATATTTTTTAATGACTAACACTCTGATTTTCTCCCCCAATGTTCCACAAGCAACAGACCAGGCTGTCGTATGGACGGGTTTAACCGGCTGTGGTGATTCCCTGGCTTTGGCTTCCGCCATTAACAATGAAAACCGCCTGTTTGTGGTTGTTACACCTGATAATCAAACCGCCCTACGCCTTGAGCATGAGCTGGCGTTTTTTTTGCGTGATGAACATCCTATTCTGCATTTTCCCGATTGGGAAACACTGCCTTACGATGTTTTTTCACCGCTGCCGGAAATTATCTCAGAACGCTTGAAAACGCTGGCATTATTGCCTCAGGTGAAACGAGGCGCATTAGTGGTTTCGGTAACCACGTTAATGCACCGGCTGGCACCGAGAGAGCATGTTTTAGCCAACAGTTTTGCCATTAAAGTCGGTGATGATTTTAATCTGGAGTTAAACAGACTCAAGCTGGAAAGCGTGGGTTATCAGTGCGTGTCGCAAGTCTATCAACATGCTGAATTTGCCGTTAGAGGTGCGATTGTCGATCTGTTTCCGATGGGCAGTAAAGTGCCTTTTCGCATTGAATTGTTTGATGAGGAAATTGAATCCATCCGCACTTTTGATCCTGAAACACAGAGGTCCCTGGAAAAAATCGAGCAGATTCAATTATTCCCGGCCCGGGAATTTCCATTTACTGATGAGTCTATCAAGCATTTTCGCCAGGCCTTCAGAACCTGTTTCCCGGAAACTTCTCCCAAAAATACCTTGTATGTGGATGTTAGTAAAGGCATTACGCCAAGCGGTATTGAATACTATTTGCCGCTGTTTGTAGAGCGAACGGCGACATTGTTTGATTATTTGCCTTCGACAGCGGTTTTGGTGGCATCGGATGCTTTTAACGTTACCGCACAGGCTTTTTATGTGGAGGCCGAGGAGCGTTTTGAGCAACGGAAATATGATGTTGAAAGGCCTATCCTAAAGCCCGAACACCTGTTTTTGTCGGCTGAGGAGTTGGCCCAAAGAACAACGGCATTTGCACGTATTAGGCTGGATAATGAGGAGTCAGCCGAGGGCGTCGCTTTCACCTGTCACCCTTTGCCCAATCTAACCCTGGATGCCAAACGGAATGAGCCGGCACAGGCTTTACAGCAATTTATCGGCTCATTCGAAGGCAAAATACTGTTCGTTGCTGAATCGGCCGGGCGCAGGGAAGCCCTGATAGACAAACTCAGATCCTGTAGAATCAGCGTCAAGCCAGTGGAAAGCTGGCAGTCATTTCTAAAGTCCGAAGTGTCGCCTTGCGTTCTTGTCGCGCCTATGGAGTATGGTTTATGGCTGGATAATCCTGCGCTTGCCATTATCACGGAAAGCCTGCTTTCCGGCGAAAAAGTACTGCAGCGGCGTAGAAGGCGACAATCGGCGGCGCGTGAGCTGGAAAATATTGTCAATAATCTGAATGAATTGACGATAGGTTCACCGGTTGTCCACCAGGAACATGGCGTAGGCCGCTATCTGGGGCTGCAAACCCTGCAGATTGGCGGCACACCGGCGGAATTCCTGATGTTGGAATATGCCCATAACGACAAGCTTTACGTCCCCGTTTCATCATTACATCTGATTGGCCGTTATACTGGCGTGAGTCCGGAAACTGCGCCCCTGCATAAATTGGGCGGCGATCAATGGCGTAAACTCAAGAAAAAAGCCATAGCACGCATCAGGGATGTCGCTGCGGAATTATTGGAAATCCATGCCAAAAGAGCCGTAAAGCTTGGTCATGCCTTTGTTATTCCAGAGGGTGATTATCAGGCTTTTGCCGATGCCTTCCCCTTTGAAGAAACCCTCGACCAGCAGAGCGCCATTGAAACCATACTGGAAGATATGGCCAGTCCTCATCCTATGGATAGGGTAATTTGCGGCGATGTCGGTTTCGGTAAAACCGAGGTTTCTATGCGGGCGGCGTTTATTGCCGTACAAAGCGGCAAGCAGGTGGCGGTATTGGTACCGACTACGTTACTGGCGCAGCAGCATTATCAAAATTTCCAGGACCGTTTTGCCGATTGGCCGGTGCGTGTCGAAGTCATGTCGCGTTTTGTTAGCCCTAAACAGCTAAAAGAAATTGCCGGAGAATTGTCCGAAGGTAAAGTCGATATTGTTATCGGTACGCATACCTTGTTGTCCAGGGAACTTAAGTTTAAAGCGCTGGGACTCGTGGTAATTGATGAAGAACACCGTTTTGGCGTGCGGCAAAAAGAGCACTTCAAAAAATTGCGTAGTGAACTGGATATTCTGACGCTAACCGCAACGCCCATTCCACGAACATTGAATATGGCGATGTCGGGCTTAAGGGATATCTCCATCATAGCCAGTCCCCCGCCTAACCGTCATGCCATTAAAACCTTTATCAGCGAATGGATAGATGCACAGATCAGGGAAGCTTGTTTGCGTGAAATCAAACGCGGCGGTCAGGTGTTTTTTCTGCACAATGAAGTTAAAAGCATGGACAAAATGGCGAAGCAACTGGCCGGGCTGATACCTGAAGCACGGCTTGAAATAGCGCATGGACAAATGCCGGAGCGTGACCTGGAGCGCATCATGCTGGATTTTTATCATCAGCGCTTTAATCTATTGTTGTGTTCCACCATCATTGAAAGCGGCATCGATATTCCCAGCGCCAACACGATTATTATTGACCGGGCTGATAAATTGGGGCTGGCGCAATTGCATCAGTTACGCGGCAGGGTAGGGCGTTCTCATCACCGGGCCTACGCGTATTTTATTGTGCCGCCAAAATCCTTGATGAGCAAGGATGCCATGAAACGGCTGGAAGCGGTTGAAGCATCCGGCGAGTTAGGCGCCGGGTTCATGTTGTCATCCCATGATCTGGAAATTCGTGGTGCGGGTGAATTGCTCGGTGATGATCAAAGCGGTCAAATTCAGGAAATCGGTTTTACGATGTACACAGACTTGCTGGAGCGCGCAGTCGATGCATTGAAATCAGGCAAACAGCCTGAACTTGATACACCGATGGATAGAGGGGCGGAAGTTGATCTGCAAACAGCCGCCCTTATTCCGGAAGATTACCTGCCGGATATTCAGGCGCGTCTAGTATTGTATAAACGCATAGCCAGCGCAGAAACGCCAGCCGATTTACACGAATTGCAGGTAGAAATGATAGACCGCTTTGGCCTGCTGCCGGAGCCGGTTAAAACCCTGTTCAGCGCTACGGAATTAAAGCAAAAGGCGGAAAAGCTGGGTATCAGGAAAATAGAAGCTAATGCAGGGGGAGGGCGCATTATTTTTACCGCAGAACCCAACATTAATGCCGAACAGTTAATTACCCTGATACAAACGCAGGCGCAATGTTATAAATTTGACGGCGCGGACAAGTTGAGGTTTATCAAGCCATTCGAAACGACCGGACAGAAGCTTGAGTTTCTTAATGGGTTGTTGGAGAAATTAAGGTAACTCGCAAAAAATACCCCCCATTAACTTTCCTTAAATTTGAGGTTGAATAGTCATGTGGTATTTGGGCAATGATGCGTCCCTGTCTATCCTGTTGCTCATAGCGTTAAATGCTTTTTTACTCATCCGCACACCT
>JAGXGJ010000030.1 GCA_024636875.1 Methylococcaceae bacterium | reverse complement strand
TTTTTCATGGGGAGTATGATTTTTAAGTATGGAATTGATGGAAAATCATTCATTATTCATTAAAACAGCCGGAAAAATTAAATATTAATGCCCATTAACTGATTGATTTGTACAAAGTACCGCTACGCTCTGAATTCCTGATAAGAGACCAGCTCTTTTAGCTTTACACCTTGTACCTTTTTTATGTATTTGCTTGTTATAATGATGGCAGTTTTATAACCGTATCAATTTTGAGCTAGAGGTTTCATGATTCAAGGTAGTATCGTAGCGTTAGTAACACCGATGGTTGAAAGCGGTGCTGTGGATAAGGCAGGCTTAAAAAATTTAGTCGAGTTTCACATTGAGCAAGGCACCGACGCCCTTGTTGCGGTTGGTACTACAGGTGAGTCAGCGACACTGAATGAAGACGAGCACTGTGCTGTTATCAAATCCATTGTAGACTTTGTTAACGGCAGACTTCCTGTTATTGCCGGAACCGGGGCAAATTCAACTACTGAAGCAATCAACCTGACTCGAAAAGCCAAACAGGCCGGCGTTGAGGCCTGTTTGATCGTAACCCCCTATTATAATAAACCGACTCAGGAAGGTTTATATCTGCATCACAAAGCCATTGCTGAAGCAGTTGATATTCCGCAAATCTTATATAATGTGCCGGGGCGCACTGCCTGTGATATGTTGCCTGAAACCGTTGGACGTTTGTCCCAACTAGCCAACATTGTTGGCATTAAAGAAGCGACAGGCGATTTGTCCAGGGTAAAGAAAATCCGTGAGTTAACAAGCGCTGATTTTGCCATTTATACAGGCGACGACGCCACTAGCCGCGAGTTTTGTCTGCTAGGTGGTAATGGCACAATTACCGTAACCGGTAACGTTGCGCCACGCCTGGTCCATGAAATGATCATGGCGGCGATGGCGGGCGATAAACAAACCGCATTAGCCATAGACACAAAATTATCGGCCTTGCATAAAAATCTGTTTATTCAGTCGAACCCAATCCCGGTAAAATGGGCGGTCGCACAAATGGGCTTGATGGGTAAAGGCATTCGTTTGCCTTTAACCTGGTTAACAGAGGATTGCTTTGATGCAGTCAGCGATGCCATGCATCAAGCCGGCGTTATTTAAATAAATGAAAAACTCTAAAACAGGTTTATTCCTCATTAGTGCGACTGTCCTGATTAATCTGTCAGCCTGCGGTTATGTTAAAAGTTTTTTCCCCGATAAGGAAAAAGATTATCAGTACACCACTGAAATTCCGCCCCTGATAGTGCCGGATGATCTGAAGCAACAACAAATCCCGGACCTATTCTCATCGGCATCGCCGGCGCCATCCTCCACTCCTCCCAACGCCGCTGCTGTTACGGCTGCAGTTAGCGCCCCTGTTGAGGATACAGCACCCAACGCACCGACTGAAAACGAATCGGTAATACCGGATACAGCAATTACGGTTGAACGCGTTAACTTTGATGCCGGCGAGAACCGGTTGCGTATTAACGTACCGTTTACCAGAGCCTGGCGCATAATCAATAAAGCATTAAGCCGACAATCTATTGAGGTAACCGAGCGCAATCAGGAAGAAGGACTATATACTGTTCATTACGACCCTGACGAACGGAAAGTAGAAGATGGATCATACTGGGATGAAATCGTGTTTATGTTCAGTGGCATTCAAAGCTATGAAAAGACCTATCTGCTCAAACTGGAAAGACATAATCAGCAAACGGACATTGTTGTCGCTGATGAAGATCAGCAATTGTTGTCTGATGCTGCCAGTTTTAAATTACTGACCCTCTTGCAAGAAACAATTAAAGCAGATCTGGCAACTAAATAACTGGATTCAGTTCCTTTGGGTCAGCGCAGCGTTACCCGGGAACTGTAAGCACTTCATATTAGGTTACGCTGCGCTAACCTGAACCAACATCTACTGTTTTACCAACATGTTAAAATTCCCTGGAACCAGTGCATTATCTGACTTTCGTGTTAAAAACCTGCTGGCTGAATTGCAAGCTATAGAGCCGGCTATCACAGCCGTTTCAGCACGGTTTATTCACTTTGTAGATGTTGAAACCGATTTGAATGAGTGTCAAACTGCCATTTTAAGCCAGCTATTGTCTTATGGTTCCAGGCAATCAGTTGCGGTTCAACATTTTGAACCCCTTCTGGTCGTGCCAAGACCAGGCACGATTTCACCCTGGTCCAGTAAAGCGACAGAGATTGCGCAGCGTTGCGGCTTATCAGCCATTAAGCGTATTGAACGGGGCATTGAATATCAGCTATTAGTGAACAACCCGTTATCAACACCGGCTAAAACAAAGCTATCTGCTTTACTGCATGACCGCATGACCCAAACCGTTTTATATGACAATATAGAGCCGGATTTATTTACCCGGCATCAACCCAAACCATTGCAGAGTATCGCCATTCTTGAGCAGGGTCGTGACGCGCTGGTTAAGGCAAATGCACAACTGGGCATGGCGCTGTCGGATGATGAGTGTGATTATTTGACTGCCAGCTTTCAAAAACTTGGCAGAAATCCAACAGATGTTGAGCTGATGATGTTTGCTCAAGCCAATTCGGAACACTGCCGGCACAAGATTTTCAATGCCGACTGGACGATTGATGGCATAGAGCAAGCCAACTCTCTATTCAGCATGATACGGAACACCGCTGATAAAAGTCCGGAAGGAATTTTATCAGCCTACCATGATAATGCTTCGGTAGCAGCAGGTTCTAAAGCGCAGGTTTTTATTCGAAATGCTCTAACAGGCGAATATGGCTATGTTGAAGAAGACGCGCATTTGCTGATGAAAGTCGAAACCCATAACCATCCCACCGCTATTTCGCCTTATCCGGGAGCCGCTACCGGCTCCGGCGGTGAAATTCGGGATGAAGGGGCAACCGGTCGGGGCTCTGCAACTAAAGCGGGTTTAACCGGATTTTCAGTATCGCATTTGCAAATTCCGGGATTTCTTCAACCCTGGGAAACAGATAACGGCAAACCGGAGCGTATCGCCTCGGCTTTGGCAATCATGCTGGAAGGTCCACTCGGCGGCGCTGCATTTAATAATGAATTTGGCCGGCCGAATCTGGCGGGCTATTTCCGCAGCTTTGAACAACCCGCACCCGGCAGTAAAGGTAATGAATTCAAGGGTTATCACAAACCCATCATGATCGCAGGCGGCATGGGTAACATCCGCCCGATGCTGATCGAAAAACACGCTATTCCGGCCGGTTCATTAATAATTATATTAGGCGGGCCGGCCATGCTTATTGGTTTGGGGGGGGGCGCCGCTTCGTCACAGGCCTCAGGCGCAGGTTCCGAGGACCTGGATTTTGCCTCGGTTCAGCGCGAAAATCCCGAAATGGAGCGCCGCTGCCAGGAAGTTATCAACCATTGCAATTCCTTGGGTAACGATACGCCGATTATCTCGATACATGATATTGGCGCTGGCGGCTTGTCCAATGCCGTGCCGGAAATTATCCATGACTGCAATCGCGGTGGACGCTTCGAATTACGGAATGTACACAATGCCGATAAAGGCATGTCACCGATGCAAATCTGGTGCAATGAGGCGCAGGAACGCTATGTGGTTGCTATCAAGCCGAAATCATTGGCATTGTTTAGGTCATTTTGTGAGCGTGAACATTGTTTGTTTGCAGTCATTGGCGAGGCGACCGAAGAAGAGCATTTGGTACTTAATGATGCCTTGCTGGGAGACAAGCCGGTTGATATCCCGATGTCTATATTGTTTGGCAAACCGCCGAAAATGCACCGGAATGCCAAACGTATCAAGCCCAAAACATGTACATTGGACTTTAGCAGGGTTGATATAAAAGAGGCTGTCAAACGGGTATTGTCTTTTCCAACGGTTGCCGATAAAAGTTTTCTTATTCATATCGGTGACCGATCAGTAACGGGACTGGTAGCACGCGATCAAATGGTTGGCCCCTGGCAGGTGCCTGTAGCTGATGTTGCGGTCACCGCATCCGGTTTTTATGCCCTGACAGGGGAAGCGATGGCGATGGGCGAACGCTCACCGATTGCTGTTATTGATGCCCCTGCTTCGGGTCGTATGGCGATAGGCGAGGCCTTAACCAATCTCGCAGCAGCCCGCGTGGAATCACTGAATAAAATTAAAATTTCCGCTAACTGGATGGCGGCTGCTGGTTTCCAGGGTGAAGATGCCGCGCTGTTTGATACCGTTAAAGCGATCGGCATGGACTTATGCCCGGAACTGGGTATTGCCATCCCCGTCGGCAAGGATTCACTATCGATGAAAACCGCATGGAAAGATAACGCCGGTGAAAAAATTATGACCGCCCCGTTATCATTGATTGTCACCGCGTTTGCACCCGTGGCCGATATCAGCAAAACACTGACCCCTCAGTTAAAATGGCTAGATGATGAAACTGGTTTATTAGTCATGATTGACTTAGGTCTAGCTCGCTTGGGCGGTTCGGTGTTGGCACAGGTTTATAATCAAATGGGGGATGACGAGGACTGCCCCGATTTAGACGATCCGGCTTTATTAAAAATATTTTTTAATGCCATTCAAGCACTGAATGTCCAAGGTAAGTTACTTAGCTATCATGACCGTTCTGACGGCGGCTTATTAGCAACCATTTCTGAAATGATGTTTGCCGGCAGATTGGGAGTCAATTTATCACTCGATTACTTGGGCGATGATGCCCTATCGGCCTTGTTTAATGAAGAACTGGGGGCTGTCTTGCAAATTCGTGCCAGTGATAGTGACCATGTTATTGGTTTATTAAATAATGCGGGCTTGAGGGATTGCACTTTCTTCATAGGCAAGGTGCTAAAAGAACAGAAGTTAACGATCAGCTTTGAAAATGACTTTGTTTATTCCGCAAGCCGCGCCGAATTGCAAACACTCTGGTCCGCAGTCAGCTACAGAATGCAGGCCTTGCGCGATAACCCCGATTGCGCCAGACAACAGTTTGAGCGTATCTCCGATAACAAAGATCCGGGCTTAACGGTAGCCTTAACTTTTGATGTGAAGGAGGATATCACCGCAGCATTTGTATCGGCGTCCAGACCCAAAGTCGCCATCTTGCGTGAGCAAGGCGTGAATGGTCATGTGGAAATGGCGGCAGCGTTTGACCGTGCCGGTTTTACCAGTGTCGATGTGCACATGACCGATATTATTCATGGACGGGTGAGTTTGCGAGATTTTACCGGCCTGGTCGCCTGCGGCGGTTTTTCTTATGGCGATGTACTGGGCGCGGGTGGCGGCTGGGCCAAATCCATACTTTTTAACCCACTCGCACGGGACGAATTCGCTGCATTTTTTCAACGCCCGGATACTTTCGGACTGGGTGTTTGTAATGGCTGTCAAATGATGTCGGGACTAAAGGAAATCATTCCTGGAGCAGAACATTGGCCGCGGTTTATGCGCAACACGTCAGAACAATTTGAAGCCCGGGTAGCCATGGTTGAAGTTCAAAAATCGCCCTCTATCTTTTTTGCAGGCATGGAAGGCTCCAGAATGCCGGTTGCTGTTGCCCATGGCGAAGGCCGTGCAGAGTTTAGGATCGATCCTCAGAGTGCTGTTGACGCTCAAGCCGTCGCTTTGTGTTATGTTGATAACTATGGCGCTATAACGACGGATTTTCCAGCCAACCCCAATGGCTCGCCTTCCGGTATTACCGGCTTAACGACAAACGATGGACGCTTTACAATCATGATGCCGCATCCTGAACGCTGCTTTAGAACCCTGCAAAATTCATGGCATCCTGATGACTGGAGCGAATATGGCCCGTGGATGCGTATGTTTAGAAACGCCAAGGTTTGGGCGCAAGGCTTAAAATGAAAAGCACAAGGTGCAAGTAACTTTTTAGAGCCTTGCCCCTTTTCAAATCGCTGGCAGGATGATAAATGATTTCACCCACTTATCGAAAAATTCTCTACGGTCTGGCTTCGATAGGCATTGTTACCATTTTGATAATGCCCGATGTGGTGATGGGATTATTGTTCGAGCTTGTCCATCTCTTCTTTGAATTATTGTTTCATATAGCAGATATTTCGTTCGAGTGGATTGAGTCCACCCTTGATACTCTTGTCGAACATTTATTCCATACCGATCTCCACCAAACTCAAATCATCGTCTTCTATTTGCTTGCGGGCATCGCTGCGCTCCCCTTTTACTATCTATGGCGCATGCTGCGGCGCCTATTTTTTTATTTAAGAGATGCTTTTCATGCTGTACATGCCATATGGATGCATTATAAAACCCGTGCTGCCCTTTATTGGCTGGATATGTCTTTATTCGGGAAAATCCTATTGTTTGCAGTTTTTGCATTTATCATCTATCTGGCTTCTATGCTATTTTTCTAGAGTTTTTGTCGACGCCTGAATCATTAATTTTTTCTTTTTCAATAAACCAGTGGTAAATTTTCAGCCCGATCACGCTACAGATTCCTGGAATTTATTAATGCGGCATAACAACGAAACGCCGAACGCTATACAAAAATAGTGCCATAGCCAGGCAGTCTCCGGCTAAAGCTGTTCTGCCATCTCCCCGATAACGCCGCCCTCACCCGCCGCCGTTACAACGCACTTGAGAGTCCGGTTCTCAACCGATTCATCATTTTTTATCACACAAGCGATGCGCAGATAATTCGGCGTATAGCCAAATACACGCTGTTTGTTGTCCTCCAAAGGCTCACTATAACCTTCCCACAACACCGGAAACTCATTGCCGATATTATCCTGGCAAAATTTTAGCTTCATTTCTTCAGCCAATTGATGCAACTGCCTGCTGCGCTGTTTTTTAATCTCGTTGTCAAGCTGGTTCGGCAGCGTGGCGGCTTTGGTCCCTTCCCGGCTGGAATAAGTGAAGATATGGATGTGGCCGAAGCCGGTTTGTTTGATGAAGTCAAAACTGTCCTGCCATTCCCGCACGGTTTCGCCGGGAAAACCGACAATAATATCGGTGGTGATATTAAAATGGGGGATTTGTCTTCGCAACTGGCTGACGATAGCGGCAAATTCTTCAGTTTTACAACGCCGGGCCATCCGGCGCAGCACTTTATCTGAACCGCTTTGCAAGGGCAGATGTAAATGCGGCATCAGGCGTGGATTCCGGAACAGCTCAAAGAAATCGCCGGGTAATTCCCACGGTTCCAGCGAGCCGAGTCTAAGCCTTGGAATGTCTGTTTCAGCCAGGATGGCCTTGATTAAATCGGCCAGGTTGTTGCCCGGATCGCTGCCATAGCCGCCCAAATGCACACCGGTCAAAATGACTTCATTGATGCCTTGCCTGTGCAGCGTATTGATTTCTTCGATAACCGCCTGCACCGGGCGGCTGACTTCTTCGCCGCGCGCCACAGTGACTATGCAAAACGTACAGCGATAGCGGCAACCGTCCTGTACCTTGACAAAGGCGCGTTGTCTGCCGCGCGTGAACAACGAGATTTGACCCGGTTCTGTGGACATGGCCGGCATAGCGTCCATGTTAAGCCCGCTCAAGGTTTTTTCTACCAGCTGATCTTTATCCCTGTTGCTGACTACCAGATCAACACCCATTAAGGATACGGCTTCCTGCTGATTCAAAGTGGCGTAACAGCCGCTAACGACGAGTTTGGCTTGCGGATTGTCGCGGTGTATTTTGCGTATCAGATTGCGTGATTTTCTGGCTGCATCTTGCGTGACTGCGCAGGAATTAATCACAATCAGATTAGCGGCTTGAACTTGCTGTGTGATTTGATGGCCGGATTTTTGAAAGGCCTGAGCCCAGGTTTCCAATTCCGCTTCATTAAGGCGGCAGCCGAGTGTTTTGAGGTGGATATTCATTCAATCATCCGAAGAACCAGTAGGCAACAAAAATGGCGGCGATTATACCGCCAAAATCGGCTATTATCCCACAGGTTGCGGCATATCGAATATGTTTGATACCCACCGAGCCAAAGTAAATAGCCAGTACATAAAAGGTGGTTTCAGTACTGCCTTGCAGGATAGACGACAAACGCCCGGCAAACGAATCTGCTCCCATGGTTTTCATCGTGTCGATCATCATCGCCCTGGCGCCGCTGCCGCTTAACGGTTTCATTAAGGCGGTGGGTAGAGCATCGACAAAGCGGTCATCTAGGTTGAAATAATGCACGATAAGCCGCGCCAAATCGGCGAGCAAATCCAGCGCGCCGCTGGCTCTGAACACACCGATGGCAACCAGCATTGCGACCAGATAAGGGATGATGGTAATGGCAGTCTGAAAGCCTTCCTTCGCGCCATCAATAAATGCATCATAAGCATTTATGCCCCTGTTAATAGCGCCAAGAATGAAGATGATGACTAATGAGAACAGGATGACGTTGCTGATAGCGGCGGATTGCTGGAGCATAAGCTGTTGCGGCAAACTGGAAAAATACGCCAGCAAACCGCCGACAAGCAGGGTAAATCCACCCAAATAAGCAACGATAACTTTATCCAGCAGATTGATTTTTTGTACAGCGGCAACAGCAAGCAAGCCCGTCAGTGTTGACATATAAGTCGCAATTAATATCGGAATAAACACATCGGTGGGATTGGCCGCACCCAATTGGGCGCGGTAAGTAAAAATCGTCACCGGAAATAAAGTAACGCCTGAGGTATTGATAACCAGAAACAGAATTTGGGCATTGCTTGCAGTGTCTGGATCGGGATTAAGAGTTTGCAGTTCTTTCATTGCTTTGACTCCTAACGGTGTGGCTGCGTTATCGAGCCCCAGCGCATTGGCAGAGATATTCATCACGATTGCGCCTAATGCCGGATGATCTTTGGGCACATCGGGCATCAGCCGGCTAAATAAAGGCGTAAGACAATGTGTTAATAACTGGATAAAGCCGCTTTTTTCACCGATCCGCATAATACCAAGCCATAAGGCCAATACGCCGGTTAGACCTAACGATATTTCAAATGCCGATTTCGACAGGCTGAACAGGGCTGCCATAATTTGCGTAAAAATCTGCTGGTCGCCCAGGAAAACCAGTTTAAACAATGCAGTAACGAAAGCGGCGAGAAAAAAGCAAATCCAGATGATATTTAGCACGATAGACAAGTGGGTTGATAGAGGTTGAGTTATTCTAGTGCGTCAAAGAGCTGCTTGTCTTGTTTTTGACGAAAAATGAGATAACCGGTTTAGCCTCTAATTCACAACTTAAGCGGGTCTTACAAAGTTAAATTGCTTCTCAGGAAGCACGATTTAGTCACAATTTGTACATTATTTAGAAACAATAATTTAAGTATAACGCATTATTGGTGCATATTAATGATACAATCGCACTCAATTGATACTTCCAGGCCGTCCAAAACAAATTTCTTCCGGCATTCCTGCTTCGTTTCCAACTAAAGATTCAACAGTTAATTCCTTGCCAATTAATAACTTATATTGATTTAAAGCAGTAATACATTAACTAAAACTTACTGATGGCAAGGGGTTTGCTTGTGATCTGGTATGAAAGAGCAAATGAGATTAAATCACCGGATGTATCAAAACCACCTCATTTATGTTACCGAGAATTTTTACAGGTTGATATTCGTTCAGTAATCGTTAACGTTTGCAGAGTTACCTTTTGTCATAACCCTGTCATTAACATTACTTAAGATTTATATGTATATCAGCTTTATAGTGAGGAAAAGACCATGTTAAGCCTGACTACTTTACTTGAATTCAATTTCAGATGGCCGACGATGGTGCCAGGAGAAGTTCTGGCGTTAACACTACTTATGGGTTTCGTCATACTGATGGCCCTTGAGCACCGCGCGCCAAGAGAAAAACTGCCATCAAAAAATTTGCACCAGTCCCATAAAACAAACATTGGCCTGTTTATTGTCAACAGTATCGCCATGTCGTTAGTTTCGGCGTCATCCTTAATGCTACTTGCCAAACGTTATTCAGACAAAGGACTACTTGACGCTATATCCAACCCCGCATGGAAAGCCATGCTGTCGTTTTTATTGCTCGATTTGCTAATCTATCTCTGGCACAAAGCCTGTCACCGTTTTGATTGTCTGTGGATGTTTCACAAGGTGCATCACAACGATCCTTATCTAAACACCTCAACATCATTTCGGGTACATTTTGTTGAGCTTTTCATCACCAACATCCTGAAAGCGATTCTAATCATCTTTTTAGGCATAGAAGAAGCAATGGTGCTAGCCAGTGAAGCCATAACGACCCTTTTTATAATGTTTCATCACACCAACATTTCTTTCAAGGGTGAAAGATTGCTAAGCCGGGTGCTTATCGTCCCTTCCTTACACCGCGTTCATCATTCAACTCAACGTAACGAGCATGACACTAACTACGGAGCGGTTTTTTCTCTTTGGGATCGCTTGTTCGGCACTCTGGCAGAGCTGAACCCTGCTGAAATTGGTATCAAGGGGAATTCACCTCAGGATCTTTTAAGTCTGATAAAATTCGGCTTTACCTTGCAATCACCTTCATCTCAAACTATTGACATTGAAGCGATGATCGCTGTTGCCGCTTATTACAAGGCAGAAAAGCGCGGTTTTTATCCAGGCAATGACATTCGTGACTGGCTGGAGGCAAAACGGGACATTATCAAGCTGGTTTATGGTGATAAGCCGCTTAAAAATGAATCGGAACACAAACCCCAGCTCAATTTTTTGAAATTCTTTCACTTTAATAACCGCCATGTCTGTGAATAACAGCAGTACTCGAATATAAAGAAATTCAATTTTTGCTTCCAATATCGATGGTTAAGAGCAAGCATACTTAAGGGAATCGTCGATGCTGAATGCTTGGACGAAAAGCCGGGCAACTTGCGGAGCAATGTGTGACTTTGAGAACATTCTCCTGGCAAAAGCCGCCTTCAATCAAGAAGACTGACGTTATCGCCAACGTGAATCTGCCCTCCAGCCCCGCTGGCAACCATCCCGATTGCGAAAGTCGGTTTTTTCTGATTGAAGGCGCTGATCAGTGTCTTGAGTATCGGCAAGTCCCGTTCGCCAGACTGAGGGTTCGCATGCGTAGCAAGACATCTGCCCTTCGGTATTACTACATCGAAAATAACCTTGCCGATACGAATCTTTCGCCCAATCCAGCTCTGCTCTTCCCAAGCCTTCAGACCTTCAATAGCGATGTTTGAACGGAAACGAAGTTCACTGAGGTCTTCATCACCGATGGCAGAGGCGACAGCTGTCAGGCTTTCCCGGCTATGCAAGGTTATCTGGCCTGCTTCGTTATCCTGATACCGGGATGTAATCCCGTCTCCAACGACGCGCAGCGGAAGCCTCTCCGGATGAGATGAAAGTGGATTCTCATCCAGCTGGAGTACATAATTTTCGATCGCCGCCGCTATTTGCTTGCGTCCGTTATTATCCAGCACCTCATCAACCAGAACGGTACCCTCCAGGCTGAGGCGCAGCCGAAGCGACTCATGATCAAACCGGAGTTTAAGTCGCACCAGGCCGGGTGTGTTTACCAGTGCAACAAATTCGTACTTTTTACTCCAGGCATCATCCAGCGCGCCTGAATTGGCAAACCGGATGCCGAGCACCCGATCACCGGCAATCCGTCCTTCATCAAGGACAGTTAAAAACTCGCACGCTTCCGGCGTAAAGCTCTTAACAGGATAACGATATAGGGCGGCGACGCGTGGCATTGGTATCTCCATCGGTTATTACTTGCTAAACAATAATCTTAACGTGACAGGAATAAATCTGATAAAAATAAATGATGATTGTGATAAATAAGGTAAACTGAATTTACAGCATAGCGCCAGTATTGCATGTGTTCGAGTCCTGTCACGATTATAATCGGATGTATGGAATCATTGAAAATCAGAAAATAATGGAAAACGAATTTTTCAGCAAGCCGATCCTCAACGGGCCTTATGAATATCCTTCCAGGCACTGGGAGCTGGATAACAAGGGCCAGCCTACCCATCAAATACTCAGGCAGCGCCGCCGGGCCGAATTCATAACCCCCATACCCAAGCCTAAAAAACGCAAGGGTTCGGGAGAGCAACTGCAACTATTCGATTTTGAAGATAACGACCCGATTTCCTCACCTGATCAACGTTACAATCCGACCCCGATCATTAATGAATTACGCAAAAATGTAGATGATTGGCGCAAATTAGCCAACCCCGATGACTGGCTGGTGACACCGGAAACTGCTCGACTGCTCCAGCATTGGCGTCATCACCCCTTCAACGGCGTTAGACCTTTTTTCTGTCAGATTGAGGCAGTGGAAACGGCAATCTGGCTAACCGAAGTTGCGCCCAAAAGAGGAAAAGCCGGCAGCAAGTTTTTAAATCACCTGGACGCGGCCAATCAAAATGCCAATCCAGAGCTAATGCGTTTGGCGCTCAAATTAGCGACTGGCGCCGGTAAAACCACAGTCATGGCGATGGTCATTGCCTGGCGAACTGTTAATGCCGTGCGCCGCCCCAACAGCAAAAACTTCTCCCGCGGTTTCCTCATCGTTACACCGGGTATAACCATTCGCGACCGTCTAAGGGTTCTGCAAGCAAATGATCCCGATAGCTATTATAAAGACCGTGAGCTCATTCCCAGCGACATGATTAGCGATATTGAACGGGCCAAGATTGTGATCACCAACTACCATGCCTTTAAAATGCGCGAACGACTTGAATTGTCGAAGGGTGGACGTTTGTTGCTGCAAGGGCGTGGAGGTAATCCACTCAACACGCTGGAAACCGAAGGCCAAATGCTTCAGCGGGTTATGCCCGAACTGATGGGCATGAAAAACATCATGGTATTGAATGACGAAGCGCATCACTGCTACCGGGAAAAGCTCGCCCTGAGCGGAGTCGAAGGAGCCAACCACGACAATGATTGCCTGAAGGGCGATGAAAAAAAAGAAGCCCAGAAAAACAACGAAGCCGCCAGATTATGGATAACAGGCCTGGAAACGGTTAAACGCCAACTAGGCGTCCAACGCGTCATCGATTTATCCGCCACACCGTTTTTCCTCAGAGGATCAGGGTATGCTGAAGGAACCTTATTCCCCTGGGCAATGAGCGATTTCTCGCTGATGGATGCCATCGAATGCGGCATCGTTAAATTACCGCGTGTTCCCGTTGCCCAAAATATTCCAGGCGATGAAATGCCGATGTTTCGCAATCTCTGGGAACACATTGGTAAAAAGATGCCCAGGAAAGGTCGCGGCCAATCCAAAGCACTTGATCCCTTAAGCATACCCATAGAACTACAAACCGCATTGGAAGCGCTTTACGGTCATTACGACAAAACCTTTCAACTTTGGCAACAAAGCGGCATTAAAGTCCCGCCCTGTTTTATCATCGTCTGCAACAACACCAGCACTTCCAAACTGGTTTACGATTACATTTCCGGTTTTCAGCGTGAAAATGAAGATGGCTCCAGTTCCCTGGAAAACGGCCGTCTCCCTTTGTTCCGTAATTATGACGATTACGGCAACCAGATTGCCCGCCCCCGCACCTTATTAATCGACAGCGAACAGCTTGAATCCGGCGATGCCCTGGACGATAACTTTCGCAAAATGGCAGGTGATGAAATTGAACGCTTCCGCCGCGAAATCATTGAACGTACCGGTGATCGTCACCAGGCCGACAACCTGACCGATCAGGAATTGCTGCGCGAAGTCATGAACACCGTTGGCAAAGAAAATCGTCTGGGCGAATCGATTCGTTGTGTGGTGTCAGTCTCCATGCTTACCGAAGGCTGGGATACCAATACCGTCACTCATGTGCTCGGTGTTCGTGCTTTCGGCACCCAATTATTGTGCGAACAAGTCATTGGCCGTGCGCTGCGCCGCCAGTCTTACGAACTCAACGAAGAAGGCCTATTTAATGTTGAATATGCCGATGTACTTGGCATACCGTTCGATTTCACCGCCAAACCTGTCGTGGCGCCACCGCAACCTCCCCGGCAAACCATACATGTTAAAGCCGTGCGACCGGAACGCGATGCCCTGGAAATCATCTTTCCGCGCGTTCAAGGCTATCGTGTCGAACTCCCTGAAGAACGGCTCACCGCCGAATTCAACGACGATTCGGTCATGGAACTCACCCCCGATCTGGCCGGTCCCTCCGTCACCCAAAATGCCGGTATCATCGGCGAATCAGTCGACCTGAATCTCATACATACCGGCGACATGCGGCGGTCTACGCTACTGTTTCATCTGACCCAACGATTGCTTTACACCAAATGGCGCGATCCCGGCGATGAAGCAAAATTGCATCTGTTTGGGCAACTCAAACGAATCACCAAACAATGGCTGGATACCTGCCTGGTCACCAAAGGCGGTACCTATCCGGCGCAACTGATGTATCAGGAACTGGCGGATATGGCCTGCGAACGCATTACCGCCGCCATTACCCGTTCCCTGGCCGGAAGCCGCCCGATCAAAGCCGTGCTCGATCCCTACAATCCGGATGGTTCTACCGCCCATGTCAACTTCAATACCTCCAAAATCGAGCGCTGGGAAACCGATCCTGGCCGATGTCATATTAACTGGGTGATTCTCGACAGCGACTGGGAAGCCGAATTCTGCCGTGTAGCGGAGAAGCATCCGAAGGTAAAGTCCTATGTTAAAAACCACAGCCTCGGTTTCGAAGTGCCTTACCGCTACGGCTCTGAAACCCGTATATACCGCCCCGATTTTATCGTGCACGTGGATGACGGCCACGGCGATGACGACCTGCTGAACCTGATTGTCGAAATCAAAGGCTACCGCCGCGAAGACGCCAAAGACAAAAAATCAACGATGGAAACCTACTGGGTGCCCGGCGTCAACAACCTTAAACAATATGGCCGTTGGGCGTTTGCCGAGTTTACCGAGGTTTACCAGATAGAATCTGGACTTTGCGAACAAGGTCGAGGCAGAATTCGAAAAAATGCTCGCCGGAGTTTGCGCGGATGCAATCTGATGTATATGTATTCCAGTCTTTTTCTATACAAATAACAGCAAATCTGTATGGAACATGCCGTTTTTCTATACATGCGGAGGTGATATGAATCTTATCCCATCGCTGGAAAAGCTTTCTCCGAAACGTTTTGAAACAGCCGTTATTTTAAAAAAACTGGCTTTAGCCAGGAGCAAACTCGCCGAACTCAAAGGCGTAGCAGCATCCATTCCTGATCAAGGCATTCTCATCAATGTCTTAAGTCTGCAAGAAGCCAAGGATAGCTGTGCTATCGAAAACATTGTTACCACCCACGATGAACTGTTCAAAGACGAGCTTTTTCCGGAAAGTCTGACCAACCCTGCCACAAAAAAAGTTTTGCGCTACCGCGAAGCGCTGCGTCTTGGCTTTGAACAGGTCAATCAGAGCGGGTTGCTAACCAACAACCACGTTATTCAAATTCAGGCAGTATTGGAACAAAACAATGCAGGTTTTCGGAAAACCGCATTAAAAAATGCTTTAGGTCAGACGGTTTACACACCGCCAGCACCCGAAACCATCACCTATCTGATGCGCGATCTCGAACGCTTTATCAACGACGATGACTGCTTTGCCGCCGATCCTCTGATCAAAATGGCGCTGCTGCATCACCAGTTCGAGAGTATCCATCCCTTTTATGACGGCAATGGACGAACCGGACGCATTGCCAATGTCCTCTATCTGGTCAAGGAAGGCTTGCTCGATATCCCGGTGCTCTATCTCAGTCGTTACCTTATGCGCACTAAAGCCGACTACTACCGGCTGCTGCAAGACGTTCGGGAACAGGATGCCTGGGAAGACTGGGGGCTTTATATGCTGACTGCTGTCGAAGCAACCGCCGGTATTACCATTCAAACCATCCACGCCATCAAGCTTGCATTGATGGATGCCAAGCACCGCATTCGCGCCCAATACCGGTTTTATAGTCAGGATTTGATTAACAATCTTTTTACCCATCCTTACACTAAAATTGAACTTATCGAGCGTGATCTGAAAGTTTCCCGCCTGACGGCAACCAAATATCTGGATGCGTTAGCAGAAGGCGGCTTCCTGCAAAGACAAAAAATCGGGCGTTCCAACTTTTACATCAATCTCGCGCTCAGCGTTATATTGACGGGTGAAGCCATACAGGGAGAAAAGCACTAACATGGCAACCAAGAAGTCCGGATCCAATCTCAGCGTCGAAACCCTCAAACACGACGAAGCCACGCGCAAGAACATCCCGACTGCTGAATACCAGTCGGTCATGCGTCAGGATGAGCAAAACCCCATCCGAATAGCTTATGAACGCCGCAACCGTGATCTCGATCCGCAACTGGTTTGGCGCGGCAAGGATGAGCAGGACTGGTCGGACTTGGTCGTTCATGCGCCGCCGCTGTATATTCAGGAAAAGGTTCACCCCAAAGTATTGATCAACGATCTGCTGCGTCACACTCAAACTCCCTCTCACCACCGGGGAGAGGGTTGGGGTGAGGGGCAACAAATCGACCTGTTCGCTGACTTCAACGGCTTACCCGACGACAACGCCAAAACCGAGTTTTACCAGCACGACGCCCACTGGGCCAACCGCATGATTCTCGGTGACAGCCTGCAAGGCATGGCCTCGCTAGCCGAGCGCGAAGGCCTGCGCGGCAAGGTGCAGTGCATCTATCTCGATCCTCCCTATGGCATTAAATTCAACTCCAACTTTCAGTGGTCCACCACCAGTCGCGACGTCAAGGATGGCAACGTCGGTCACATCACTCGCGAGCCGGAACAGGTGAAAGCGTTTCGGGATACCTGGCGGGATGGCATACATTCCTACCTGACTTATTTGAGGGATCGACTGACAGTGGCGCGGGATTTATTGACCGACTCCGGGTCGATCTTCGTCCAGATTGGGGATGAGAATGTGCATAGAGTGCGGGCTGTTATGGATGAGATTTTTGGGGATGGGAACTTGGTCAGCGAAATTACCGTCGCGAAAACATCAAGCGCAACGAGCGAACACTTGGCAGGAGTTTCCGACTTCATTTTGTTCTACGCAAAAAATAAGGAAACACTAAAATATCGACAGCCGCTTCGTGAAAAGTCAATCAATGGCGATGGCGGGGCAGCCTACGTTTTTGTCGAAGAAGCAAACGGACTTCGCCGACGTAGGAATTCAGTTGCAGACCAACAGAATTTATCATTTCGCCCCTACCGGCAGAGCGACCTGAGAAGTTCGAGGCCGCCAGGTAGTTTTCCTGTAACTATAAATGGAAAGACATACACTCCACACCGTGGATATTGGAAAACTGGGGAGATTGGATTTAAACGGCTGGACAAAGCAAATCGAGTAGTCGGCACAGCATCAACCCTCAACTACATTCGTTATCTTGGCGATTACCCTGCTTTTCCGCTGAACAACATCTGGACAGATTTAAGCAGCTCTGTTGGAACAGACAAGGTCTATGTGGTGCAGACTAGTAGCAGAATCATTGAACGCTGCATCCTTATGTCCACCGACCCCAGTGACCTCGTCCTCGACCCCACTTGTGGCTCCGGTACTACCGCCTATGTCGCCGAACAATGGGGCCGCCGCTGGATCACCCTCGACACCTCCCGCGTCGCACTCGCCCTAGCTCGCGCCCGAATTATGGGCGCCCGTTATCCCTATTATTTGCTGGCCGATAGCTACGAAGGCCAAAAGAAAGAAGCCGAAGTCACACGCAGCGCGCCGTCCAGCCAGCTCACTCGCGGCGACATACGCCAAGGCTTCGTTTACGAACGCGTACCACACATCACGCTGAAATCCATCGCCAACAACGCCGAGATCGATGTGATCTGGGATAAATTCCAGGAAAAACTGGAACCACTACGCGAGAAACTGAATGTCGAAATGGGAAGAGCTAAGGGTAAAAATGACAACGAACCCTGGGAAGAATGGGATATTCCTCGTGAAGCGGAAACCCCTTGGGATGTACCTACTCAAAAGCTATTTAATGAGCTAAAGAGTGAACAGGCTCTCGGTCAGAATGCTAATCCCGGCAAACTGGATAAGTGCTTGCAGGCTATCAACCACAACCTCAAACAAGATTATACGCTACAAACATTGCCAGGTCGTCCCGCCGATAGTTGGCCAAAACCCGCACAGAAAATACACGCTGACTGGTGGCAGCAACGAATTGCCCGCCAGAAGGAAATAGACGCTTCCATCGCCGCGAAAGCTGAGCATGAATTCCTTTATGACAAGCCTTACCAGGACAAAAAGAAAGTCCGTGTCGCAGGTCCCTTTACCGTAGAAAGTTTGTCGCCGCATCGGGTCATGGTCGTGGACGAAAACGATGAGCTAATCGATACCTTGTCGGAAGCAAAAGGCGATTACGATGAGGAACGCGACTTTGTGCAAATGATTTTGGAAAACCTTAAAACTGCAGGTGTTCAGCAAGCGCACAAGGTAGACAAGATCAACTTCGTATCGTTGACGCCTTGGCCCGGCGAATTGGTCTGCGCCGAAGGCCGTTATTTGGAATACCCCTCACCCCAACCCTCTCCCGCAAGGGGAGAGGGAGCTAAAACCAAACCCTCTTCGTTGATGAGCGGCTCAGCCGAACAAGAACCCTCTCCCACTGGGACAAATTTGCCGGGAGCAAATTTGCACTCGCCCGAAGTGTGCCGGACAGGACAGTCCGGCATGATTGGGCAGGGTGAGGGTGAAGTAGAAAAACGCGCTGCCATTTTTATCGGCCCCGAGTTCGGCACCGTATCCCGCCCCGACTTGGTCGCAGCAGCCCGCGAAGCCGGCGACGCCGGTTTCGACGTGATCATCGCCTGCGCCTTCAACTACGACGCTCATTCCTCCGAATTCGACAAACTTGGTCGCATCCCCGTACTTAAAGCGCGCGTGAATGCTGATTTGCACATGGCCGATGATCTCAAGAATACCGGCAAGGGCAACCTGTTCATCATTTTCGGCGAGCCGGACATCGACATCCTTGAAACCGAAGGCGGCAAGATTCAGGTCAAGGTCAACGGCGTGGACGTTTTTCATCCCAACACCGGCGAAGTCCGCAGCGACGGCGCCGAAGGCATCGCCTGCTGGTTCATCGACACCGATTACAACGAAGAAAGCTTCTTCGTCCGGCACGCCTATTTTCTTGGTGCGAACGATCCCTACAAAGCACTGAAAACCACACTGAAAGCGGAAATCAACGAAGAAGCCTGGGCCTCCCTCAACAGTGACACATCCCGACCATTTGATAAACCCAAGTCCGGCCGAATTGCGGTAAAGGTGATTAATCACCTAGGCGATGAGGTTATGAAGGTGTTTTGGGTGAATTGATGTATTCTTGAAACATTTATCGTTTACTAAAGCACAGCAATTTTGGAGCTATTCTATGACGAGATTATCTTTCACTAATGTCGAAGTTGATGGGTTTCGCGGTTTGCGATCACTCAAGCTCGATGGATTGGGACGTGTTAATATTTTTGTTGGTGGCAATAACTCGGGTAAGACCAGCGTTCTTGAGGCATTATCCATACTTTGCCAACCTTATAATCCAGGTGAATGGCAGTCTATGATACGCCGCCGTGATTTTGGTGGCCTTGATGAGACTTACGTTCAATCGCTGCGTTGGTGTTTTACTCAAGCAACTGCACTAACAGACCCCGAAACGCTTATTGATGCGGTCTGTGAATTCAAATGTCATGGAAGCTTTCCGCTTCGCGGATTACGTGTAAATTACAGTGAGTTTATCGGAGAACCTAACCCCGACGAAGTTCGACGCAGCTCAATTCGTAGCCGATTGCATAGGCCAAGTGCTTCCATCATTGGAGAAATTATGCGCGGTGCAGATTTGGTGCATGTTCCTGCCTGGTCAGAATCGGGTCAATTAAATTTGTTTTCCGAGGATAACATTGATGAGGAACCTATAAGTTTAAGAGTATGGGAACGTATCTATCCTTTAAGATTTAACAGACCGGACAGACGCCGGCTTGACTCCAAAACTTTGACACCCTATTCCTATCAGACCAACAGGACTCAAGTACAATCTCAATCGAAGCTAATCTTTCAGGACGATTCACCTAGCGTACTGGAGTTGCTCAGGAATTTCGATGCGGATATCGAAGGAATTGACATGGCTTCATTTCGCGGTGATCGACCTGCAATTTATAGCAAGCACCGTAAGCTTGGTATGGCTCCACTATCTATTTTCGGTGATGCCATGCGTCGTTCAGTGCTTCTAGCAGCAACGCTTCCATCGCTTAAAGATGGCGGTACTCTGTTAATCGACGAGGTCGAGGTCGGCATTCACATCAGCGCACTTCGCAAGGTTTTTAAGTGGCTAGTTGATGCTGCGCAAAAGTTTAACGTCCAGGTTTTTGTGACTACGCATAGTTTGGAAGCATTGGACGCACTCATTTCAGCTCATACTTCAGAAGCAGATGATGACATTGTTGTATTCCACTTGGATCAGACTACAGAAGGAACCAAATGTAAGCGGTTTTCAGGTGAATTATTACACCGTTTGCGCTTCGAGCGCGGTTTAGACGTGAGATAAGTTATGCGTAAGTATGGCTATTTGATTGTTGAGGGCCCGCACGATGTTGAGTTTACTTATCGGCTATTAAGACCGTTTGGCATGAAACGAGTTAAACAAGAGTCTGAACTCGATAATTTTTTTGCTTCGCTAATCCCTCGCAATTATCCACCGGATGGCGATCTTCACAAAAGAATGCCAATCCCGTTATTTCTTCAATCTAATACCCACGCTGTTGCTATACACAGTGCAGTAGGGGATTCTCAGTTAGTTAATTTAATGTCGGACAATGCGGCCGTGCTCGGACTGCAACAGGTTGTAGGTATAGAGATTTTACTGGATTCAGATAAAGGAGTTCCAGCTAGCAAACGTTATGCAGATATTAAACAAGAATTGGTTTTAAGGAATTTCAAGCTTGACGCTGAACCAGGTAATATCACTCAAGGGAAACCGAAATTGGGCGCGTTTGTTCTGCCAGATAATCAATCCGAAGGCACACTAGAAGATTTACTACTCGACAGCGCGAACTTGGTCTATCCCAGCTTATTGGGCATTGCTAAGCAATATGTCAACGATGCCAAGAATGCAGGCCTCAGTAATAATGACTCGAAAGACTTAAATAAGCCAGCGGGCGAAAACAAGGCCATCATCGGTTCAATGGCAAACATTCTGCGGCCCGGTAAAGCTGTGCAGGTGTCAATTCAAGATAATGATTGGCTAAAAGAAAATGCTCTATCCCTTCCTCGTATTAGAACGGTTCAACAATTTCTGCAAACTTTGTTTGAATTATCATGACTGGACATTAATCTCTCTCCAGTTCTGTAAGACTTGTGTTTTAACACTCACTCAACAAGGCATTGATGAACTTCCGAATAGCCGACACCTTCACAGATAGCCTCGCCAAACTTAATGGCGACGAACAAAAAGCCGTCAAGACCACGGCCTTCGATCTGCAATTGAATCCGTCTAATCCGGGTTTTAGTTTTCATAAACTCGATAAGGCCAAGGACAAGAATTTCTGGTCGGTTCGCGTCAATACCGATATTCGGTTAATCGTACACAAAACCAGCGACAGTCTGCTGTTGTGTTATGTTGGTCATCACGATAATGCTTATCAATGGGCTGAAAAGCGTAAGCTGGAAATTCACCCCAGAACCGGCGCGGCACAGTTGGTCGAAATTCGGGAGCGAGTCGAAGAAATTACGATCGCAAAATATATCGAAGTCGAGCGACCGGCAGCAGCCAAACCGGTGTTGTTTGCAAATCGATCTGACGATGAGTTGCTCGGTTATGGCGTGCCGTTTGAGTGGTTGGTTGATGTGCGTTTGGTCAATGAAGATACGATTTTGGAGTTGGCGGATCATTTGCCGGGTGAGGCTGCCGAGGCTTTATTGGATTTGGCTGTCGGCGTTACTCCGAAAAAGCCTGAGCCAGTAGACAAAGGGATTGATCCTTTCCATCACCCCGATGCACAACGTCGATTCCGGGTGATGAATAATGTGGAAGAATTAGCCCAGGCATTAGATTACCCCTGGGAGAAGTGGACGGTTTTTCTGCATCCAGCTCAGCGGCAACTGATCGAACGTGATTATAACGGCCCGGCCAAAGTCTCCGGTTCTGCGGGTACCGGCAAAACGATTGTGGCATTGCATCGCGCAGTATTTCTGGCTCGCAAGCATCCTGAAGCACGCGTGTTGTTAACTACTTTTTCTGACGCGTTGGCGAATGCGTTGGCTACCAAGTTGAAAAGGCTAATCGTTACTACACCACGGCTGGGAGAGCGTTTGGAGGTTCATGCATTGGATGCGATTGGACAACGCTTATTTGAGTTTAAAGAAAGCAAAGTTGCCCTGGCATCCAAGCCGGTAATACGCCAATTACTAGAAACAACTTCAAAAAATGTTACGGAACACAAATTTAATCTGCACTTTTTACTGACTATGGGAACAAGTCGTTGATGCCTGGCAGCTGGATACGTGGGAATCCTATCGCGATGTTAAACGTTTGGGCAGGAAAACCCGTCTGCCGGAGCCGCAGCGGCAGCTTTTGTGGTTGATTTTTCAACAGGTTCGCACAGGTCTTAATAGTCTGAATCTGATCACCAGGGCTGAAATGTTTACTCGATTGGCTAATTATTACTCAGAGAACAGTCATCCGCCGTTCGATTTTGTTGTCGTTGATGAAGCGCAAGATCAGACAACCTGATCTCTACCTCAAGCGAATTTCTATGAGTGTCAATAAAACATCATAAAAAGCAAACGGATACCATTAAAAAACCGAAAAAAGCCAGCGCTGCTTGCTAAATACATCAGATTTTGAAATGATCCCTGATT
>JAGXGJ010000029.1 GCA_024636875.1 Methylococcaceae bacterium | reverse complement strand
TTATTTCAGTAAGTGGTTGTTTCAATCTAGATATTTCATCCTGCGGAGTTCAAATTTGGCAAACTATACAAGATAATCTAATGAATACAAGCAGGTAGAGATAAAATTGGTAGGGGAGATGGCTTAGCTTGATGCGTATGGTTACAAACCCCGTCCCGCTTGGTAGTTTTTTTCAATCACAAAGATCGAGGTTATTTCATGTATTACATAGTTGAAACAAATAAATCATTCGACCAAGCATCGGCAGACCTTGAAGCAGCCGTTAAACATCATGGCTTCGGAGTGTTGCATGTCCACGACTTGGGCGCTACGCTGCGCAGCAAAGGTATTGCTTTTGATAAAGAGTGCAAAATTTTTGAAGTCTGCAATCCGGGGCAGGCTGCAAAAGTTTTGTCCACCGATATGCGCTTGAACATGGCGTTGCCGTGTCGTATTTCGGTGTTTACGGAGAGAGGCAAAACCATGATCGGCCTCATCAAGCCGGTGCAAATGCTTTCGGCACTATCTCAGGATGCGGCGTTAGTCGAAGTTGCCAAAGAGGTTGAGGAAAAAACCATCCAGATGGTTGACGAGGCGAAATGAGTACTCCATGCGGGACGGGGTTTGTAACCCCGTCCCAAACGTTTGATGCCGCTGTTATTTTTATTCCATGAAAGAAAACTCTGCGGCCGGAAACATACCCACTACCGATTTTTGAAACAATTGCTCACGATCCAATTAAAAAGGAAGCGCCATGCCGTCCCGTCGCGTAGCCGTCGAGCTGAATGCTGGAACCTACTATCTCACTCTGACCGTTCAACGTTGGTATTACTTGTTCGACCGTTATAACCGCTGGCAAATCATGTCCGATTCGATCCGTTATTGCCCGGCCTACAAGGCTATTTGAAGATCGGCTGCCTGACCGGTAATTGAAAATCCGTTTACACAAAATTCAGGGCACCCTCCCTAGTGAATATGTACCTCACGTGACTTTACCGTATCGCTTCTGCGCAAAATATAGCGGTCCGCCTCATCGCCTGTCATCCGCGCCCCGCCACTGCCAAGCTGAACGAGCGTCCCTTCATCTTCAATATGATATTGCCGTGTGGTTGATCCCTTGCGCGGTGTCAAAACAACGGTATGGTTTTCATCATTCCAGCTATATTTTCCTTTTTCATAATACTCTCTTGAGGATTCCCTGGCGGGCTGAGTCACCAACAGATAATTGTTTTTTTGTTTTAAAGACAGTGTCGTTTTAATCCCATTGCAATCGTTACAAGGCAGGAAACCGTAAAAAACGCCACGAAATTCAAGGCTCTTATCGACAGGGTTTATATGGGCTGCTTGATCTGTTTTTTGCTGATTGGCCATTTCACGCGCCTTGAGGACTCTTTCCTGAATTTGCATGTCAGATTCTGCCATTGCAGGATGCAAAGCTAAAAGCAGGGTGCTGAAAAAAATCAAAGCAATATTTTGTTTTAATTGTTTTTTTAATGTTTGCATACAAGTATTTCTTTTGATGAGTGTGTAGGTTAGGTTGCATCTTTTCGCAAGCCAACCTATTGACTGCTGCCTTGGCTATGTTGCCCGGGTATTATCATTCAACCGGTGCCTGATCACTGGCTTGTTGGTTTGAAGGTTCGGTTTCGGCACCAGATTCCGGTTTATATTTGCGCGCTATGCTGCTGGCTTCCTGGTTTGAAGGTTCAACTTCGATGACTGGTTCAGGTTTATACTTGCGCGCTATGCTGGGTGCTTCGAGATTCAGCTCGTCCCAGCGTTCACGCAGCTTGTCGCACCATTCCCCCAATGCAGCTTCATCCTTGGGCGGGATCACGAGCAGTTGATCGATCCCGTTGAACAGGGCCTTATAGCGAGCGCTGGCGTTGCTGTGATTTTCTGCTTGTTCCGAATATTTGAGAAAGGTTTGCAACGAAGCCAAAATCGCCATCAGCAAGGCGAGCAGTCCGAACAGCATCTTTACCCAGAATACAGTATCCTGGTTGATGGTAAAAAAGATATAGGAGGCGACCATCATGGCGATGGCGATGGCCGGAACGCCCAGGATGTAATTCATAAGCCTGATCTTTGCGGATAGCACATAATGCATGCGCATCATCACTCCCAGCTCGTCCCGCCAGGCTTTTAGTAATTGTTTCTGTTCGATTTTCATGAAAGTTTCCTCCTGAGACAAATGCAGAACCTGGATAACAGGCCGACACGGACCGTTAAAAGGTAGAAAGGGCGATCATTGCTGGAAAGCTGGGGTTATAAAGTTAAAATCAACGCCCCAACTGAATAATACAGAATGCGCAGACATCATGCAACCGTGGAAAAAACCGGCATTAGCCTGACCTTTCTGGGACCGGCAGAGGCAACTCCGTACCGCAGATATGGCAATAGTTTGCTTCCTTCTCATGTCCGAGTTTCCGGCATTTCAGACAAACTCTTTGATCAAGGCTATTGTTCTGTTTTTTCATTTCCCTGGATAGTTCGGCGGTGAATATTCCCGTGGGTACGGCGATAATGGCGTAGCCGATCACCATGACTACGGCCGAAACGGCACGCCCCAAATTGGTTTTTGGCGTGATATCGCCGAAGCCCACCGTGGTCAACGTTACCACTGCCCAGTAAATGCTGACAGGGATACTGGTGAAGCCATTTTCCGGGCCTTCGATCAGATACATGGCCGAACCGAAAACTACCAGCAGGGTGGAGATGGTGAACAGAAAAATGGTTATCTTGAACCGGCTGGCCAGCAAGGCATTAAGAAGCATGTTGGATTGATTGATAAAGCGGACCAGCTTCAGCACCCGGAATACCCTCAAAACTCTCAGTATGCGGATGACCTGTAGGTAATGAGAGCAGGGAATGAAAAGGCTGACATAGGATGGAAGAATCGCCAACAGGTCGATAAGGCCGTAAAAACTGGCCATGTATTTCAATGGCCTGTGTATGCAGAAGATTCGGAGAATATACTCGATGGTGAATAAAGCCGTGAATACCCATTCTGTCACAACGAATTGTTCTTGATACTGTTGGCTTATTTCGGCGACGCTGTCCAGCACGATGGTTAAGACGCTGGTCAGAATTAAAATGATCAGTACAATATCGAAGCCCCTGCCCGCGGGTGTGTGGGACTGATAAATAACCTGATACAACGTGTGCCGCAAACTTTCTATGGGCGTTCTCAAGGTGATAATTCCTCTTCTTTATATTCAGATATAACGGTTCACAAGCCTGAAGGATCGGTCAATCAGGAGACGGAAAAGACTCGGACTGCACGAGCGAGACCACCATCCAGTCGGGCTTGGGCATTATATCGTTGTCCACTGTGAAAAATTCGATAGTGCCATTTGGCTTGATTGCGAACAGGGGGATGGTATCTTGCGAATGATTCTGAAGCAAACTTTGAAAATTATGTCGTTCGGTCAAAGTGGTTTTATGGATTTTGGCGCCTTTTTTGAGCATTTTTTGCAGCCTGTGAATATTGACATCCGCACCGAATAATAGCCTGCCCTGTGGAGAAAGGGTGAAATGTGAGCGCGCACCGGTAGACGGGAGATTTTCGATTTGAATCGCATAAATGGCGCTGCGCCCAAATTCCGTACGATAACGCTGACAGGCAAGCAAGTTGATTTCCTGATACTCCGATAAAGCCAGCATGTGTCCTATGCCAATCAGTTCGAGGTGATGATCCGCATGCTCGGACACCACGTTGCCGTAATAGGTCTCGAGTCCTTCCATACGCGCTGCCCGAATATAGTCCCAGCTTGTATCTGCCAATAAAACATCGAAACCGCATTCGTGAAGCGCTTTTGCGATTTCTCGCGCCAGGGCATTGGCGCCGACGATCAAAATACCTTTCGCTTCAGGTAGGGCAACGCCGAGACGAAGCGCGATGAAGCGCGCCGTGATGCTTTGCAGTACAACCGTGCCAATGATGACCATGAAGGTAAGAGGTACCAGAAATCCGGCCTGCACATTTTCAAGGGGCGTCAAAACCAGGTACGTCGGGTAGACTTTATCCGCTTCATAACCATACTCTTGAAGACGAACGGCGAACACGGCAGCGGTGGCCGCCGCAACGATGCCCCTAGGGCAGATCCAGGCAATCAGGAGTCTTTCACCCCAGGCAAGGGGTGTGCCCCAGATCGCGAGCAATGCCTTCACCGGCCTGGCAATAAATTGGATCACTAGAAAGACCCCTGCTGCTTTCCAGCCCAATTCGAAAAAGGGAGGGAAATTGACCCTGGCCGCAAGCATGATAAACAGTCCGGAAATAAGCAGGATGCTGAGGCTTTCCTTGAAGTTAAGGATATCTTCTGTAGGTACCCTCTTCATATTGGCCAGACAGACTCCCATCACCGTCACCGCCAGCAATCCGGATTCATGTTGGGCCACCTCGGCAGCGGCGAAGACACCAAACACTAGCGTCAGAGCAAATATATTATGAAGAAATTCCGGGAGCCAATGGTTGCGGATGAGTAGTCCAAACCCATAACCTGCTATGCCGCCAATTAATGAACTGAGCACCAGTGTCTTGAAAAAGATTATCAGGGTCTGTCCAAAGGCACTGCTGCCGGCTTCCGAGATGATATACTCAAAGACAAGCACCCCGAGCAGGGCGCCGATGGGATCGATCAGGATACCCTCCCAACGCAGGATGTTCGCCACATTGGCTGTGGGTCGCACGGTACGTAACATGGGGGTGACCACGGTTGGTCCGGTGACGACGGTGACCGCACCGAACAGAAGCGAAAGCTTCCAGGAAAAATCCAGCAGCCAATGGGTTGCCAGAGCGATGATGCCCCAGGTAGCCAGCACACCGATGGTGACCAGACGCCGGACAACCGTCTGCAAACCCTGGATATCCCTTAACTTGAGAGTCAAACTGCCCTCGAACAGGATGACCGCCACCGAAAGGGAGATGATCGGGAACAACAGTTTGTCGAAAGCCTGATCCGGCTTTAGCCACCCTGAAACCGGGCCAGCCAAGATGCCCGCCATCAACAAAAACAGGATGGCCGGCAGTTTCACCCGCCAGGCAAGCCATTGACAGGCGATACCTATCAGGCCAATGCCGGCCAGGGCGATAATGACATCGTCGTGCATACGATAAAAACTCCGCTTGGAAGGACACTACCTCCGACGAGCTTGGCTATAGTGGCCGGTTTTGGTAAAGCTTGGGCTCTACTGGTATTTTAGGAATGGTAATTTTATAACATGAACACTTTGAATTGTCTTTTTATCCGTCTTTTGCGTTGTATCAACAGTTACATAGCTAGCTGGAAAAGTTGATACGCCTTGAATCCGAATAAAAATCCTGCGTCAAATTTTATGTTTTAATATCATTGCGGACTGATATTTAAACAGCGTAATGTATTCGAACGATGCACTTTGTTCCTCAGCCTGTGTACTTTGACAGGGTGGGCAATGCATTGCTGCCCGCATATTCATCAACATTAGGGGAAAGTGCGTCCGGCATCAAGCCGTTGAGTTTTATCTGCAAAAAGTGGGTAAACTCTAAAACACGTGTCCTCCCAATACAGCTATAGCTGACTACGTTGCTATCAACAAAGGAGATAGATATGCACTAAAAGCGCTAAACGACTATTGACGTGGTTCGCGGTCTGCCTAGCCTTTCTGACATTTGTCCCGGCGCCGGCCGAGGAGGTCAATGATTCAATTGCCGGTTGCCTCGAGGCTTGGGGCAAGCATCCGTTTGGCAAAAACCCTCAATACAAGACGCTTGCAACATCGGTCTAGGTGTTCGGCATCGGGCAAAACCCAGCAGATACTTTGGCTCAAGCTTAAGTTTTTTAATATCCGAAAGATATCCCAAATATAGAGTCCGACGTTGGTAAAGCGACACAAAGACCCCTCTCCCTTTGGGAGAGGGTTAGGGTGAGGGTATTACAAAGGTCGCTTTACCAACTTTGGCTCCTATACTAAGCAGTTTACGGCATTAGCAGCATAATTTTGTCTACAAGATAGACGCTATCAACATTCGTTTAAATTTTGCTGCAGAAACCCGGGCGACTGTATATGGCTTCAAGCCAAAATGAAATTTAATAGCCTTACGGACACTTCAAAATCCCTAATGGGGTTGATATTCTGTTGCTTGCATCGACTCCGGTTTGACTCTGCCAAACTTTTCAGCGTAAAGTTTATACTGAATTTCTCACTACAAACGCTAACAAGAATTTCACTGTGCTTGCCAAGAAATTGAAATATGCTGGTACCTTATTGCTTACTCTGCCGCTCTTCGTTGCGACGTGTCTGTTTTATCTGCTTTATACGTCATTAGCCATAGAAGACGGCGAAGTAAGGCTGTCAGAATTAAAATATTCTGCTGTGGTTCACGCTGACAGCCTCGGCATACCGTCCATTGACGCAGTTAATCGTACTGATGCTTATCAAGTGCTGGGCTTTTTGCATGCCCGTGATCGTTTGTTCCAAATGGAATTAATGCGCCGCAAGAGTGCCGGCAGTCTTGCAGAAATCTTCGGCTCAATGGCGGTTGAGTTGGACAAGCATCAACGTGATTACCAGTTTGAACAAGCAGCCAAAAATATAGTTTCTGCCCTGCCTGCCAAGCAGAAACAAGTGCTGGATGCTTATGTAGCAGGTGTAAACGCCTTTATTGACCAGACTAAAATGCTGCCGCCTGAGTTTATAGCGCTTAAATTTCGTCCCGAACCTTGGCGTGCTGAAGACAGCATACTGGTCGCTCTCGGCATGTTTCAAACACTGAATGGTCAGGAACAGGACGAGCGCATGGTGACGGTCATGGAAAAAGCGTTGCCGAAACAGCTGGTGGAGTTTCTGACACCGGATACCGATGTTTACGCCACCGTACTGTTAGGCGGTTCGGATTCGCACCGGCCAGCACAGCCTGTTCCAGTTAGCGCCTTTGCCGCTCTCGATGCAGGGCCAATAAAATTGGCCAAGGGTTCTATTGATATTGATAGCAGTATTGCCGGTTCGAATAACTGGGTGGTGGCCGGCAAAAAGACGCTGGATGGGCGCGCGATAGTCGCCAACGATATGCATTTGAGCTTAAATGCTCCGAATATCTGGTATCGCGCCGAATTACGCTACGCAGGACAATATCTGAACGGTGTCACCTTGCCGGGGCTGCCGTTGCTGATTGTGGGCGGCAATAATAATGTCGCTTGGGGATTTACCAATGTTACCGCCGATCTGCTGGATTTGATTACTCTCGATATTAATCCGGACAACTCGCAAGAATACCTGACCCCGAATGGATGGCGCCGCTTTACCAAAACCTCAGCTAATATCAAGGTAAAAGACGGAGCCGATATTCCCATAGAATTGCGTTCTACCCTTTGGGGGCCGGTGTCTTCAAAACCGTTATTAGGACATTCCGTGGTAATTAAATGGACAGCGCTGGAAACGGCGGCTGTCGATCTCGGTTTGCTCGATATGGATAAAGTGACTTCAGTCAAAGAAGCCATGGCAGTTATTAATCAGGCTGGCGCGCCACCACAAAATGTTGTGTTCGCTGATCGCTCCGGTCATATTGGCTGGACCTATATGGGACGTTTTCCCAAGCGCAAAGGCTTTGATGGCATGGCCAGCAGGTCTTGGGCAGATTCATCGACGGCTTGGGATGGTTTTATTCCAGCAGAGCAATTACCACGTTTATACGATCCGCCCGAAGATTTTATCGTCACCGCAAATAACCGAACGTTGGGTCGTGATTATCCTTATGTCATTGCCCATAACTGGGCCTTAGGCTACCGTGCCCATCGCATCACCGAATTGCTGAAAGGCTCAAACGGGATCACTGAACAGGATATGTTGCAGTTGCAACTCGATACGCGTAGTGAATTCTACGATTTTTATCAGAAATTGGCCTTGCAGGAGTTAGGCGAGGTCAAGGGCAACGAAGGCATAGTAAGTCAGAGCGAGCAAACCTTGCGCGCCTGGGATGGCTATATGCATACCGGCAGCAAGGGAGCGGCTCTCTTGACGGCGTTTCGGACAAAACTGGCTGAAGCCCTGTTTGCCAAAGTTGTCTCCCGCTGTAAACAATATGACCCAAATTTCAGTTATGCCTGGCGCGAGATGGAAACCCCGTTGCGGCAACTATTGATGCAACGTCCCAAAGGCGTTATTCCCACAAAGTATAACGACAACTGGCGGCTATTCATTTTGGAGGCGTTGAATTCGGCGGCAAAAGATTTGCGAAGCCACTATCCCGATATTGAGCTTGCCCAACTGAGATGGGGAACGGTTAACCGGATCGCACAACATCACCCTTTCAGCAAGAGTCTGCCGGTTCTTGGAGCATTCTTGGACATAGGCGGCTTCGAAAGTCCGGGTTGTGCCAGCGTCTGTGTCAGGGTCATGTCAAATGAACATGGCGCCAGCGAACGATTAGTACTGGCTCCCGCTCATCCCGAAAATGGCATACTGGAAATGCCCGGAGGTCAATCCGGGCATCCTCTCTCCAGACATTACCGGGATCAGCAACAGTTTTGGCAAGAAGGTAAAACAACCCCTTTTATGCCCGGAAAATTTTTACATACCTTACATTTCAAACCAGGATGAAAAGTCATTTATCTACCCGATAATATGTGTAAGCCAATAGAAGCTGTTTACACTCAAGATCATGGCGCGCAACAAAGACGAAGTCATTCAAGCGGGGGGTGTCTCAGTTCCTTGCCCTTGATAGCCCTGCCCGGATCCATGGGGGAGCTGATTCCAAAAAATGTCATTTATTTTTACCATGAAGATCATGAAGGACTTGAAGATATTACTGTATTGACTTCATGCGTCATATTGAGACGATTCATAAAACCAAGCTTTATTCGACAAATCACTAAATTCTCTTCCTTTCATCATCTTCATTTCGCCTGGAGGCGCCTGCTTTTGGCCTTCATGGTAATAAAAACAAGTTATAAACATTGTACTGCATAAGCACTCATTAGACTTGTTTTCAACTCATTGCATTTAATAAATAAAAAGTTGGTAAAGGCCTATTCTGCAAGGAGGAACACATGCAGGGCTTAACCTTAAACGGTCACGTCTTGAGTTGGCAGCACGCTAATGCAAGCCCATCATTACTTGGGCGCACTGGCCAGGATCAGTGAAAATCTGTGGTAAATCGCCGCTTATCACGGTGTGGGCCTTGTTGAGTTTTTCCCCGGCGGTGCTGAAATGCGCAGTACGGAATCGCTGGATAGGCTGGAATTTCCTGATGTTACCGGACAGGTTCCAAGTGCCAGGGTCTTACGCTTGCCACTGAATCTATAATTGTATCGAAAGTATTTTGAACCGTTTGCATGGACAAGCAAGTACATACCTTTCTCATAATGCATTTTATAAGGCTTGTCTGCGGGTTTGGTGTTCTTTATGGGATATCTGGGTGCGGCCTCAATCACATTAAAGTCTGTAAGCCATATAAATATATGGCCTCAAAAACTGCATAAAAAAATGTTATACCGAAAGTTATACCAGTTTGAGTAATGTTGCCCCCTATTTCCCACAAACAAGCAGGTTAATACCGACTTGTTGTATTGCGCTCAATGTCAGGCTTTGTCAGGTTTGTATTGTTGACGTTTATTAACATTTGAATCGGCTCAATTCATAAACTTAGTCTCAGACACCCAGACCTCTAGGATTTTAAATTGACCCTACTTTGAATACCATGCGCAAATTTGTACGAGGAAACCGGGTTTCTGTTGCATTAAGTTCAGTGCAAAATTTTTCAATTACGTTATCAGACATGACATTCGCCAGATGATGAAGTCGGATGGTTAGTGTTTGCTTTTCAAGATCAGGCAGCAAATCCGCTTCAGTTTGATAGAGTGCTCGCAGTAAGGTACGCGCTTCATCAGGATGCGACATATTTTCACGCAGACTGTTTGCCATAGCCGTTTCCGCTCGATATGCCGTCATTTTAATGGTATCTATCAGATGCTTGCTTTGCGTGCTTAACTGTTTGAATTTCTGATCCTCCGGCAAATCATGCACATCAATGTGGTGTGGTGTTTCTTTGCGGGTTTTTTTGAGCATCTCCACGGTATTTTTCTGCTGTTCTATCGCTTCATTCAGATCCGCTTTCTGTTGCATAAAAGGGCTGATTTTTTCATCATCCAGCGTTCCTGCAAAGTGCATGGCGCCAAAACTGGCCAGCATGCGATTGAGCTTGCTCACTTGCGATCTGACCTTGCCATCCAGATCGCGATAAACGGGATTGACCACTTGAGTGGGCTCAGCTATCGTTTCTATACTATAGTCCGCTAGCTTATCCAGGCTGTAGTGTTCACGCATGTATTTGAAGTAATTTTCCTGCGACCATCTGGCAAACATGGATGCGCCAATGGAGGCTAAACCGGATTGATAATCGGTGGCTAAAATTGACGTCTGGTGTCCGCGTTCGGTAAGTTTACGTATTTCACGCACCCAGAGCTTATTGCTTAAACATACTCCCCGTTCCGCCAGTTTGACTTGCGTTGTTTCCCCAGTGGGCAAGGCCAGCGTGTACTCATAAAACTCGGTTTCCAACCAAGCA
>JAGXGJ010000028.1 GCA_024636875.1 Methylococcaceae bacterium | reverse complement strand
TCCCGGAACCAGTAAATGGAACAAAATCGAACACCGCATGTTTTGCCACATTACTGCCAATTGGCGAGGTCGCCCCTTGGTTAGTCGGCAAGTTGTAGTCAATTTGATTGGCAACACTACAACTGAAGTCGGATTATATATCAAGGCGGTTTTGGATGAAAATCACTACGCTCAGGGTATCAAGGTGTCCGATGATGAGCTAGCTACTTTAGCCATAGAACGCGATGATTTTCATGGTGAATTGAACTACCGATTGCGACCTAAGAAACAGCAAATTTAAACTAAATTGTTCAACTTATTTTTGCTTACTGCCTTAATGCTCCTGGCTGAAATGTTAGGTTGTCAAAAAGTAAGCAACCTTAACCTATGCAGCTTTGTTGATTTGCAAAAAATCAACAAAAACATCATTGGATAAAGTATGGGGATTTCGCGATAACAAACCGCCTTGCCAATAGCGAACACCCTGACTTTATAAAAAAATCAGGCACAAAAAAAAACCGCTTGGAAAGTCCAAACGAGAATTCGAATTTGTACGCTCCGTTTAAGAGATTTAATTTCGCTCTGACCCCAATTATTCACCCCAATTATTCTGGCAATATCTTCCCCGGAAACTATGACTGAAATACCTTTTGATTCAAACAATCCTTTAATAAGGTGCGATTCCACTGGGGTTTCAGCTATGTAAATTTTTCTCATCGCAGTTATTCCATTTGAGTGTCTAATTAAAATTAGACACCCTTAAACTACAAATAATCACACCTCAACCGGTGCCCACTGAATAAGCGAAAAGGGATCAAGCCCGTAGATACCGTCGCCATTGCAATACGCCTTTTATGGCTTCCAATTTGATGTGGGAGTTTAAGCCGTTCATGGTTCGACAAGCCCGTAGGGCGTATTCGCCGTTAGGCAATCTGCCTTTTGAGGTTGGTATTGTGACATGAAGAATGCCACATGGTTAACCTATAATCAATTCCAATGCTTGCCTGAGTCGCTGGCTGTCATCTTCATTTAATCGGCCTAATGCTTTCCGGATCAAGTTTTTTTCTACGGTAAAAATAACGGGCTTGATAACTGAAGCCTTGAGCAATCCAGCTATTTTCCAATTTTCAATAATGACTTCCCCAAATGTTGCCTTAGCTCTAATCTGGCTGGTGATGGCCATTAAGATAATATCAGATTTGTCTTGACTATAAGCTTTAGAATTGATTATTACGGCTGGTCGTTGTTTACTTCCGACTTGATCAGTAAATGGAAACGACACCAGTACAACATCAGCAAACTCAAAGCCGGTCATACTCGGCATCGTCGGCATTATCCCAAATAGTGTTTAAGGTAGATTGCGAGGCATTCATCGCCAATTGGGTAAGTTGCCGGTTCTCATCCCGCTGCCTTAAAAAATCAATAAAATCCTCCACCTCTGTGATTCGTTCTTGTGAAAGCGTTTTTAGTTTATTAGCCAGTTGTTCAATCTGTTGCGTTTGTACTTGCATAAATCAAATCTCCGTCTTTATAAAAAAAATCTATAAACAATCCAGAATCGCCCGCTTAACTGCATCAAGACTGGCTTCGATAGTAACTGGATGTGCCGCTGCGCATTGCTTTATAGCCGTATCCGGATCTTTTAAACCGGTACCGGTCAAAGTACAGACAATCTTGCTGCCCTCAGGAATTTTGCCGGAGGCAATATCGTGCATGGCGCCGGCTAATGAAGTCGCTGATGCCGGTTCGCAAAATATCCCTTCATATTGAGACAACATTTTTTGAGCTGCCAGTATCTCGTCATCGGTAAATTTGTCGAACCAGCCGCCGGACTCTTTTTGAGCAGCCCAGGCGCTTTCCCAGGATTGCGGATGGCCGATGCGAATGGCGGTGGCAATGGTCTCAGGATTGTCGATCATTTTGCCCGCTATGAAAGGCGCAGCCCCGGCGGCCTGATAGCCGCACATGATGGGGCGATTACCACACACACGATCGGTGGCATATTCCTTGTAACCTTTCCAGTAGGCGGTGATATTGCCGGCATTGCCGACCGGCAGGCAGTGATAATCGGGGGCAAAACCCAGATCGTCAATGATTTCAAAAGCCGCGGTTTTTTGCCCGGCAATTCTGTAGGGATTAATGGAGTTGACGATGGTGACGGGGGCATGATTTGCCACTTCCTTAACCAGTTCCATGCCTTGATCAAAGTTGCCGTTGATCTGAATGATGGTGGCGTCGTACATCAGGGTTTGCGCCAGCTTGCCCAGCGCAATTTTACCTTCGGGTATCAACACAAAGGCTTTAATGCCCGCGCGTACTGCGTAGGCTGCGGCGGAGGCGGAAGTATTGCCTGTCGAAGCGCAGATGATCGCCTGACTGCCCTCTTCCACCGCTTTGGTAACGGCCATCGTCATGCCGCGGTCTTTAAATGATCCGGTTGGATTCAGGCCTTCAAACTTGACATAAATAGCAACGTCCTTGCCTGTCAATCGGGGGATATTTTGCAGTTGAATCAGCGGCGTATTGCCTTCGTTCAGGCTGATGATACGTGTACTTGCACTGACAGGCAGACGGTTTCTATAGCGCTCAATTAATCCGGTGTAGTGTATTTGCGTAGACATGTTTTTTATTTATCCCAAAGTTTCCAGGCGGATGCGGTTGACTTTTCCGGTAACGGTTTTTAAGGCTTCGATTTCAGCAATCGCAGCATTCATTTCTTTTTCCAGCGTGATTTGCGTCAGCATGATGATCGGTATGGCGGTTTCATCGCCCAGCGGTTCTTTTTGTATGATGGCTTCAATACTGATGCGATGATCTGCCAATATTCGGGTTACGTCGGCTAATACACCCGGTTTATCTTCAGCATTCAGGCGTAGATAATACGACGTTTTAAAACGGTCTGATGATAAAACAGGAATGTCAGCTAATGAATCCGCCTGAAAAGCCAGATGTGGCACGCGGTTTTCAGGGTCGCTGGTCAAGGCTCTGACGACATCAATTACATCGGCTACAACAGCTGAGGCGGTAGGTTCTGCACCTGCGCCCGCGCCGTAATAAAGGGTCGCACCGACGGCGTCGCCTTTTACCAGCACGGCGTTCATAACGCCGTTGACATTGGCAATCAGCCTGCGTTCGGGGATTAAGGTCGGATGCACTCTTAATTCAATGCCTTCGGGCGTTTTTCTGGCTATACCCAAATGTTTGATGCGATAACCCAATTGTTCGGCATACTCCACATCGAGGCGGGTAATTTGAGTGATACCCTCGGTATAAACCTTGTCAAACTGCAACGGGATACCAAAAGCAATCGAGGCTAAAATAGTTAATTTGTGCCCGGCATCAATGCCTTCCACGTCAAAGGTTGGATCAGCTTCAGCATAGCCCAGGGCTTGTGCTTCAGCCAGTACATCATTAAAATCCCGGCCTTTATCGCGCATTTCAGTCAGGATGAAATTACCGGTGCCGTTGATAATACCCGCCAACCATTGAATCTGATTGCCGCTCAAACCTTCGCGTATCGCTTTAATAATCGGAATACCGCCGGCAACAGCCGCTTCAAAGGCAACAATGACGCCTTTTTCGCTGGCTTTGGCAAAAATCTCGTTACCGTGCAAGGCAATCAGGGATTTATTGGCAGTGACAACGTGTTTGCCGTTTTCTATGGCTTTTAAAACCATTTCTTTAACAGCACCCGCACCGCCTATCAATTCCAGAACAATATCGATCTCCGGATCATTGATAATGTCCATGGGATCGCCAGTTAAAATGATACCCCGGGTATCGCAAATCCGTTCCTTGTCAAAATCCTTTGCCGAGGCACGGGTGATAATGATTTCCCTGCCTGCTCTACGGGCAATTTCTGCTGCATTCCGCTTTAACACATTGACCGTACCGCCACCAACAGTACCCAGTCCTAACACACCCACTTTTACCGGTTTCAAATTGAGCTCCAGTTAACAAATTATTCATATTCCAAACGTGTGGAGGCGACTTTAATCGCCCTCGAGGTTTTACCAGACGACTACTAAAGCCGCCTCTACATAATTAACTATATATAACCATCTTTTTTCATCATATAGCGAATGCCACGAATAGCCTGGCGCGTGCGATGTTCATTCTCAATCAATCCGAACCTGACATGATCGTCTCCGTGTTGGCCAAAACCGATGCCGGGGGCAACAGCAACTTTTGCTTCTAACAGCATTTTTTTGGAAAACTCAAGCGAACCCATGGCTTGATATGCCTCTGGAATCCTCGCCCAGACAAACATTGTCGCTTTCGGTTTTTCTACAGGCCACCCGATAGCCGTTAATCCATCACACAAGACATCGCGTCTTTTTCTATACATTTCGGCGATTTCCACGACGCAATTCTGCGGGCCTTCCAGGGCGGCAATGGCTGCAATCTGTATAGGCGTAAACATGCCATAATCCAGGTAAGATTTAATACGCGCCAATGCTGAAACCAGTTCTTTATTACCACACATAAATCCCACGCGCCAGCCCGGCATGTTGTAGCTTTTTGACAGGGAAAAAAACTCTACCGCTATGTCTTTTGCGCCTTCGACCTGAAGAATTGACGGGGCTTTGTAGCCGTCAAAAACGATATCCGCATAGGCAATATCCTGTACTACCCATATTTTATGTTCTTTGGCAACAGCGATAATTTTTTCAAAAAATTCCAGTTCCACGCATTGAGTGGTTGGATTTCCTGGAAAATTAAGAATCAGCATTTTCGGCTTGGGCCATGAATCAATAATGGCTTTATGCAGCTCGTCAAAAAAATAACCGCCCGGAATCATTGGCACATGCCTTAAATCCGCACCTGCAATCACCACACCGTAAGGGTGTATTGGATAGGCAGGATTTGGCACCAGCACCACATCGCCCGGTCCCAGTGTGGCTAATGCCAAATGCGCCAAACCTTCTTTAGAGCCAATCGTTACTATAGCTTCAGTTTCAGGATTCAGATCGACATCAAAACGGGTTTTATACCAGTTACAGATGGCTTTTCTTAATCGGGGGATACCTTTGGACATTGAATAGCGATGCGTATCAGGCCGTTGTGTTGCCTCAACCATTTTATCAACGATATGTCTAGGCGTGGGTTGATCGGGATTACCCATGCCGAAATCAATAATATCTTCTCCTGCCGCACGGGCTTTGGCTTTTAGCTCATTAACAATGTTAAAAACATAGGGAGGTAAACGACTTATTCTATGAAATTCTTCCATTAAAAGCTCTTGAGCAACCCGTGTGTACATGAGATTAAAATAACGTAGCTTCTCAGCAGAACTTCAAGGTATTAAAAACCTTGAAAGTCAAAAAATTGCAAATAATGAGAAGTTACAAAAAATCGGCCTAAGTTACTGGTGTTAATACGTTCTGTCAAATAATAGCGAATATTTGACTGTGCGGCGACCTGCTTTATTTAGTGATTCAAGGACAATACCTGCTCCACACGCATCAAGTCTTCCCGGGTATCCACACCCGCCTCCGGGGTTTTATCTACTATTTTTACCAATACTGCTTCGCCATGCCATAGTATTCTGAGTTGTTCCAGTGATTCAACCGACTCAAGCGGTGACACTTCCCAGGAACAGTAACGCTTTAAAAAATCCACTGTATAGGCATACAGTCCGATGTGCCTGAGATGCGACACATTCCCTGATGGTTTTCTTCCCTGTTGGACAAAGGCAGCTCTTTCCCACGGAATTGGCGCGCGGCTAAAATAAAGGGCATAACCGGCTTTATTCAATACAACTTTGACTGCGTTCGGATTAAATATCTCTTCTGAATCGATGATTTTGGCAGCCAATGTTGCCATGCCTGCCCGCTTCTGACCTGCTAATGCAACAGCTACCTCTCGAATAGTTGCGGGAGGAATAAGTGGTTCATCACCTTGCAGGTTTACGATGATTTCGTTGCCAGCCCAAGCACATTGCTGCGCGACTTCGGCTATTCTTTCCGTGCCGCTTTGATGATCTGGACGCGTCATCACTGCTTTAATGCCCAGCTCACAGACTGTTTCAAAAATCCGCTCATCATCGGTTGCGACGATAATTTCTTCTGCATCCGCTTCCTGAGCCCGTTGACAGACATGCGCTATCATCGGCTTGCCGGCAATAGTCAGTAACGGCTTGCCCGGCAATCGGGTTGAGGCATAGCGTGCCGGGATAACGACTTTAAAACGCAGACTCATTTGTATAAAGCGTCAGTTTCTTCACTGCTCAACTCGCGGGCTTCGTCTTCAAGCATGACGGGAATATCATCGCGGATTGGAAAAGCCAGCCGATCAGCTCTGCATATTAGCTCCTGCCTGTGTTTATCATAAATCAATGGGCTCTTGCATAGTGGGCATGCCAGAATATCGAGTAATTTTTTATCTATCATGCTTTTGCCTTAATAAGTTTAATAATTGTTCAGAAAAAACGGGTTCAGGAACGGCTTTTACCGGAACATACCAATGCTGCTTTCCTGCAAATGCGGTACATTTTACAGCATCCTTTTCAGTCATTAGCACCGGTTTGTTATCAGTGAATTCAATATCGCGGCGCTGGAATTGATAATGATCTGGAAAACTATGGGTTATGCAGGTCAATCCAGCCGCTTCAAGCAGTTTAAAAAATCGTTCAGGATTGCCAATACCGGCTAATGCATGACAGTCACCAGGATTAAATTCCTGTAAGGATTTTTGCTCTCCGGTAACCAAATTAACTGCCCTTTCACCGACGAGCTGCATAGCGAATTCATTGTCTTCGGACTTTTCTCCATTCACAATGATGAAATCGATACTTTGCAGTCTTTCTATGGGTTCACGTAGGGGACCGGCGGGTAAACAATAGCCGTTGCCAAAACGTCTTTCGCCGTCAATGACAGCAATTTCAATATCCCTGTCCAAGGCATAATGTTGCAGGCCATCATCGGATAAAATGACATTACAATCGGCCTGTTTGAGCAACATGTTTGCAGCTTCCACCCGCAACGGTCCAACGGCTACGGGGCAAGCTGTTTGTCTGGCGATTAACAAGGCTTCATCACCAACATTTTTAGCATCGCTGTCAGCAGTAACCCATTGCGGCCATGTTTCAGCTTGCCCGCCGTAGCCTCGACTGATGATGCCTGGCTTAAAGCCCGAATCTTTTAGAAATCCGGCCAACCAGATTATTAACGGCGTTTTACCCGTGCCGCCGACGGTCATATTTCCTACTACGATAACCGGAACAGGCAAGGTATGGGATTTTAGTACACCTCTAAGATACAGGAACCTTCTAAACCTGACCGCATCATTGAATAAAAAGCCCAAGGGCGATAACCACACGCCGATAAACGGGTCTTTATACCAGATATCTGTTGCCCATCGGGCCAGCGTTTTTTTCATTTATCAGTCGCCGGATATAGAGTTGAAAAAGTAATATGATTAAACCCAACTTGGCTGGCAATATCCAGCACTTTCAAAACAGCTGCGCTTGGGGTCTTTCCGTCAGTATTGATGACGAATGGAAGCTGCCTTGAATGTTCTGCGAGCTTGCCTAATTCCTGTTTTAAGGTTTCTCTTGTCTGATCGGCAAGTTCATGGGATAAACCATCTTCACCTTTAAGGTAATATACCCCGTCCGCATCAATGTCCATGGTAACGGTTTTCGGATGCCCTTCAACTTCCGAACCTTCCGCCTCGGGAAGCTCAATCTTGACTTCGGTTTGCCGATCAAATGTGGTCGTAACCATAAAGAAAATCAGCAACAAAAACACCACATCAATCATTGAGGTCATTGAAATATCGATTTTTTCCTTTTTTTTACGGTGAAATTTCATCAGTATTCCTCACGTTCTCCGTGCAGAATGTCGACCAGCCTTAATGCTTCCTCTTCCATGTTTACGACATATTCATCAACCAGTCTCTCAAAATAGCGATGAAAAATCAGGCTGGGGATGGCTACAGTCAATCCGGCTGCCGTTGTAATCAGTGCCACAGAAATGCCCCCGGCTAAAACTCTTGGATCTCCGGCACCGTGCTGCATAAGAGCAGAAAAGACCTGTATCATACCAAGCACAGTTCCTAACAAACCCAGCAGCGGCGTAATGAGTGCAATGGTGCCCAGCGTATTGAGGTAGCGTTCTAAAGCATGCACAACTTTACGTCCTGCTTCTTCAATACATTGCTTCATGACTTCCCTGCCGTGATGACTATTAGCTAAACCTGCCGCCAGGATACACCCCAGCGGGGAACCGGTTTTCAAGCGGCGCAAAGCAGCAGCATCAAGTTTTTGTTCCTGAAATAAGCGCCATACTTGAGGAACCAGTTCCGAGGGTAAAATTTTCTTTTTTTGTAAAGACCAGAAGCGTTCGACGATAATGCCCATTGCACCAATTGAGCACAAAATGATCGGCACCATCAGCCAGCCGCCGCTTTTTATTATTTCAAACACATTATTTCCTGATAAAGTAAACCGTAACTGAGGAGGGATAAGGTACAAGGTAAAAGGCGAAAAAGACCTGTCTTTATAACGATCCCCGTTTGCCTTTAACCTTATTTTAACCTAACGCAGCTGTGTTTTGAGTATTTTCCCTGCCTACCCAGATATACGCAATCACAAAGGCAATACTGCAACATATTGCTGCCATTGAATACACAAACCTTGAACCCAATAACTCCCAGTAGTAGCCGCTATAATAACTACCCAACATTCCGCCTAAACCGTAACTTAAACTGCTATACAAAGCCTGACCCTTACCCTGATGCTGCTGGCCAAAATAAAGATGAACCAGATGTATGGCTGCAACATGCGCGCCGCCAAAGGTTGCTGCATGCAATAATTGGGCAAGCATCAACAAGCCCAAATAATCAGCACACCAGCCTATCATTAGCCAGCGGCCTGTGGCTAAAAACAAACTGAACAGTAAAATAGCTCTTAAAGTACAGCGTTTTAACAAGCGCCTCATGTACACAAATAAAACAATTTCAGCTAAAACACCAAGCGACCAGAGTAATCCGGTTATGGTCGCAGAATAATGATAATGCTTCAGATATATGGAATAAAAAACGTAATAAGGTGCGTGTGAAATCTGCAGCAGTATATTAACCATGAAAAAAGCCAAAACTTCCGGTTTTTTTATGATTTTCATCAGGCCGATTGAGGCTGGCCCATGGTTTATGACTTGGGCCTCGGGGGTAATTAAGGTAATCCACCAGCTTAATATCAGCAAAGCTAAAATCGCGAATGGAAGCAGTGCAACCGGCTGGCTATCCAATAACCGGCCAATACCCAGTACCGTGACAATAAAACCGACCGATCCCCAGAGCCTTATTCGACTATAACGATGTGATTCATTTTTTAGGTGGAACAACGTGACTGCTTCAAATTGCGGCAACACAGCATTCCAGAAAAAACTAAAAGCTATGGTTATCCAGGCAAACCAGAAATAGTTATCAGCAAATAAAAAACCGGCAAAAAGCAAGGCTGCAAAAAACGAGGCGATGCGAATTATTCGTAAACTTTTTCCGGTATGATCAGCGATCCAGCCCCATAAATTAGGAGCAATAATTCTTGTACCGACCAGCAAAGCAGAAAGTTCGCCGATTTCAACGGGATTAAAACCGCCATCCTTTAAATAGAGACTCCAGTAAGGTAAAAAACCGCCTAACGTTGCAAAATAAAAGAAATAAAAACCTGACAACCGCCAGTAAGGAACAGACATTTAAGGGATAGACGATAGTTTCTTATAGTTTTATTCATTACAAAGCTTGATCTGAAGATCAGGCAAAAGGCAAAAGGCAAAAAACCTGATCTTCAACGGTTGTTCTTGGCCTTTGGCCTTGCGCCTTTAGCCTTGTACTTATCTCAAAATCGGCAATCCTGAATCAACATCTGCATTTTGCGCCCGATGCCGTAAAAAATGATCCATCAGAACTATCGCCATCATCGCCTCGGCAATCGGGGTAGCGCGTATGCCGACACAAGGATCATGGCGGCCTTCGGTAATGACCTCGATAGCCTGGTCTTGCTGATTGATGCTTTTACCCGGCAAGCGCAAGCTGGAGGTGGGTTTTAACGCGATACTGGCAGTAATATTTTGGCCGCTGGAAATCCCGCCCAAAATCCCGCCGGCATGATTGCTCAAAAATCCATTGGGTGTAATTTCATCGCGAAACTGCGTGCCTTTGCTGTTGATACAGGCAAAACCATCACCGATTTCCACGCCTTTTACCGCATTAATACTCATCAAGGCATGCGCCAGATCGGCATCAAGACGATCAAAGACAGGTTCACCTAAACCGGGTGGAACATTTAGTGCCACGACCTCAATTCTTGCGCCAATCGATTCGCCCTCCTTGCGTAAAGCATCCATATAGGCCTCCATTTCAGGGACTTTATCGGCATCGGGGCAGAAAAAAGGATTGCTGTCAATAATAGCCCAATCGAGCTTTTCAATTTTTATCGGCCCAAGTTGTGACAGATAACCGCGAATTTCTATACCCGCCTGCTCTTTCAGGTATTTTTTGGCGATACCTCCGGCGGCAACACGCATCGCCGTTTCACGCGCGGATGAACGCCCTCCACCCCGATAATCTCTGAAGCCATACTTCTGCTGGTAAGTATAATCTGCATGCCCCGGCCTGAATGTATCCGCAATTTTGGAATAATCTTTTGAGCGTTGGTCGGTATTTTCAATTAGCAGGCCAATCGGCGTGCCTGTGGTTTTACCTTCAAACACACCCGACAGGATTTTTACTTTATCGGCTTCGCGCCGTTGTGTGGTATGGCGTGATGTGCCCGGTTTTCTGCGATCAAGATCTTCCTGTAAATCGGCTTCTGTCAATGCCAATCCCGGAGGACAGCCATCAACGATACACCCTATGGCAGGGCCATGACTTTCGCCAAACGAAGTAACGGCAAACAGTTTTCCAAGAGTATTTCCAGACATATTAGTTTAAAGCCGTTAAAAATAATTCGTGATAGTCATGAACCTGTTCGGCTGTCAGCAAAAACACGCCGCCGCCGCCGCATTCAAAATCCAGCCAGAAAAAAGGCACGTCGGGGAAGGTGTCTTGCAGCGTTTCCGCACTGCTGCCCACTTCTACAATTAAAATCCCCTGCTCAGCCAGGTAATCATCGGCATCAACAAGAATGCGCAGCACAATATCCAGTCCTGTGCGGCCGCCTTTAAACCCCATATCCGGTTCTGAACGAAACTCTTCGGGCAGTTGTTCCCATTCTTGATGGCCCACATAGGGCGGATTACTGACGATAACATCATATTGAACTGCTGGCAGTTCCTGAAATAAATCTGACTGATAAAGCGCTACCGAATCGGCTGCCTGGTGTTTTTTAACATTAATTTCAGCAACGGTAAGCGCATCCGCTGATAAATCCACTGCATCCACCAGAGCATCCGGAAATGCGTAAGCACAGGCTATTGCAATACAGGCGCTGCCGGTACACAAATCCAGAATGCGGTCTACCTGATCTTCATCCACCCAGGGAGAAAATCGCTGTTCGATTAATTCGGCGATGGGCGATCTGGGTACCAGTACCCTTTCATCAACATAAAATGACAAGCCTGCAAATAAGGCTTCGTGTGTCAAATAAGCGGCAGGTATTCTTTCATTAATACGCCTGTCAATGATATTGATAACAGCCTGACGTTCATTATGCGTTAATACAGTATCCAGGTAGGCTTCAGCCAGATCATAAGGCTGATAGATGGTATGTAATACCATAGCCGCCGCTTCATCAAGTGCCGTTGCTGTGCCATGACCAAAACTGACCCCGGCTTCTGTAAACCGGCTGGAAGCCCAGCGAATATAATCACGAATAGTCGATAATGTGGTTAAAACTTCAGAAGGTGTTGTTTGCATTGTTCAACAAAGTAAAAAAGAAACGACTTGCATTTACTCAAAACCGGATTTTAAACTTACCCAGGCTGGGTTACGGCTGCCTGGACAGCTATAGAGTCCGACGTTGGTAAAGCGACACAAAGTCCCCTCTCCCTTTGGGAGAGGGTTAGGGTGAGGGTATTACAAAGGTCGCATTACCAACTTTGGCTCCTATATATTTGCCCCTGCGTTATCAACTTAAAACTGGTTAGCCTTGGCTCTGGCAGCTTTTCCGCCTTTTAAGTCCCCCTGCATTTCTCTGGCTCTGGCAACCAAAAGCCAGCTGTGTTTTTTCAGTTGAGTATCATTAGAAGCCAGTAATGCCGCTTTTTTTGCCAAGTCTTCAGCCAAACGCGGTTTTGATTGCTTTAGTTTTAATAATGCCAATTTATAATATAATGTTGCATTTCGAGGCTCTATTCTAATAGCGCGTTCAATAGCGGCCGTTGCCGCCTCAATATTTCCCGATCGACTGTTTTGGCTGGACGCTGATGCTAAAGCATTTACTGCCGGGGACAAGGGAGCAAAAGATTCCAAAGGTTCAAAAGGCGGTGGCGGTGGTTCCGAAAACTCTGGTTTTGGTGTTGAGAATACCGGCCCTTGTGTTGGTTCAGATAGCACGGACTCTTGTTCTGGTATGCCAGGTTCAGGCTCCAGTTCTGTCGAACCTGTTATGGGTTTATACTCACCCAGTGGTTGTGTCTTCAGCGTCCCTGTCATATTGTCTTGATCTGCTAACGGCTTAGACTCTTTTGGTTTAGACAAGGCAGGCCTTGTTTTGCTATAAATAACAGGTCCTCTCCCATACACTGGGGCAGGAGGCTGTGTACCATAAAGTCCAGAGCAACCGGCAATAAAGGAAGTGAGAGAACAAATTACAAAAAGTCGTTTAATTGGCATTATATTATTTAAAGTGGATCTATATCACTGACAGGTCTTCCGGTATAAATTCACCGTTAAAACAGCCGCCATTAGTCTGGATTATAAAGACATTACCGACTTTCTACCAGCCTGTTTTAATGAAACGATGTGCAAGATGACTCAGATTCAAATCATTACAATCTATTTATGAAAGGTCTTTAATATTCAAGTCACCCGAGTCTAACCAATCAGGACAATACCAAGAATGCACTGTATGAGGTAATATTTATTTCTTCATGCCTATCATCGACACCTTGCAATTCCCCATCCTGCACATAGCCAGGCGAGTCACCATGATATCGGGTTATTCCGGAATCTATAGCACCTGCTTATGATAAAGAGGCGAGATCAGTCAGGATGCGCTATGAGGTAAGTCTACGCTCTGCGTATATCGGGTTATCGTTTAGCCTGTATGAAATCCTGAAAATACAATCTACTGCATTTTTTACACCGGAGTGTTAGCAAGCCGTTATACATAGCGTATAATTGCCGCCATTTCACACTTTGATTTAAGCGGCGGGGCGGAACATGAGCATTACACTTTCTAACAGAGTCCAGGCAGTTAAACCTTCACCTACGCTGGCGATTACCGCCAGAGCTGCACAAATGCGTGCTGCAGGCAAAGATATTATCGGGCTCGGTGCGGGCGAACCGGATTTTGATACGCCAGATCACATTAAAGCCGCTGCAGTTAAGGCAATGGATAGCGGTTTCACAAAATACACTGCGGTAGACGGTATTCCCAGCCTGAAAAAAGCAATTATCGCCAAATTTAAAAACGATAATGGTCTTGAATACGAACCCAAGCAGATTCTGGTGTCCTGCGGCGGCAAACAAAGCTCTTACAATCTGACTCAGGCGATGATTAACCCTGGCGATGAAGTTATCATTCCTGCTCCATTCTGGGTGTCTTATCCTGATATGGTGTTATTGGCCGATGGTGTACCGGTAATTATTGAAACCACGCAGGCTCAGCATTTCAAGATTTCGCCTGTACAGCTTCGTTCAGCGATTACCGATAAGACGCGGTTAATCTTTATTAACAGCCCATCCAATCCATCCGGCGTTGCCTATAATCTGGAGGAGCTAAAAGCCCTGGGCGATGTGCTTGCAGAATTCCCGGACATCTTTATTGCCACCGATGATATGTATGAACATATACTTTGGAATCAAGGCTCGTTTGTGAATATTTTAAACGCACATCCCGAGTTTTATGAGCGCACATTGGTAATGAATGGCGTATCAAAAGCTTATTCAATGACGGGATGGCGTATCGGTTATGCGGCAGGCCCCGCTGATTTGATTGAAGCCATGTGTACTATCCAGTCGCAAAGCACCTCGAATCCTACGTCTATTTCACAATATGCCGCCGAAGCCGCACTAACTGGCGATCAAGGTTTTATAGATCACATGTGCGTCGAATTTAAAAAACGTCATGATTTTGTGGTTGCTGAACTCAATAGTATTGATGGGGTGGAATGTTTAGAGACTGACGGCACTTTTTATGTGTTCCCCAACGTAGAAAAACTGATTGCCAGATTGGACGGCATCAACAACGACCTTGAATTTTCTGATTATTTAATCGAAAAAGCAGGAGTTGCGTTGGTGCCCGGTTCTGCATTTGGTTCCGAAGGACATATCAGGATTTCGATTGCCACCAGTATAGCTAATCTGAAAAATGCTTTGGAGCGGATTAAAAAAGCGATTTAAGTTTTTGTTCTTTTTAGTGCATGAGAGTATGCTTAAAACTCTGTATTTGGCAGTCAGACTTTGCCACATTAATCTTCAAAACACAGGCATCCCGGCGCCATTTGCATGAGTTTTCAGAAAAACCCCATCAATTATCTGGAGCGCTACCATGAGCAAAGAACAAAAAAGCAATAAAGAAGACAAGAAAAAACCAGCCCTGAGTCCGAAAGAAAAGAAGGCTGCGAAAAAGTCCAAGAAAGAATCCAAGAGCTAATAAAGAAAATATGAGCCTATTCGCGATAATTTGTTTTTTTCCATCCCCGAAACCAGACTACACCTTGGAGAGAAGACGATGAGCACCGCGGAAAAATTGCAACAAAGGCACACCTATGCTGATTATGCTCAATGGCCTGAAGATGAGCGTTGGGAACTGATCGACGGCGTGGCGTATGCGATGACAGGCCTCTTGCGAATCCATCAGGAAGTTGTGTCGGAATTGGGCAGACAGATCGGAAATTACCTACAAGGCAAGCCCTGTAAAATATATGTCGCCCCCTTCGACGTGCGTCTGCCGCGCAAAAATGAAGCCGATGCAAAGGTAGAAACGGTCGTGCAACCTGACTTGAGCATTCATCTGCGCCATATCCAGGCTAGACAAGATGGGCTGCCGGGGTGCGCCGGATTGGATTGTCGAGTGCTTTCTCCTTCCACCACGCTGAAGGACATGAACACCAAACGCAGCCTTTACGAACAGCATGATGTACAGGAATACTGGATTATCCACCCGGAAGAACGTTGGCTTATGGTGTATACGCTGGACGCGCAAGAACGGTACGGAAAACCCGGTGTGTTTGGTATGGATGAGTCAACCGCCGTGCAACGGTTTCCCGGCCTTAGTATTGACTGGTCGTTTATGGCAGCCATAAGGTACGCGATGTGTACCTTACATGGCTTATAATCTATTCTCGCTGGGCTGGAAGGCAATCATGATGACTACAAATAAGGTTCGAAGACAACATTGTCCTGCCCACCGGCAAAAATCTGCTCACTACATAACAAATCATTTGTAAGCAGTTTTTATGTTGCTTACCAACTTCCCGTATTTTCCATAGAAAGCCACGGCTCCGCAGCTGCCAGCGGCTCTCCTTTCTGTAAAAGCTCGATAGAAATAGCATCCGGCGAACGCACAAACGCCATGTGTCCATCCCGTGGCGGCCGGTTGACCAACACACCCGCATCCATCAATTTTTGACAGGTTGCATAAATATTATCGACTTCAAAAGCAAGATGACCAAAGTTGCGCCCGCCTCCATAGTCTTCAGTATCCCAGTTATAAGTCAGCTCAATTAATGGCGCCTGCATCTTGAGAGCCTGATCCGCATCGAGCGGCGCATACAAATACACCAGAGTATAACGACCCTGTTCACTATCAAAACGGTGGCTTTCCATCAATCCGAGTTTGTTGCAATAGAAATCGAGCGAGTCATTCAGATCATGAACCCGAATCATCGTATGTAGATAACGCATAATGTAACTCCTTAATAATGCTTCAAAAACACGCAGTATATTCTTCAAAAAATCGAAACGCTTACAAAAATCAGCTATTAAATGCCTTTCTAATTTCGGCATGTCTAAAACAGTCGATCGTATGATCATTCACCATGCCTGTCGCCTGCATAAAGGCATAACAAATAGTGCTGCCTACAAACTTGAAGCCACGCTTTTTGAGATCTTTACTCATTAACTCAGAAATTCGCGTAGATACAGGAATGTCAGCATGGCTGTTCCAGGCATTATGAAAAGGTCTGCCATCTACAAAAAGCCAAATATATTCATCAAAACTGCCAAAGCTCTGTTGGACATCCAGAAAAGCCGCTGCATTGATTACGGCGGCATTAACCTTCAGTTTATTTCTTACAATGCCCGGATTAGCCAGCAGCGAGTTGATTTTGTCATTATCATAGCGCGCGACAACACTGGCTTCAAAATTGTCGAAAGCTTTTTTGTATGCTTCGCGTTTTTTCAAAATGGTAACCCAGCTTAACCCCGCCTGCGCGCCTTCAAGAATGAGAAACTCAAACAAAAGCCGGTCATCATGCACCGGGACGCCCCATTCAAGATCATGATAGCGTTCTTCCAACGGGCTCGACAGCGCCCAGGTGCATTTTTTTATGGGTTTATTCAAAACAATAGACCTGAATTTAATTAGGGACGCACTTCAACGCTAATGATAACTTATTTACCTGATCCTCATAAAGCGACCGGCAAAATCAAGCCCAGTATAACCTTGACAATCTTTACTGCAAAATACTGCTTTTGCATTTTTTTTGGTTAAACCGGACAAAAGCAATAGTTTTTGCAACGGAAATCCTGTGCTCTAATAAACGCGGCTTAACCATTTGACGGCGTGCTTGTTTATGTCATGTGTAAAGTATAGAATTGCTCGCTGATTTAAAAGCCTTGAATAAGTTATGTCTACACCAGATACGCATAAAGTTGTTAATTGTCCGGTTAACATAAAACGTTGGATTTCATAGAACCACCTCAGTACGAAATCCGGCCAAACAATATAGTGAGGTGAAAATTTTGGAGATATATCATGGATAAACTTACTGCGCTCTCTTTAAGTATTGGCGGTTTGGCTGGTGTTGCAACGTTTTTGGCAGTAGGCCCTGCTAGCGGCATTTTCTTTATTTGGGCGGCAACCATTGCCTGGGCGGCCTATTTTTATCTGGGCGCCAACAAGGAAGCTTTAATAAACACTATCGTATGTGGAATTTTTGGGGTATTCATGGCCTGGTTGACAGCCATTCTGCTGACTGAAATTCCGTCTACAGCGCTTCTTGGTTTTCCGCTAATGGCGGCTATTACTGTCGCAGTCGCAGTCGTGGTTATGTGTCTTGCGGCAAATATTCCGCAACTTGCATCAATCCCGACCAGCGTATTAGGCTATTCGTCAACGTTTGCCTATTTATTGCAAACCCCGGACAAATTAACAAAAGAGGTTTTGCTAGGCGTTTCTTTAGATAACCCCTTGCTGGTAATTTCTATCTCTATAGTCGTTGGCACCTATTTTGGGCAATGGTCGGCGCAACTCAGTGCAAAACTAAACCAATAATGGTTATAAAATTGAGCTTAGCTGGCGTTGCACGCAGAGCAATTGCACAATATTATTGTACCCATTGATTTATAGTACACAGAACACACACCAGCTTAAGTGCAATAAATAGGAAACACATTCGCACTTAAGCTAGTGAGTATAAAATTAATTCATATCTGGAAAGCATTACACAATTACCCTGAGTCTGGCCGTTAATGTAGCACTTGACAATACCCGTGTACTCATGCATCCTTCGCGAAGACGATTTATTCAAATCCCGGAGTAAGAAAAATGCGATTAATCATATTTAGCTTTCTAGGATCTGTTGTTTTTTCCTTGTTCTTTGTACAAGGCGTTCAAGCCGTTAGCGTTACCGAACGAGCCGCGAATAATTTCAGAACGGCGGCCAACAATCAGGAGTTCACGCTCAATAAAAACAACGTGAATCCTGCACAATTTGGCCTGCTTCGCACTTACGATTTCAATGCAAAAGTAGAAACTCAACCGCTGGTTGTTGAAAATGGCGCGGGCGGCGATGACCTCGTCATTATCACGACGATGAAAAACGAAGTGATAGGTATCAATGCCCGGACAAATGATACCGTTTACAGGGTCAAATTGGGTCCGGAGGTCAGCTCCCAAGACATGGATCTTTGGAAGCACACGCCCACCTGGGGTATCTCCGGAACCCCAATCATCGACACTTCGACAAATACGCTGTTTGTGGCTGCCTGGGTGCGAAAAAACGCTAATGACAACCGTTTTCGCGATTATAGGATATTCTCGCTCAATCCGGCGAATGGCAGCCAGAAATCGTCGTCAGTGCGAATCTTCGGCCAGTCGCAGGAAGGAAACGGCTGCTGGTTCAACGATTCCGGCGCCGTTTTCAGGGCGAACAATCAAGACCATCAGTATGTCTACCCCAAATTACGCGCAGGACTGGCACTGACCGGCAACAACGGCCTCGTGCTTGCGTTTGCGGCAAACGGTGAAAAATTTATGGGAGGGCGCAAGAATCCCCATGGTTTTGTAGTTGCCTACGACACGCGAGGTTTGCTGCAGCAACCGGGTTTTTCCCGCGAGCCGGCGATATTCTGTGCAACATCCTTTAATTCCTGGGGCGCCGGCATCTGGCATGCCGGCGGCTCACCGGTGACAGAAGGCGACATGATTTATGTGGCCACCTCAAACGGTACCTCAAATAACGGTGCTGTCGACCTTGCCGAGAGCATGATCAAGCTCCGGTTTACCCCTGGCAATGCCGGCGCACGTCCGTTATTGCAGAAAGTGGATTACTACAAGGCATTTCTGGACGAACGGACTTCCGGAGCAGGCTGCCTGTGGAGCGACAACAATTCTGAAGTTTCCTGCGGCCGTGCTGCTTTCAACAAGGCAGGTTCCGACTGGGACTTCGGCGCCGCTGGACCGTTGATGGTTCCGGGATCCAGCTTATTGCTGCAAGGAACCAAGGACGGCATCATATATTCACTCGACAAATTTAATCTAGGCAAAAACGACAGGTTTAATCAGCTCATGTCGAAACCGCCGCTGGTTTCATCCTATTACGGTGGCGATATTGCCCAGAATTGGGACCGTGTCCAACACCTGAACCGAAGTCTGCCCTGTCCGGCTGTAAATAATAGTGATTATGGCTGGTTCATGCCTTGTGGCGACCCCCAGAACAACAGGCAGCACCACATCCATGCCCTGGCTTTCGCCCAGCGTGATCAGTCTGGTGGCATCGTTTATGTATGGGGCGAGAATGCCAATCTCAAGACCTACAACTTCTCGACGATAAGCGGCGTGCTTCCGGCATTTCGCGCCGAGGCCGACGAATTGGCATCGTTAAACCTCGACTCTCCGGGCGGTATGCCGGGCGGTTTGCTGATGGTCTCGGGCAGACCATCGCAGACATCTAATTTTCCCTTTGCGATTGATTTTGGCACGGCAATTATTTGGGCGGTCTATGCAAAATATGGCGACTCAAATAAAGATTTCGCTGAAGGCCAACTCGTCGCCTATGATGCTACCACTATTCTCCCGGGTAATAAGCTGAAACGTCTTTACCGGACCGGCGATGACAGCAGGGGTGGACTTGGGAAAATGTCCAAAATGATTCCTCCTGTTGTAGCAAACGGCAGGGTGTACGTCATGATTTACCGCGTCGGGGATAACAACAACTGTACCGTGCCCGATAATCAACAAAAAGTTTGCAGCCAATTAAAGGTGTATGGACTCAAGTAATTTAAGCTCTGTCCACGAGTCCATTTGCCCGGAGCCTGTCGAAAGATAACATCTATGAATCGAGTACTCGATGAATATCATATCCTTCGACAAGGCTCGCCTGGACGTCGCTTATGGAATCAGGACGAATGGCTTTATAAACAATGGCTTGCTTATTTGTATAGTGCCTGTGATCAAGTCTATCTGGAGACTGTTCGGAAAGAAGATCATAGAACTGATTTAAGGAATGCAGTTTAAATTTGTTTTGAAATCAGAGGAGGACTCAGGTATTAAATTTAATCAATGGATTTTTTGATAACAAGTCAAATTCAGGATTCTCTGCTTTTGTTGTTTTCAGCGTTATACTATAAAACACTGAGACTCAACAATTTGAGAACAAAATGATTAAAATGCTTCACCTTACTTTTGTCCTGCTATCTATTTTCAGTTTTGTTGGCAGAGTTATTCTGTCAGAAACACATCCGGTAATACTTAAACAAAAACTCTTCAAAATCACACCCCATATTATTGATACTCTATTGCTGCTTAGCGGTATTGCCCTGGTTTTTCAGGGAGGATGGCTATCCGCAAACTATGGCTGGATTATCGCCAAACTAACAGCATTATTTGGCTACATCGGTTTAGGTGTAGTTGTTATGCATAATCGCGGCACAGTCCGATGGTTGGCTTTCATCGGTGCGATGGTCTGTTTTGTCTATATTGGTATTGTCGCCGTCACCAAGAATGTCTTGTTCTTTTTATAGATCAGTACGACGCTCTTACAAATTGAACTCAGTTTTATCAATCAGTTGATCCAGCCAGTTTAATAAGTCTTTGCCTTTATGCAGACGGGTTTCGTCGAAATCTGGAATTGGCTTATGGGTCAATGCATCCCAGCGAGTCAACTGATTATTTAATTTCATTCGTTCGCTGGCGGTAAAATGATAGTGTTGTAACAGTTGTTTAAATTGAATGGGCATAAGTGTGGTTATCTGTTCCGCCAAGCCGGTTGCATGTGCCAGCAATGCCTCAATTGTTAAAATATGCTCAGCTATTAAAGCGGAAACCTGTTTCGGCTGAATATTTTCGGCGGGTGATAATCGATTATCTGAAATCACTTTCAGACATAGGATGAGCTCACCAGAAGTAAATCGCGTCGCCGTTTCGTAAAAAGCGGAAGCTTCCATATCACAAAGATTTGGCAGATCATAGCCAAGCTGGGGCCTTGATGCGGTTTGAATAGCGCCAGTAGGGCAAGGCGGGGTAAAAACCAGGGGCGGATAATAGTTTTTTTGGCTGTCAATATCAATAATTTTATCGATTAAAAACAGGCTTCCCACTGCATGATCCTTATGTCCTGCAATACCGGTATTCACTATGACCGGATGCTCAACTGAAGCAAACAACGCCTGTGTATAAGCCACAGCTGCGGCCATCGCACTTTTCCCAAGCCCGGTTACAGTCAAGCAGATGTCGTGATTAAAATAAACGGCAAACGGTTCAATACCTGCATTCTTTTTCAGGTCAAAATATTTGACCAGTGGCTTGGCCTCACATGGCAGTGCCGTGTAAATAAAAATCTTGTGTGTATTTTTTGGATTCTTCAAGACCTTTCCGATCGGCTGCCTGTTATAGGAACCAAAGTTGGTAAAGCGACCTTTGTAATACCCTCACCCTAACCCTCTCCCAAAGGGAGAGGGGACTTTGTGTCGCTTTACCAACGTCGGACTCTATATTACCTGCTTCCGGAATATAAACCTCATATTTGCTGTTCAGCATCCTGGTAATATTCCACTACTGCTGATAATCGTAGATTTATCCTGATTCCTCAGTAATTGCGTTGAACCGAAAATTTTGCCAATAAAGTCAAGGCTTCCTTATATCTGGAATCAGGCAAGACGCTTAGTGCTCTGATGGCTTTTTCGGCTTCTTCCTCTGCGCGTTGTTCTGTATAAGCAATGGCTTGAGTACTCTGCACTATAGCGTAGACTTCATTAAAGGCATCACGTTTGCTGTTTTTAATGGCATCAACAATGATTTCAGCCTCGTTTTTGCTGCCCTTTTGAATAGCGTAAATCAACGGCAACGTCGGTTTGCCTTCGGCAAGATCATCGCCGAGATTCTTGCCCAGATCTTCTTTACTGGCTTTATAGTCAAGCGCATCATCAATTAATTGAAAAGCAATTCCCAGGTGTTGACCATATTGAGCAAGGCCTTCCTCGATTGCAGCAGAGGCTCCAACAATAACTGCGCTTAGCCTGGTTGCGGCGCTGAACAAAATTGCGGTTTTTCTGGCAATAACTTCAAGATATTTTGCTTCTGTCGTTTCCGGGTTATTGCAGTTCAGCAATTGCAATACCTCACCCTCGGCAATCGCGGTCGTAGTTTTGGACAAGATTCCCATAACCCGCATATTGCCCGTGCGCACCATCATTTCAAATGCACTGGAATACAGATAATCGCCAACCAATACGCTGGCGGCATTACCCCAGACTGCATTGGCGGATTCCTTGCCGCGCCTGAGATCAGATTCGTCAACAACATCATCATGCAGAAGAGTTGCGGTATGAATGAATTCAATGACCGCAGCAAGCACAAGATGATTTTGGGTCACCTCTCCAAGAGCCTTGGCTGCAAGCAACAGCAACATCGGACGTAATCGTTTACCACCGTTGCCGACAATGTAGTGCCCCATCTGGTTAATCAGAATAACATCGGAACTTAACTCATCAATAATGAGTTGATCGACTGCCTTGGTTTCGTCTGTGGTTAAATCCTTAATCAAATTAAAATCAATAGCTGTCTGTGCGTTCGGGAATGATTGTGAGTGCGATACCATTGATTGAGTGCTAAGAGTTTAAGTGGCAAGAGTGTTTCATAGTTTTAACTATAAAAATACAAAATTAATTTGCTATTATAACTCAATAATTTACTAATCGCTCATGCTATTGAACAAACCAGGGTGGTGTCAATAGCTTTAATATGTTATCTTATTTGAATAGATTTAGATGGTTAATGAATTTTAAAGTTGACTCAACTTTGTTTAAAAAATATAATGTTTGGTTTACTTTTAACAGATTAATGCTTGATGGAGCTTGCGCATATGTATGCGGTAATTCAAACCGGTGGTAAACAGTACCGCGTAGAAGAAGGTACTTCCTTAAAAATAGAAAAACTGGAGCTGGGCACAGGCGACAGCATTGAATTTGATAAAGTGCTTATGATCCAGACAGATGATGCTGTTAAAGTTGGTCTGCCCTTTATTGAAGGCGGCAAGGTTACCGCTACTGTTTTGTCTCAAGGCAGACATAAAAAAATAAAAATTATCAAATTCAGAAGACGCAAGCACCACATGAAACAGATGGGGCATCGTCAATACTATACAGAAATCCAGATTACTGGCATTTCCGCTTAATATTCAGGGGAGTTAAGATGGCTCATAAGAAAGCTGGTGGCAGTACGCGTAACGGACGCGACTCTAATGCCAAAAGATTAGGTGTCAAGCGTTTCGGCGGGGAAAGTGTGACAGCGGGAAATATAATCGTTCGTCAACGTGGAACTCATTTTCACGCGGGTGATAATGTAGGTTGTGGAAAAGATCATACCTTGTTTGCAACAGCTGATGGCAAAGTGGTTTTTCAGGTCAAAGGCCCTAAAAGCCGTAAATTTATCAGTATTGTTGCTGCATAAAACATGGCTGTTGCTTAATGTAGCAGTAATGTAGACGGGGTTAGCGTAGCATATAACCCGACAGTTATAAAAAGCTCCGTCCTTCATGACGGGGCTTTTTTTGTTTTTATTGTTTGGGTTTTAAGTTTGTCGGTATGTGATTTATGAGATTTGTTGACGAAGCAGAAGTTCGCGTAGAAGCGGGTGACGGCGGTAATGGAACGATTGGTTTCCGGCGCGAAAAATATATCCCTTTAGGCGGTCCGGATGGCGGTGATGGCGGTGATGGGGGCAGCGTCTACCTGGTTGCCGTGGAGAACATAAATACCCTGGTGGATTTTCGTTATCATACCGTGCATAGAGCGCAGCGCGGACAAAATGGCATGAGCCGTAATTGCACAGGCAGGAAAGGTGAAGACTGTTATGTACCCGTACCCTTAGGAACGCAGGTGTCGGATGCGGAAACGGGCGAAGTTATCGGTGATTTAACTAAAATCGGCGAAACGCTGCTGGTCGCAAAAGGCGGTTTTCATGGTTTAGGCAATACCCGCTTTAAAAGCAGCGTCAACAGAGCGCCGCAAAAAGCCAGCAAAGGCACTGAGGGCGAACATCGCATCCTGGACCTAGAGCTAACCCTGATTGCCGATGTCGGTTTACTGGGTATGCCTAATGCGGGCAAGTCAAGTTTGATACGGGCAGTATCCTCAGCAACACCCAAGGTTGCCGATTATCCGTTTACCACCTTACATCCTAATCTGGGTGTAGTTAGAATTGATGATTTACGCAGCTTTGTTATTGCGGATATTCCCGGTGTTATTGAAGGCGCAGCTGATGGTGCGGGACTGGGCCTGCAGTTTCTGAAACACTTGGCGCGGACGAGTTTATTATTACATCTGATTGACGTAGCGCCTTATGAAAGTATGGATACACCGGTGCAGGCGGCAAAAAAAATTATTCATGAAGTTGAAAAATGGAGTGATGATTTGGCTCAAAAGCCGCGTTGGCTGATACTGAATAAAATAGACCGCTTGCCGGCAGAAGAAGTGGATGAATGTTGTCAGGCAATTGTCGATGAACTGGGCTGGAAAGCCCCTGTATTTAAAACTGCCGCAATTAATGGCGATGGTACCAAAGAATTAATGTTCGCCATCATGAACTTTTTAGAACAGCAGCGGCAGATAAAAAGTGAGCAGAACTGATTTAATAAACATTAAGCGAGTCGTCGTAAAAATAGGCAGCTCTTTATTGACCAAAGGCGGACAGGGTCTTGACAAAACCGCCATCACCGCCTGGGTCAGGCAAATGGCGGATTTAAGACAACAGTCGATAGATGTAGTGCTGGTATCTTCGGGTTCGGTAGCGGAAGGCATGTGTCGTTTAGGCTTAAAAGTACGGCCAAAAACCTTGCATGAGTTACAGGCAGCTGCAGCTGTCGGCCAAATGGGCCTGGTGCGGAGTTTTGATGATAATTTCCGGCAATATGGTTTACATGCGGCTCAGGTATTGTTAACACATGATGACCTGTCAGACAGGCAGCGTTACTTAAATGCACGGAGCACCCTGCTAACCTTGCTCAAGTTTGGCGTTGTACCTGTTATCAATGAAAACGATACGGTCGCCACAGAAGAAATTCGCTTCGGTGATAATGATACGCTGGCGGCATTGGTCGCCAATCTGGTCGAAGCGGAGCTGCTGATTATTCTGACTGATCAAAATGGTTTATTTACCGGAGATCCCGGTTTATATTCCGATGCCACATTAATTTCCGAAATCAGCGTTAATGATGACCGCCTGGAAAAAATGGCGGGCAATAGCCGCAGTGGCTTGGGACGGGGCGGCATGTCAACTAAAGTGCGGGCGGCAAGATTGGCGTCCCGGTCAGGCGCGGCAACAGTAGTTGCAGCAGGAGCAGTTAAAGATGTGATTACCTCGGTGATCTCCGGTATTGATTTAGGCACTTATTTTTTTCCGGATATAGAGCCTCTGGTCGCAAGAAAACGCTGGCTGGCGGGGCAGTTGCAAATCAAGGGGCAATTGACTCTGGACGCAGGCGCGGTCAGGGTATTGAAAAATAACGGCAGAAGCCTGTTAGCGGTCGGCGTCAAATCGGTATCTGGCCAGTTTGAGCGCGGTGAACTGGTATCCTGCCGGGATGAAAAGGGCGTGGAGATTGCCCGGGGACTCATTAATTATGGCAAGACCGATGCCCAATTGATAGCGGGCAAAAGCAGCTCGGAATTTGAGAAAATTCTGGGTTATTCCGATGATTCGGAAATGATACACAGGGATAATATGGTGTTGATTTAGTATTTTAGACTCAGGATTCACGATACGTAATACCAGGCTAAGGGAAAATATAAAAATATCCATGTACTTCTGCTTCTAAATAAGTATGAAAACATACGCATTAGATAATTCGCTTTCCGTTGATAGGTTTTGCAACCTGCAACTGGAATCCTGGTTGAGCAGTTTCAACCGACAGGCGCAATCATATATATACGTTGCGCACCGGC